>NZ_JBFTNF010000002.1:0-290607 GCF_056397345.1 Cupriavidus sp. 05N38
GCCATAGAGGTAGCCCTGCACCTCGTGGCAGCCGTTCTCGATGAGGAAATCGCGCTGCTCGGCGGTCTCCACGCCCTCCGCCACCACGCCGATGCCCAGGCTGCCGCCCACGTTGACCATGGCGCGCACGATGGCGGCATCGACCGGGCTCTGCGTGACGTTGCGGATAAAGGACTGGTCGATCTTGATGCGGTCGACCGGGAAGGTCTTGAGGAAGCTCAGCGATGCATAGCCGGTGCCGAAGTCGTCGCAGGTCAGGGTCACGCCGTCGCGGCGCAGGGTCTGCAGCTGGCCGGAGAAGTCGTCGCCCTGCTGCAGGGCGATGGTCTCGGTGATTTCCAGCTCCAGCCGCTCGGGCGCCAGCGCCAGTTCGCGCAGCACGTGGCGCACCTCGGTCAGCAGCCGGCTTTCGCTGAGCTGCGCGGCGAACAGGTTGATGGCCACGCGCGGCGCGTCGGGAAACGCCAGCGACCACATGCGCGCCTGCGCGCAGGCGGTATGGAGCAGCCACACGCCCACGTCGGCCGCCACGCTGCTGGCGGCCAGTGCGTCGATGAAGCTCGCCGGCGTGAGCAGGCCCTGGGTGGGATGGCGCCAGCGCATGAGCGCCTCGGCACCGACCACGCGGCCGTCGCTCAGGTCGATCTGCGGCTGGTAGAGCAATTCGAACTGGCGTTGCGCGTAGGCGTCGCGCAGCGCCTGCACCAGCGACAGGCGGGTCGTCACGTCGGTGCGCATCTGCGGCTTGAAGAAGCGGATGGTACGGCCGCCGTCACGCTTGGCCCGGCCCAGTGCCAGGCTGGCCGAAGCCAGCGCGTCGGAGGCATTGTCGCCGCCGGCGGGCATGACGCAGGCGCCCAGGCTTGCCAGCACATGATGGCGCCGGCTGCCGTACTCGTGCGGCTCGGACTGCAGCGACAGGATGGCGGCGCTGACGTGGCGCACCAGGGTGGGATCGGCGATGGAGGGCAGCAGCACGGCGAACTCGTCGCCGCCGATCCGCCCGAGCACGGCATCGCGCGGCGAGGCGTCGCGCAGGCGACGGGCCACCCGGCGCAGGATCTCGTCGCCTTCGGCATGGCCGTGCATATCGTTGAAGGCCCGGAAATCGTCGATGCCGAGCAGCAATAGCGCGCAGCGCGGGGCAGCCTCCGTGCGCAGGCGGCCTTCCAGCATACTCAAGAATGCCTGGCGCGAAGCAACGCCGGTCAGCGGGTCGAGGTCCGCGTTCGGCGAGGCGCCGGCCTTCGCCTCTGACCTAGCCACCATCCCTGCCCTGTTTGTGATTGTCGACATCGATCCGATCTGTCAATTTGGCAAGTGTGACTAAAACCAGGAAAAAATCAAGCCGCGTCAAACCATGATATTGCGATATGTTGCGGGACGGCAAATAACATAATCACAAAACGCTAGCCCGCGCCCGCGCCATTGAAATGACAGAAACCTTCCAGTACCCTACGCCGCTATAAGGCGGGCGGGCACCCCGGGGCGCCAGTCTCCGCCTGCGGACCCGCCGCTCATGGCGTCGCCGTGCCAGGTTCACCGCGTCCGGACGCCGCCCGCCACCCTTCCTGCAAGAAAATACAAGAACATCGAATGGGCAACCGCACCGCGACCCTCTGGACCATCCGCACGCGCATCCTGGCAAGCTTTGCCATGATCCTGGCTGTCATATTGCTGACCTTCGTGGTCGCCTACGGCCGGCTGTCGACGATTGAATCCCACACCGTCGCGTTACGCGACGATTCGCTGCCCGGACTCTACTACAGCACCGCGATGCGCGGCGCATGGGGTGAAACCTACGTGCTGGCCTGGCAGAGCATTACCGCGGGCAGCGACGCGGAGCGCCGCACCTATGCCGAGGCCAACACAGCCCTGCGCAAGCGGCTGGATACGCTCGAGCATAAATACGCCGACTCGATCGTCCGCCCGGACGACCGCCAGCGCTTCGAGAAATACAAGGAACTTCGCCGCAACTATGACGAAGTCTCGGCCATGGTGTTCGCCGCCGGCAGCGCCGAGGCCGGCGCCATGGAGGCCCGGCTGCGCGGCCCGATCCATGCCGTTTGGGATGACGGCCGCGCGGCCCTGCAGGCCCTGCTGGAAGACAACAACAAGGTGTCGGAAACCGGCGCCACCAGCATCAGCAACGCCGTAGAGACCGCCAAGATCAGTATCGAAGTCTCGCTGATCGCTGCCTTGCTGGGATCGCTGGTGGCCGGCTACCTGCTGTTCCGCTCCATCACCGTGCCGATGCGCTCGATCGTGACACTGCTGTCCGGCATGCGCGGCGGCGACCTGCGCCAGCGCCTGTCGCTTGAACGCCAGGACGAATTCCTCGAGGTCGAGCAAGGCTTCAACCAGATGACCGGCGAGCTGACCGGGCTGGTCGGCCAGGCCCAGCGCTCGGCCATCCAGGTCACCACCTCGGTCAACGAGATCGCGGCCACCGCCCGCCAGCAGCAGGCCACCGCGACCGAGACGGCGGCCACCACCACCGAGATCGGCGCCACCTCGCGCGAGATCTCCGCCACCTCGCGCGACCTGGTGCGCACCATGATCGAGGTGTCGAGCGCCGCCGAGCAGACCGCCGGACTGGCCGGCACCGGCCAGGTCGGCCTGTCGCGCATGGAAACCACCATGCACCATGTGATGGAAGCCGCCGGCTCGGTCAACGCCAAGCTGGCCACCCTGAACGAGAAGGCCGGCAATATCAACCAGGTGGTCACCACCATCGCCAAGGTGGCGGACCAGACCAACCTGCTCTCGCTCAACGCGGCGATCGAGGCCGAGAAAGCCGGCGAGTACGGTCGCGGCTTCTCGGTGGTGGCCACCGAGATCCGCCGCCTGGCCGACCAGACCGCGGTCGCCACGTACGACATCGAGCAGATGGTGCGGGAGATCCAGTCGGCGGTGGCCGCCGGGGTGATGGGCATGGACAAGTTCGCCGAGGAAGTGCGGCGCGGCATGTCCGAGGTGACCCAGGTGGGCGACCAGCTGTCCCAGATCATCGGCCAGGTGCAGTCGCTGGCGCCGCGCGTGCAGATGGTCAACGAGGGCATGCAGGCCCAGGCTGGCGGCGCGGAGCAGATCAACCAGGCGCTGATGCAGCTCTCCGAGGCGGCCCAGCAGACGGTGGAATCGCTGCGCCAGTCCAGCCAGGCCATCGACGAGCTGACGCTGGTCGCCAACGACCTGCGCACCGGCGTGTCCCGCTTCAAGGTCTGAGCCTTGCGGGCCCGGACCACTTCCCATGAAGCTCTTCCTGCTGTTCCGCATCGGCCCTGACCACTACGCGCTCGACGCCAGCGAGATCGAGGAAGTGCTGCCGCTGACCACGCTCAAGCAACTGCCCGAGGCGCCGCCCTGGGTGAGCGGGCTGCTGGCGCGCGGCGGCGAGGTGGTGCCGGTCATCGACGTCAACGCACTGGCCACCGGCACGCCCGTCGCCCACCGCACCAGTACGCGCACGGTCCTTGTGCACTACCGCCGTGGCGCGGATGCGCCGGCGCGCCTGCTCGGGCTGCGCCTGGAATACGCCACCGAAACCTTGCGCTGCGCCCCCGGCGAGTTCACCGACAGTGGCGTGGACTCCGCGCCGGCGCGCTACCTGGGCCCGGTGCGCGGCGGCGCGCAGGGACTGGTGCAGTGGGTCAAGGTCGACGCGCTGCTGCCCGACGAGGTGCACGCCCGCCTGTTCCCCGGCCTCGCGGCACCATGACCACGGCCAGCCATATCGAAGCGCTGCTCAAGGAGCGCATCGGCCTGGACGCCTGCACGGTGGGCGCCGGCATGATCGAGCGCGCGGTGCGCGAGCGCCTGGCGACGGCCGCGGTGCCCGACCACGATGCCTACTGGAACCTGCTGCACTCGCACCCGGAAGAGCTGCAGGCCCTGATCGAGGCCGTGGTGGTGCCGGAAACCTGGTTCTTCCGCCACCGCGAGGCGCTGCTGGCGCTTGGCCGCTTCGCCGCCATGCGCGTGTTCGGCGGCGCACGCCTGCATGACGGCGAGGGCCCGCTGCGCATCCTCAGCGTGCCCTGCTCCACGGGCGAGGAACCGTATTCGATCGTCATGGCGCTGCTCGATGCCGGGGTGCCCGAGAACCGTTTCCAGGTCGACGCCATCGATATCAGCGCGCGCGCCCTGGAGCGCGCGCGTATCGGCCACTACGGCAGCAATTCGTTCCGCGGCAGCCCGCTGGATTTCCGCGACCGGCATTTCACCGCCGCGCCGGGCGGCTATGCGCTCAACGCCAATGTGCGCGCCAAGGTGCGGCTACTGCGCGGCAACCTGCTGGACCCCATGCTGATGGCGGGCGAGGCGCCTTACCATTTCGTGTTCTGCCGCAACCTGCTGATCTATTTCGATGCGCCCACGCAGCAGCGCTCGCTGCGTGTGCTGGAGCGGGTGAGCCGGCCCGACGCCACGCTCTTCGTGGGGCCGGCCGAAGCCAGCCTGCTGACACGGCACGGCTTTGTCTCGGCCGGCGTGCCGCTCGCCTTTGCGTTCACGCGGCGCGCCCCGCGCCAGGCGGCCCCGCCCAATGAACCCTCGGACGGTGGCGCAGTCCATGCCGCCCCGGCGCCCCGCCTGCCGCATGCGCCGCCTCCGGCGCCGTCCTTCCGCACCTACCAGGCCTCGCTGACGCCGGCCCCCGAGCGGGCGGCCCAGCCGCGGCCGGCGCCCGCCACCAAGGCGCCGGGCAGCGCCGACCCGCTGGCGAAGATCTCGCGGCTGGCAGATCGCGGCGACCTGGCCGCGGCCATCGCGTCGTGCGAGGCATACCTCGATGCGCAGGCGCCGTCGGCCGCCGGCTACTGCCTGCTGGGCGTGCTGTACGATGCCACCGGCCGCCCCGCCGACGCACGCGAGGCCTATCGCCGCGCGCTATACCTCGACCCGGGCCACCAGGAGGCGCTTTACCATATGGCTGCCATCCTCGAGGCGCAAGGCGACGGCGCGGCCGCGGCCCGCCTGAGAAACCGCGCCCAGCGCAATCAACCGACCCGCCATGGCTGAGCCCGCACCGCTCGCGACATCCCACCCCGGCGCCAGCCACGGCACGCATGGCGTCGTCGTCGACGACTGCTGGCGCCGCATCGGCGTACTGGGCGACGGCAGCTGCCCGCTGCTGCCCACGCATATCCACTGCCGCAACTGCCCGACCTACTCGCGCGCCGCGCTGACGCTGCTCGACAACCTGCCCACGGGCGAGGTGAGCCTGCCCGCGGCCGATGCCGCCCGGGCCGGCACCGCCGCGCAGGGCCCGGCCGTTTCCTGCCTGGTGTTCCGCATCGGCGAGGAGTGGCTGGCGCTGCCGGCCGAGGCGCTGGCCGAGGTCACCGCGCCCTGCCCCCTGCACTCGCTGCCGCACCGGCGGCACGCCGCGGTGCTGGGCCTGGTCAGCGTGCGCGGCAACCTGCTGGTGTGCATCTCGCTGGCACGCCTGCTCGGGCAGGACTCGCCCGCGCCCGCCCAGGGCGCCGGCGCGCGCAGCGATGCTGCGTTCGACGCGGCGCACGACACGACCAGCAGCGCAGGACATGGCGCACGCCTGCTGGTGCTGGGCCAGGGCCGCAACGCCTTCGCGCTGCCGGTCGAGGAGATTGCCGGCATCGAGCGCATTGCCGAATCCGCCCTGCAGCCGCTGCCGACCACGTTGTCGCGCACGTCCTCGCGCTATGCCCGCGCGCTGCTGCAAAGCGGCGGGCGCACCGTGGGGCTGCTCGACGCGGCCTCGCTGCAGCAAGCCCTGACGCGGAGCCTGGCATGAATCCCGACCAGTTGCGCGACGCCTCCCTGCTCGAACTGTTCGCGCTCGAAGCGCAATCGCAGGCGGATGTCCTCAATGCCGGCCTGCTCGCGCTGGAGCGCAATCCCGCCGCCAGCGAGCAGCTCGAGGCGTGCATGCGCGCCGCCCATTCGCTCAAGGGCGCGGCGCGCATCGTCGGCCTCGACGGCGGCGTGCGCGTGGCCCATGTGATGGAAGACTGCCTGGTCGCGGCCCAGCACGACGAACTGCTGTTGCGGCCCGTGCATATCGATGCCCTGCTGCACGGCACCGACCTGCTGCTGCGCCTGGGCAGCCCGCCCGGCGGCGATCTCGGCTGGGCCGATCACGCCGGCAAGGCCGAGATCGATGCACTGGTGGCGCGCCTGGAGGCGCTGCTGGCCGGCAAGGCGGTCGACGCCGCGCCGTGGGCAAGCGCGCACGTCCTGCAACAGACGATGCCGGAGCAGGCCGCCAGCGCGGCCGAGCCGCCCGCGGCGCCGGCGCAAGCCACGGCCGAAGCCATGCCGGTGACAACGGCCGCCAGCGCGGACGCGCCGGCCGTGCCGCCGGCCGATGCGCCCATGGACAGGCCCGCCGATGCGCCCCCCGGCATCTTGCCCGCCCACGTCCGGCCCGCCGACCCGGCCGGCGAGGCCGGCGCGCTGCCGGAGACCCAGGAGCGCATGCTGCGCGTGAGCGCCGACACGCTAGACCAGTTGCTGGCATTGTCCGGCGCGGCGATGATCGAGGCCAACTGGCTCAAGCCCTTCGGCAACGCCCTGCAGCAGACCCGGCGCCTGCAGATGCGCGCGCTGCAGGCGCTGGACGCCCTGCAGGCGGCGCTGGCCGGCGGCCAGGGCGGCAACGCAGCCGAAGGCGCCGCCCAGGCCCGGCTGGCCGACGCGCAGCACCTGCTTGCCGAAAGCCACCGGCAGCTCTCGCAGCGCGTCAGCGACCTCGAACAATACGACCACCGCACCGGCCGCCTGTCGCGCCAGCTCTACGACCGCGCGCTGGCAAGCCGCATGCGGCCGCTGGCCGACGGCCTCGCCGGCTACTCCCGCATGGTGCGCGACCTCGGCCGCGCGCTTGGCAAGGCGGTGCACCTCGAGCTGATCGGCGAGAGCACCAAGGTCGATCGCGACATCCTCGAACAGCTCGAGGCCCCGCTGGCGCACCTGCTGCGCAATGCGGTGGACCACGGCATCGAGATGCCCGACGTGCGCCGCGCCGCCGGCAAGCCCGTCGAAGGCCGCATCACGCTCAATGCGCGCCACAACGCCGGGCGGCTGGTCATCGTGATCTCCGACGACGGCGCCGGCGTGGACCTGGATGCCCTGCGCCGCGCCATCGTGCGGCGCAATCTGGCGCCCGAGGAAACCGTCGCCCGGCTGTCGCAGGCGGAGTTGCTCGACTTCCTGCTGCTGCCCGGCTTCAGCATGCGCGAGACCGTGAGCGAAGTATCCGGGCGCGGGGTCGGGCTCGATGCCGTGCAGGACATGATCCGCCAGGTGCGCGGCAGCATCCGCCTGGTGCAGGAAAGCGGGCGCGGCATGCAGTTCCACCTCGAGCTGCCGCTCACGCTGTCGGTGGTGCGCGCGTTGCTGGTGGAGGTGTCGGGCGAAGCCTATGCCTTCCCGCTGGCCTACGTGATGCAGGCCCTCCACCTCGAGCGCCGCGACATCGAGCAATTGCAGAACCGCCAGCACTTCCGCTTCGGCAATCGCCAGGTGGGCCTGGTCAGCACGGCCCAGGTGTTGCAGCGACCGGAGGCCCGGCGCGACGAGGACACCGTGCCGGTGGTGGTGCTGGGCGATCACGAGCGCACATACGGCGTGGCGGTGGACCGCCTGCTGGGAGAGCGTATCCTGGTGGTCCAGCCGCTGGCGGCCTGCCTCGGGAAGATCAAGGATATTGCCGCCGGCAGCATCACCGAGGACGGCACGCCGGTGCTGATCTTCGACGTGGAAGACATGATCCGGTCGGTGGAGAAACTGCTGTCCGAAGGCAAGATCGACCGCATCCGCCGCGGCGGCGCCGTAGCCGCCCCGGTACGGCGCAAGCGCGTGCTGGTGGTGGACGATTCGCTCACGGTGCGTGAACTGGAGCGCAAGCTGCTGGCCAACCGAGGCTACGATGTCACCGTGGCGGTGGACGGCATGGACGCCTGGAACGTGCTGCGCGCGGAATCCTTCGACCTGGTCATCACCGACATCGACATGCCGCGCATGGACGGCATCGAGCTGGTCACGCGCATCAAGCGCGAGCCGCGCCTGCAGCAGGTGCCGGTGATGGTGGTCTCGTACAAGGACAGGGAGCAGGATCGCCAGCGCGGCCTGGAGGCCGGCGCGGACTACTATCTGGCCAAGGGAAGCTTCCAGGATGCCGCGTTGCTCGATGCGGTACAGGACCTGATCGGAGAGGCGCGCGCATGAAGATCGGCATCGTCAACGACTCGCAGCTGGCCGTGGTGGCGCTGCGACGTGTCATCGCACTGGATCCCGAACTGGAAGTGGCGTGGGTGGCCGAGGACGGCGAGAGCGCCGTGCGCATGGCCGCCGCACGCACGCCGGACCTGATCCTGATGGACCTGCTGATGCCGGGGATCGACGGCGTCGAGGCCACCCGCCGCATCATGGCCGCCACGCCATGCGCCATCGTGGTGGTGACCATGGACCTGGGCCGCAACGCCAGCCAGGTGTTCGATGCCATGGGCCACGGCGCGATCGACGCGGTCGACACACCCACGCTGGCGCAGCCGGATTCGCAACTGGCCAGCGGGCCGCTGCTGCGCAAGATCCGCAATATCGGCCGCCTGATCGAAGGGCGCGTCGCGCCCGCGCGCGCGAACGCGACGCTTGCGCGCAGGGCCGGCGCCGAACGGCTGGTGGCGCTGGGTGCGTCGGCCGGGGGCCCGGCCGCACTGGCCGCGGTGCTGGGCGCGCTGCCGGACGGCTTCAATGCCGCCGTGATCGCCGTCCAGCACGTGGACGAAGCCTTTGCCGCCGGCATGGCGGACTGGCTCGACGCGCAATGCCCGCTGCCGGTGCGGCTGGCCCGCGAAGGCGAGGCGCCCCAGCCCGGCACCGTGCTGCTCGCCGGCAGCAACGACCACCTGCGCCTGCTCAGTCCCGCGAAAATGGTCTATACCGAGGAGCCGAGCGACTACCTTTACCGGCCGTCGATCGACGTTTTTTTTGAAAGCGTGGCCCAGCACTGGCGCGGCGATGCGGTGGGCGTGCTGCTCACCGGCATGGGCCGCGACGGCGCGCTGGGCCTCAAGGCCATGCGCGAGCGTGGCTACCTGACCATTGCCCAGGACCAGGCCACCAGCGCCGTCTACGGCATGCCCAAGGCTGCCGCCGCCATCGGCGCAGCCGGCGAAATCCTGCCATTGCGGCAGATCGCGGCCCGCATCGTACGGGCCTGCAACACCAATCCCGGCAACAAGCAGGGTTAGGGAACAGGGCCGCAGCGCACGAGGAACACAATGTCGACAGATACAGAACAGAACTACAGTCAGCGCCCCGAGGAATACCTGGCCATGGTGCTGCTGGTGGATGACCAGGCCATGGTCGGCGAAGCCGTGCGGCGCGAACTCGAGCCCGAGCAGGACATCGATTTCCACTACTGCTCCAAGCCCGACGAAGCCGTGGCGGTGGCCGAGCGCACGCGCCCCACGGTCATCCTGCAGGACCTGGTGATGCCCGGCATCGACGGCCTGACGCTGGTGCGCCGCTACCGCGCCAACCCCGCCACGCGCGATATCCCCATCATCGTGCTGTCCACCAAGGAAGAGCCGATCATGAAGAGCGCGGCTTTCGCCGCCGGCGCCAACGACTACCTGGTCAAGCTGCCCGACACCATCGAACTGGTGGCGCGCATCCGCTATCACTCGCGCTCGTACCTCAACCTGCAGCAGCGCGACGAAGCCTACCGCGCGCTGCGCCAGAGCCAGCAGCAACTGCTGGAGACCAACCTGGAGTTGCAGCGGCTGACCAACTCCGACGGGCTCACCGGGCTGTCCAACCGGCGCTATTTCGACGAGTATCTCGGCGCGGAATGGAGGCGCGCCGGGCGCGAGCAGAGCCAGCTGGCATTGCTGATGATCGACGTGGACGTCTTCAAGGCCTACAACGACACGTACGGCCACGTGGCCGGCGACGAGGTGCTGCGCCGCGTCGCCGGCGTGATCCGCGAGAACTGTGCGCGCCCGGCCGACCTGCCCGCGCGCTTCGGCGGCGAAGAGTTCGCCATGATCCTGCCATCCACCTCGCCCGGCGGCGCCCGCCTGCTGGCCGAGAAGGTCCGCCGCGCCATCGAGTCCATGCAGGTGCCGCACAGTGGCTCGCCGGTAGGACAGTGCGTGACGGTGAGCATCGGGGGCGCGTCCGTCGTGCCCGACGAGAACACGCCGTTCAGCCGCCTGGTGGAGATCGCCGACGCCGGGCTCTACCAGGCCAAGCGCAACGGCCGCAACCAGGCCGTGATGACCGCCTGAGCGTACCGCTCCGGGCGCTGCCGGCGGCCGCGCCCGCTCCCGCTTTCCCTCCCCCTCCACCTCCCCCTCCCCAGCTCTCCCGCACGCCGCGGCATGGCCCGGCCTGCCGCCGCGCCGTCGTCGCGCCGTCGTCGCGATGCCGGCCGCATGTGGAGAATTCGTCCTGTGGGAATTGTCCGACACGCGTTTCGGAGACGGGTCAATTTGCCGGCCCGCATGCCCTGCCTATCGTTGCATTACGGCAGGCGCCGTTGCGCATCCCCTCACAGGGCCGCGGTCCGAGCGGCAGCAAGCCTGACAACGAGCGTGGCAAAGGATGGCCATCCCGTCGCGGGACGGCACGCGCCGGCCACCGGATGATTCACTCACCGGCAAGAAGAGGGCACTCATGAAGCTTTCCAAATCAGGCCTGGTATTAGGCCTTGCACTGGCCGCGGCGGCCGTACTCTCGGCATGTGGCGGCGGCGGCGACGACGGCATCGATGACCGCATCGGCATCAGCAAGCCTTCCGTGCGCGTGATCCATGCCATCCCGGGCGGACCCAATGTCGACGTGCTGCAGAACGGCACCAAGACGTCGTTCCTCAACGAGCCCTACAAGTTCGTCTCGAACTATTTCGACGTCGGAACCGGGGCGCAGCTGTTTGCCTTCAACGTGGCCGGCACCGCAACGCAGATCGGCAGCGCCACCGTCGATGCCCACACCGGCCACAAGTACACCGTGGTCGCGCTGCCCGGCTCCACCGCTGCCGACGTGCTCACCATCGACGACCCGTATGGCAAGGGCCTGCTGTCGGACAAGGCCCGCGTGCGCGGCCTGAATGCCTCGTTCAACGCGCAGAACATCGATATTTACATTACCGTGCCGGCCGCCGATCTCACCGTGGCCACGCCGACGATGGCGGCGATCGGCTACAAGACGGCGAACCCGGCCTCCGGCCAGGACTCGCTCTATCTCGACGGCGGCACCTATCGCCTGCGTATCACCACCGCCGGCACCAAGACCGTGATCTTCGACTCGGGCACGCTGACGCTGGGCAACAATGCCGACTGGCTCATCACGACGATCCCGGTCGACGGCATCGGCGCGCTGGTACCGAACAAGATCAAGGTGCTGGTGGCGCAGTCGAGCACGGGTACCGGCAACGCACAGGAGCTGGTCACGCAGTAACGGCAGCCGGCGACAGGCTTGCGCGCCCAGGGCGCAATGGCGGACTCGTGCGAGGGCCCATGCGGCGGGAAGATCCGGCAGGCGGGTCTTCTCGCCGTTGCTTTGCCTTTGCTTTGCTTTGCCTTGCCTTGGCCTTTGGGCCAGGGAGCCACTTCGATGCGTGCGCCGGGTCATCCGGCGCGCGGGGATGCCGGGGACTATGGCGTCTGTGCGATATCGCTTTGCAGGACATCCAGGTGGGAGAGGTATTTATCCAACTCGTCCTTGCCGCTGTCGGTGATGCAGTAGACGCGGCCACTGCCCTCGACCAGTTCCGCCGTGATCGCGCGCGCGATCATCAGGCTGCGCAGGATCGGCCGCAGCGAGCGGATATTGTTCTCGACTCCGTGGTCGCGCAGGCGCTCGACCAGGGTCAGTACCGTCGACGGGCTCGACTGGACGAACTTGAGGATGTATAGCCGCGAAACGAAGCGGTCCAGCGTTGGAGTTCTCATGCGGCTCCTGTGACGCGCCAGCGGGTGGCGCGATAGAGCTGATCATCATGCGCAGCCCTGCGCTGCGAGCACAGCCGGGCGGGGTTCACTGCGTGCGTGCCAGCCTGGACCGGAACGCGTCTTGCCAAAGAAAACGGGGTGCGCGAGGCACCCCGGATCTTGCGTCTTGCATTGTGCGTGCCGGCACATGGCCGCGCCGGCACGGGGGCTTCTTCGGTACTACTCTTCCTGGAACGCTTCTTCGCGCTTGGCCTTGATCGACGGCAGTGCAACGACGGCGACCAGTGCGGCAGCGGCGATCAGCAGGCCCATCGACAGCGGACGCGTCACGAACACGGTGAACTCGCCACGCGACAGCAGCAGGGAGCGGCGGAAGTTTTCTTCCATCATCGGTCCGAGCACGAAGCCCAGCAGCAGCGGCGCCGGCTCGCACTTGAGCTTCAGGAACAGGTAGCCGATGATGCCGAAGCCGGCTGCCATGAACACGTCGAAGGTCTGGTTGTTGACCGAGTACACGCCGATACCGCAGAACACCAGGATGGCCGGGTACAGGAAGCGGTAAGGCACGGTCAGCAGCTTCACCCAGATGCCGATCATCGGCAGGTTCAGGATGATGAGCATCAGGTTGCCGATCCACATCGAGGCGATCAGGCCCCAGAACAGCGCGGGGTTGCTGGTCATGACCTGCGGGCCCGGCTGGATGTTGTGGATGGTCATCGCACCCACCATCAGCGCCATCACGGCGTTGGGCGGAATGCCCAGCGTCAGCAGCGGGATGAAGGAGGTCTGTGCCGCGGCGTTGTTGGCCGATTCCGGACCTGCCACGCCTTCGATGGCGCCCTTGCCGAACTCATGCGAGTACTTCGAGGTCTTCTTTTCCAGCGAGTACGCTGCGAACGAAGCCAGCGCCGCACCGCCGCCCGGCAGGATACCCAGTGCCGAACCCAGCAGCGTGCCGCGCAGCACCGCGGGTGCCATGCGCCTGAAGTCTTCCTTGGTCGGCCAGAGGTTGGTCACGCGGTCGGTGAAGGTCTCGCGGTCTTCCTTCTGCTCCAGGTTCGCCACGATCTCGGCGAAGCCGAACATACCCATGGCCAGCGCGACGAAGTCGATGCCGTCGGTCAGTTCGGGGATGTCGAACGAGAAGCGCGCGGCGCCAGAGTTCACGTCGGTGCCGATCAGGCCGAGCAGCAGGCCCAGCACGATCATCGCAACCGCCTTCGGCAGCGAACCCGAAGCCAGCACCACGGCGCCGATCAGGCCCAGCACCATCAGCGAGAAGTACTCGGCGGGGCCGAACTTGAACGCCAGTTCCGACAGCGGCGTGGCGAACGCAGCCAGGATCAGGGTAGCCACGCAGCCGGCGAAGAACGAGCCCAGGCCGGATGTGGCAAGCGCCACCCCCGCTCGCCCTCGCCGCGCCATCTGGTAGCCGTCGATGGTGGTCACCACCGACGACGATTCACCAGGCAGGTTGACCAGGATGGCGGTGGTCGAGCCACCGTACTGCGCGCCGTAGTAGATACCGGCCAGCATGATCAGCGCGGCCACCGGGGGCAGCGTGTAGGTGACCGGCAGCAGCATGGCGATGGTGGCCAGAGGCCCCAGGCCCGGCAGCACGCCGATCAGGGTACCCAGCACGCAGCCCAGGAAGGCGTATGCGAGGTTCTGCAGTGTCAGTGCCGTGGAGAAACCCAGCGACAAGTGTTCAAACAATTCCATCTGGCCGACTCCTTAACCAGTAATGAAAGCAGGCCAGACCGGCATCTGCAGATTGATACCGTAGACGAAGGCGCCCATGCTGATCAGCACGAGCACCACGGCGTTGGCCAAGGCACCCTTCCAGCTGAACTCGTGGCTGGCCATCGACGACACCAGCACCAGCACGAACACCGACAGCACCATGCCGAGCGGCTTGAGCAGCAGGCCGAACAGCACCACCGAACCCAGGATCCACAACAGCGTCTTCAGGTCCCAGCGGGCGAGCTGGTCCGCTTCACCCTTTTTCGACACCGAACCGATCAACACGAATGCTCCAAGCAAGGCGAGTACCAGGCCTAGCAGGAACGGAAAATATCCGGGGCCCATCTTTGCGGCAGTTCCCATGGAATAGCCGCGAGCGACCCAGGAAAAGCCCAGACCGACCAGAACGAACATCAGGCCGGAGGCAAAGTCCTTTTGGCTGCGTATGCGCAAAACGATTCTCCTCAAAGTACGTGAAAGCATTCGGCTTCGCAGGCAGGCTCTCGCTTGCGAAGACGGTTGGATCGGCAGGTTTGAACGGCATCTCCTGCAGGATGGATGCAACCTTAGAGAGGCGATCTTTCAGCTTGCTTTCATTTGTCCTGACTTAGGGGTAATCACCGATACGCATCGGATTGTGTCGAATCGAATAAATATCATGTTGTGATGTATTTGCGAAAAACAGGCAAAAACACCCGCGAAAACAGCAGGGAATGACCGGAGGTACGAGGAACGCGTGCGCGTCGCCGACAGCGCATCTGGCTGTGAGGCAGGAAATGCGGGCGCGCAAGAACGCCGCGCGGCAGACAGCGCAGCATCGGCGGGAACGCATCGCGGGACGGCATCGGCGCCGGCCCCGAAGGAACACAGAAGGAGGCACCCAAGGCACCCAGAGGGGCACCGAAAGGCAATTGAAAGGCAACGCCTGGAATCGCTGCCTTGGCCACGGACCGCACGATGCCAGACGGATCTTTCGATTGCCTTTCAGGCCGGCATCCCAGGGCACGCCGCGCGCACCGGGTGCCACGACACCGCCACCCGCGGCCGCGACGCTCAGGGCTCGCGCGGGCGCGCGGGTGCGCCGGCGGTGGCCTCCGCCAGCATGTCTTCTTCGACCGCGGCACCCGCCGTGGTCAGGGCCTCTTCGCATGGCGTGCCCATGCTGGTGTCCGGCGCCTGCGGCGCGAACTCCTGCTCCGGAGGCGCCCCCGCGGGGGTGGCCGGCAGGATATGGCTGGTGCGCCAGTTGCCGAGGCGGTAGTAGGCCACCGCCAGCGTCACCGATACCACCGAGCCCAGCGGAAAGCTCCACCAGATCGCATCGGCGCCGAGGGTACGTTCCAGCACCCAGGCAAATGGCAGCCGCACCACCCACATCGACAGGAACAGGATCACCAGCGGCGCCATCACCGCGCCGGTGGCGCGCACGGTGCCGAACAGCACGATGGTGAAGCCGAACAGGATGAAGGACCACAGCACGATGGCATTGATATGCTGCGCAATGCCGATCGCCGTGCCATCGTCGGGCAGGAACAGGCCCAGCGAATGACGGTTGAACAGGTAGATCAGGCCCACCAGGGCCCCGGTCATCAGCAGGTTGAACAGCAGCCCCACGCGCGTGATGCGCGTCACCCGCTCCCACAGTCCCGCGCCAACGTTCTGCGCGACCATCGACGACACGCTCGCGCCGACCGCCAGCGCGGGCATCTGCACGTAGGTCCACAACTGCGACGCCACGCCGTAAGCGGCCGTGGTCTGCGAGCCATGGCGATTGACCAGCGACATCATCACGATCGCCGACGACGAGATCACCACCATCTGCAGGCCCATCGGCAGGCCCTTGGCCACCAGCGCGCGCAGGATGGCGGCATTAGGACGCAGGTAGCCGAGCTGGCGCCGGCGCAGCGCGAGGAAATGGCGGCGGCGGTAGAGCAGCGCCAGCATCGCCGCCAGGCTTGCGAGCTGCGCGATCAGCGTCGACAGCGCCGAGCCCGCGATGCCGAGTTCGGGGAACGGCCCGATGCCGAAGATCAGCAGCGGGTTGAGCGCCACATCCAGGCCCACCGACAACAGCATGAAATAGAACGGCGTGCGCGAATCCCCCGCGCCGCGCAGCGTCATCATCACGAAGTTGTAGAAATACATGAAAGGCAGCGCCAGGAAAATGATGCGCAGGTAGCTGATTGCCAGCGGCCTGGCGTCGGCCGGCGTATCCATGGCGGCGAGGATGGCCGGGGTGAAGGCGTAGCCCAGCGCCGCCGCCAGCACCGAAAGCAGGACGAAGAACGTCGTGCTGGTCCCCACCACGCGGCGTGCTTCGCCCAGGTCGCGCGCGCCCACCGCCTGCCCGATCATGATGGTGTTGGCCATGCTGATGCCGAACACCACCCCAAGCAGGAAGAACAAGATGATGTTGGCGTTGGAGGTTGCCGTGAGCGCCGCCTCGCCGAGGAAGTGGCCCACCCACACCGAGTTCACCGAGGCGTTGAGCGACTGCAGGATGTTACTGCCCAGCACAGGCAGCGAGAACGTCAGCAAGGTGCGCCCGATCGGGCCGGTGGTCAGCTGCGCTTTGGATTTCGTTGGCATGTCGAGTGCTTGTCTGGTTCTTCTCATTGCGCCCGAAGCAGCTTGCGCAGGCGGGGCGGAACTCCCCCGGGAGCCACTATCCCACAACCCGCCGACGGGTCATGTCGGTAGCCGTCTGTCAGACAGAAAGCCAATTGTAAGCAGTTGTCTGGATCGGGGCACGCGGCGCAAAGCGGGCCGGTCAAACAATGGCGAAATGCGCAACGCCAATGCGCAACACAAGTGGCCCTCGGCACCCCGCAGTCCAGCCGTCGCAACGCCGCCGCGCGGGATCCGAAGGGCCGTACCGATCCATCAACAGTGAGGTCCGATATGTCGCAGAACAAGCCCGTTCACTTCTTGCAAGCTTCCACCGCCCTGGCCGCCGGCCTGCTTTGTGCCGCTGCCTTCGCGCAAACCCCGGCCGCGCCCGCCGATGCCGGCAACACCGCCGTACCCGCCGGCATGACCCAGGTCGAGCCGCCGAAGGATCCCCTGGTGCAGCGCCGCGACGCCAACAAGCAGGCGTCGGACGAATACAAGACCAGGAAGAAGGCCGCCCAGAGCGAGTACAAGCACGATGTGAAGGCCGCCAAGCAGGACAAGAAGGCGGACAAGAAAGCCAACAACGAGGCGATGAAGCAGGAGATGTCTTCCGCCGGCACGGCGCCGAACTGATCCGCGCAAAGGATCTCGCCATACATCCGCCAATGGATACGCCCCGGGCCGGCACCGTCGATCGATGGTGCCGGCCCGGGGCGTATCCGCTCTGGCGATTCTGGCGGTTCTGTCGATTGAGGCGCTGCGCGAAGCTCAGCTTGCGGCCGCAGCGCGATAGGCCGCAATCCGGGCCTTGATCCCCGGCCGCGCCGCGGAGCGGACCAGGTCGGCGAGCTGCCGTGATGCTGCCTCGGCGCCGCCGTCGCGGGTGGCATCGTGAATGGCCGCCAGCGTGCGCATGTCCAGGCGCCGCGCACGCCCGGCAAGCGATGCCACGACGGCGTCGCGCGCCGCCGTGGCATCGCTCTGCGGGTCGGCCTCCAGCAGGCCCGAGGCAAGGCCGCCCGCTATCGCCGCGCCGGCGTCGAACGAGCGCCCGCCGGTGATCCATTCGCGTGCCCGCGAAATACCTGCCAGTTGCGCCAGGCGGGCGCTTCCAAGCACCAGCCCGAAAGCCGCGCCGGGGAAAGCGAAGCTGCTGCCTGCCTCCACCCAGCGCTGCTCGCACGCGGCGACGAGATCGGCCCCCGCGCCCATCGCCCGCCCTTGCACCAGGGCCGCCGTGGCGAACGGCGCCGCATATACGCTCTGCAGCAGCAACTCCACGCGCACGAAGCGCGCGAGCAGGGAATCGTCGCTCTCGGCATCGAGGTCGCCCAGGTCGAAGCCGGTGCAGAAGTGCTTGCCTGCGCCTTCGATGACAAGCAGGCGCGTACCGTCACGATGGCAATCGTCGACTGCTTCCGTCAGCGCCGTCACCAGTTCGCGCGACAGCGCGTTGCCGCGCGCGGGCCGGTTGAGCGTGAGCCGGGTGACGTCGCCCTCCTTGCGCACCAGCAGGATGATGTCCTGGTCCACGCTCACTCCTTCGCCGCCGCAGCCCACAGGTTGGGCACCAGCGCATTCGAGTATCCCGACACGAACGGCTTGGTGGCGCCGCTCGCGGGATCATAGACATGCCGCTGGATGCGGCCGATATTGCCGCCGTACAAGTGCACGCTGACCGAGACACGGTCATCGTATGCATTGCGCACGCGGTGTACATCGCCAAGCGACGGCGACACGGCCGCCACCTGGCCGGCGTGCAGCAGGACTTCGTCGCCATCGGCCACCAGCTGTCCGCCTTCCACGCGATAGTGCTGGTCGATTTCCGCGCCGCGCAGCATGCCGATCAGCCCCCACACCGTGTGATCGTGCACCGGCGTCTGCTGGCCCGGCCCCCAGACGAAGCTGACCAGCGAGAAGCGGTCCAGCGGATCGCCATAGAGCAGGTGCTGCTGGTAGTAGACCGGGTGCGGCCGCGCCATCTCTTCGGGCAGCCAGTCATCCTGCGCCACCAGCCGGGCAAGCGCGGGCGAGGCCTGCGCCAGCACGGCCGCCTCGTCGCTGCCGTCGCGCTCCGCCTGCGTGACCACCCTGCTGATGGTGGCGACGAACTCGCGCAGCCGTTCTATCTTGTCGCTCATATTCGTGTCCTCTCGGCGCTTCATGCGTCCGTGCCGGCGGCGGGCGCGGCGTAGCGCGCCCGCACCGCGGCGTTATGCTCGCCCAGCGCCGGCGGATCGCGGCGGATCGGCAGGCCATGCCCGTCGAAGCGCAGTGGCGAAGCAAAGGTGCGCGTCTGGTGGCCACCCGGCAGCGTCAGCGGGCGGACCCACTCCATATGCTCGACCTGCGGGTCGTCCAGCGCGGCGGCATAGTCGTTGATGCGGGCGTGGGGCACGCCGGCCGCATTGAAGGCAGCGATCCAGTGGTCCACGCCGGCTTCGGCGAAGCGTTCTTCCAGCAATACCTTGAGCGCCGACTGGTTGGCGGCGCGGTCGCGCGTGGTGGCGAAGCGGCCGTCCTGCGCCAGTGCCGGCAATGCCACCACGCGCACCACCTCCAGCCACAGCTTCTGGTTGCCGGCGGCAATGGCGAAGTAGCCGTCGGCCGCGCGGAACGCCTGGTAGGGCGCGTTGCGCGGATGGGCCGAGCCGAGCTTGGCCGGGCTCTTGCCGTTACCGAAGTACTCGCTGGTCTGCAGCGCGGCGATGCCCAGCGTACAGCCGTACATGGGCACGTCGATATGCGCACCCGGCCCGCCGGCGCGCACGCGCGCCAGCGCGCTGGAGATGGCAAAGGCGCCATAGAGGCCCGAGGCGAAATCGGCGAGCGGCACGCCGCATTTCACGGGCGCGCCGTCGGGCTCGCCGGTCACGCTCATCACGCCGGCGGCGGCCTGGATGGTCAGGTCGAAACCGCCCTCGCCCGCGCGCGGGCCGCTCTGCCCGTAGGCCGACACCGAGCAGTACACCAGCCCTGGCTTTGCCTCGCGGAAGCTGGCGTAGCCGAGGCCGAGCCGCTCCATCACCCCGGGACGGTTGTTCTCGATCAGCACATCGGCGTCGAGGACCAGGCTGCGCGCCAGCGCCAGGTCCGCCGGATCCTTGAGATTCAGCGCCACTGACTGCTTGTTGCGGTTGAGCGAGGCAAAGTTCTCCGAGTAGCCATCCGACAGTGGCGGCCATTGCCGCAAGGTGTCGCCGTCGGGCGCCTCCACCTTGACCACCTCGGCGCCCATGTCGGCCAGCAGCATGCCGCAGAAGGGCCCGGCTGCGACGGTACAGAATTCCACCACCCTGACGCCTTGCAGCGGCAGGTCGTGTTGTGCGAGATCACTCATCGGAAAATCCACGGAAAAGGCAAAGCGTTGGCGGCGGGGGCGCGTTGCTGGAATTATAGAAAGGTTGCCAAATACGATACTACTGTTCCACATTTGAGAACAGCAGCACCAGGCAAAGCGGGACGAACCACCGTGGCATCGGCCAGCTTGCGGGGACAGCCTGCGCGGCGCAGCCACGCCGCGCCCGGAGCGCGCCGGGTGCTGCAGATAACCGCCCGACGCGTTAAGCTTGCGGCTTCGTCCAAGAATTCCTGGCCCGGGAAGCAATCGCCCTGGCCTATCTGCGGCACAGGCAGCCCCGAAGTGCCGCGCTCACAACAATCAGGAGAAAGGCATGTACCAGGATCTCGCCCTCTATATCGATGGAGAATTCGTCAAGGGAGGGGACCGGCGCGAGCAGGACGTCATCAACCCGGCCACCCAGGAACTGCTGGGCAAGCTGCCGCACGCCAGCCGTGCCGACCTGGACCGCGCGCTGGCCGCCGCGCAGCGTGCCTTCGAAAGCTGGAAGAAGACCTCGCCGCTGGAGCGCTCGAAGATACTGCGCCGCGTGGCCGAGCTGACCCGCGAGCGCGCCAAGGACATCGGCCGCAATATCACGCTGGACCAGGGCAAGCCGCTGGCCGAGGCGGTGGGCGAGGTCATGATCTGTGCCGAGCATGCCGAATGGCACGCCGAGGAATGCCGCCGCATCTACGGCCGCGTGATCCCCCCGCGCCAGCCCAACGTGCGCCAGATCGTGGTGCGCGAGCCGATCGGCGTGTGCGCCGCCTTCACGCCGTGGAACTTCCCCTTCAACCAGGCCATCCGCAAGATCGTCTCGGCCGTCGGCGCCGGCTGCACGCTGATCCTCAAGGGTCCGGAAGACTCGCCCAGCGCGGTGGTCGCGCTGGCTCAGCTGTTCCACGACGCAGGCCTGCCCCCGGGCGTGCTGAACATCGTGTGGGGCGTGCCGGGCGAGATTTCCACCTACCTGATCGAATCGCCGATCGTGCGCAAGATTTCCTTCACCGGCTCGGTGCCGGTGGGCAAGCAGCTGGCCGCGCTGGCTGGCGCGCACATGAAGCGCGTGACGATGGAGCTGGGCGGCCACTCGCCGGTGCTGGTGTTCGACGACGCCGACATCGAGCCGGCGGCCGAGATGCTGGCCCGCTTCAAGCTGCGCAATGCCGGCCAGGTGTGCGTATCGCCCACGCGCTTCTACGTACAGGAAAAGGCCTATGACAAGTTCCTGGCGCGCTTCACCGAAGTGATCGGCTCGATCAAGGTCGGCGACGGCCTGGACGACGGCACCCAGATGGGCCCACTCGCACATGAGCGCCGCATTGCCTCGATGGAGCAGTTCCTGGACGACGCCAGCCAGCGCGGCGGCAAGGTCGTCGCCGGCGGCTCGCGCATCGGCGACAAGGGCTTCTTCTTTGCCCCCACCGTGGTCACCGACCTGCCCGACGACGCCAAGCTGATGGTGGACGAGCCGTTCGGCCCGGTCGCGCCGGTCACCCGCTTCAAGGACGCCGAGGAAGTGCTGCGCCGCGCCAACAGCCTGCCGTTCGGCCTGGCCTCGTATGTGTTCACCAACTCGCTGAAGACCGCCACGCTGGTGTCCAACGGCCTGGAAGCCGGCATGGTCAACATCAACCATTTCGGCATGGCCCTGGCCGAAACGCCGTTCGGCGGCATCAAGGATTCCGGCATCGGCAGCGAAGGCGGCCAGGAAACCTTCGATGGCTATCTCGTGACCAAGTTCATCACGCAGATCTGAGCCAGGCGGCCCGCGGCCACGCGGGCGCCTCCCCCGCCCGGCGCCGTCAGCGCGCCGGGCTGTCCTTCTTCCCCGCCCCCTTCGTCCCCTTCGCCCCCCTCGTCTCGCTGGCGCCCCGCGCTTGCCGGTAGTCCTGCGCAAACGCCTTCCATTGCGCCTGCGCCACCTCGCACCCATGCCGTGCCAGGCGCAGCACCGGCGCCCGCCAGCGCGCGGCCGCGGCGAATTCCTGCAGCTGCTCGATGCGGTCCGCGGCCTCGTGCCCGCAGCCGCGCAGGTGCGCCCAGGCGGCAACGCGCGCCATCGTCAGCAACACCTCGCGCAGATCGGCGCGTGCGGTGCGCGGCCCGATGTTGACGCGGTCCGCGGTGGGCTGGAGGCCCTTGACGATGTAGGAGGCGGACTCCATGGCCACGGCCGACAGCAACGCCGGCGACGCCGCCTGCATGGCATGCTGGATCTGCACCACGCGCGCGGCTTCGCTGTGCCAGCCCGGCTGTGCCCGCAGCGGCATGCTCTTCCACGCGCTGGGGGCGGCCCGCTTGATATCGACCAGGCGCTGGGCACCGAGGTTGCCGTCCGCATGGGCAAGCACCACGTAGCGCTCCAGGCCGAGGCTGCCCACGCCCGCGATACGGCGCGCGGTGTCGTCGGCAACCAGCCGCCCATGCACGGATTGCCGGTCGAATTCGCCAAGGATGGCGGCCGCGCGCTTGCGCTCGCCTTTGAGCGGCGCCAGGGCGCGCCTGCCGTCGACCAGCAGGCGGCGCTTGCCGCCGCTGCGCACGGTGCGCTCGGCCAGCAGTTCGCCGCGGCGCCGGCGCCGGACCCGGCGCAGCAGCGTGGCGACCATGCCGGTGGCGGTGGCGCGCTCGACCCAGCGCGGCTTGCCGGCGGCCAGTACGCCGGCGTAGGCGTCGAGCATGCCTTCAGCGCCGGCGCGCGCGTCGGCGTCCGACAGGCCAAGCTGGGGCGCAGCGATCATCAGGCTGGAAAGCAGGCGCACCAGGTCCACCGTGAGCGGCGCCACCAGCGCATCGTCGAAGTCGTTGAGATCGAAGTAGACCAGGCCGTTATCGCCCTTGAAGCTGCCGAGGTTTTCCAGGTGGAGGTCACCGCAGACGTAGGTGACAGGCGCTTCGATCAAGGCGGCCTCGCCGCCCACGGCGGCGGCATACAGATGGTTGGTGCCGCGCAGGAAGGCGAAGGGATCGGCGGCAATGGCGGCCAGCTTGCGCGTGAGCCGCTCGGGATCGCGGCCGTGGTTGTAGATCAGGATGGCTTCCGTGGCTGGGTGCATGACGTCCTCTTGGTGACCGGCAACCCGCCAAGTGTACCGCCGGCGCGCCGCGCCGGGCCCCCTAGCGGAAGAACATGCCCCGTAGCAGGAAGGTGTAGTCCGCCTCGGTGGCCATCAGGCCGACCAGCACCAGCAGGCACAGCGGTGGCACCAGAATGGCGCAGATCAGCGCCATGCGCTCCCACGCCATATGCATGAAGACCGCCACGATCAGGCCCGCCTTCATCGCCATGAACAGCAGGATGAGGGTCCAGCGCAGGTAGCCCTCGAAATGGAAATAGTCCACCAGGTAGGACAGCGTGGACAGCACGAACAGCAAGCCCCAGATCTTCAGGTACAGGCCGATGGGATGCTGCTGCCCATGCTGGGCGCCATGGCCCGCGGGCGCGGGATTGGCGGAAGACGGCGTCGACGTAGCCATGACATGCCTTACCAGAGATAGAACAGCGCGAAGATGAACACCCACACCAGGTCCACGAAGTGCCAGTAGAGCCCGGCGATCTCCACGATCTGGTAGTTGCCGCTGGCCTCGTAGCGCCCACGCAGGACCTTGGTGGCCACCACCAGCAGGTAGATCACGCCACAGCTCACGTGCAGGCCGTGGAAGCCGGTGATCATGAAGAAGGTCGAGCCGAACTGCGCCGCGCCCATCGGATTGCCCCAGGGACGCACGCCTTCCTGCACGATCAGCTTGGTCCATTCGAAGGCCTGCATGGAGACGAAGGCCACGCCGAACAGCGCGGTGAGGAACATCAGCGTCGCGCATCTGACGCGGTCGCGCCGGTAGGCGAAGTTCACCGCCATCGCCATGGTGCCGCTGCTGCTGATGAGCACGAACGTCATGATGGCAATCAGCAGCAACGGCACTTCGGTGCCGCCGATGCTCAGGCCAAAGACCTCGCTCGGGTTCGGCCACGGCGCCGTGTTGGCGATCCGCACCGTCATGTAGCCGGTCAGGAAGCAACTGAAGATAAAGGTGTCGGACAGCAGGAAAATCCACATCATGGCCTTGCCCCACGACACCTTGAAGGCCTGCTGGTCCGACGACCAGTCTGCCACCAGCCCGCGCAAGCCGGCCGCCGCGGGGGCAGCCATGGCCGCCTGCGCGGGTGCGGAGGAAACGGGTTGCGATGACATCGGCTCACCTCCTTCGGTGTTGGCCATGACCACTCAGCCGCGGCCGCAGATGAAGCGCACGAGCTCCGGCGTGAGCCAGCCGAGCGCGGCCAGCAGCACCAGCCACACCGCCAGCAGGAAATGCCAGTAGCGCGCGCACAGCGAGATGCGCAGCGTCATGCGCGCCCCGCCCGGCGCCGCGTGCATCGCCAGGGCCCACCCGGCCAGCCCGCCCAGCACATGCAGCCCGTGCATCGCGGTGAGCAGGTAGAAGAAGCTGCCGGCCGGATTGTTGGCCGGCATCACGTGGATGGCGAGCAAGGCCTGCCACGCCCATAGCTGCGAGCAGACAAAGGCGGCCGCCGCTAGGCCGCCCCAGCGCAGCGCGCGATGCGCCAGCGAGAAGCGCCCCGCGCGCGCGGCACGCGCCGCCACCAGCATGGCCGCGCTGCCCGCCGCCAGCAGCGCGGTGGACATCCACACCTGCCAGGGCAGCGCAACCGGGTGCCAGTCCGGTGAATCCATGCGCATGGCGTATGCGGTGATGAACAGCGCGAACAGCGAAGTCACCACCCCCATGAACAGCCACAGGCCGATACTGGCCGGAGCCGGGCCGGTGCGCTGCCGGCCCACATCGCCGGGGCCGGGGCCGCCGCCGCGCTCGCCGCCGCCATCGCTGCGGAAAATCAGGTTCGCGTTCATGCCACGGCTCCGTGACTCGGATGCGGCTCGGGTTCGTTGCCGCCCGCCTCGGGCGGCGCGTTCTGCGCGATGAAATCCTCGCTCGCGCCGGGCACGCTGTAGGCGTAGGCCCAGCGATGCACCACCGGAAGCTCAGGCCCCCAGTTGCCGTGCACGGGCGGCGTCTGCGGCGTCTGCCATTCGAGCGAGGCGGCGCGCCACGGATTAGCGCCCGCCGACCTGCCGTGCCGCACGCTCCATGCCAGGTTGAAGACGAACACCAGCTGCGCCGCGGCCACGACAAAGGCCGCGACCGAGATATAGGCGTTCATGATGTGCGCCGACTCGGGAATGAAAGCGTAATTGTCGTAGGCGTAGTAGCGCCGCGGCATGCCGAGGATGCCGAGATAGTGCATGGGGAAGAAGATGGCGTAGGTGCCGACGAAGGTCACCCAGAAATGCAGCCGGCCCAGCGTGTCGTTGAGCATGCGGCCGGTCACCTTGGGATACCAGTGGTAGAGGCCGCCGAACACCACCAGGATGGGCGACACGCCCATCACCATGTGGAAATGCGCGACCACGAAATAGGTATTGGACAGCGGTATGTCCACGCTGACATTGCCCAGGAACAGGCCGGTCAGCCCGCCAATGACGAAGGTGCTGATGAAGGCGATGGCGAACAGCATCGGCACCGTGAAATGGATGTCGGCGCGCCACAGCGTGAGCACCCAGTTATAGACCTTGATGGCGGTGGGAATGGCGATGATCAGCGTGGTGGTGGCGAAGAAGAAACCGAAATACGGGTTCATGCCGCTGACGAACATATGGTGCGCCCACACCACCACCGACAGCACGCCGATGGCCAGGATGGCCCAGACCATGGTGCGGTAGCCGAAGATGCTCTTGCGCGAATGGACGCTGACCAGGTCGGAGACGATGCCGAACGCCGGCAGCGCCACGATGTACACCTCGGGATGGCCGAAGAACCAGAACAGGTGCTGGAACAGCAGCGGGCTGCCGCCCTTGTAGTTGAGCTGCTGGCCCATCGACACCATGGCCGGCATGAAGAAACTGGTGCCGAGCGTGCGGTCGAGCAGCATCATCACGCCGGACACGAACAGCGCCGGGAAGGCCAGCAGCGCGAGGATGGTAGCCATGAAGATGCCCCACACCGACAGCGGCATGCGCATCAGCGTCATGCCCTCGGTACGCGCCTGCAGCACGGTGGTGACGTAGTTGAGGCCGCCCATGGTGGCCGCCACGATAAAGATCAGCAGCGACACCAGCATCAGGATGATGCCCCACTCATAGCCCGGCGTGCCCGGCAGGATGGCCTGCGGCGGATAGAGCGTCCAGCCCGCCCCGGTGGGCCCGCCCGGCACGAAGAAGCTCGCCAGCAGCACCAGCACGGAAACCAGGTAGACCCAGAAGCTCAGCATGTTGAGGAAAGGGAACACCATGTCGCGCGCGCCGACCATGAGCGGGATCAGGTAGTTGCCGAATCCGCCGAGGAACAGCGCCGTAAGCAGGTAGATCACCATGATCATGCCGTGCATGGTGACGAACTGATAGTAGCGGTTGGCGTCGATGAAGCTGAAACGTCCCGGGAAACCCAGCTGCAGCCGCATCAGGTTGGACAGCAACACGCCGATCAGGCCGACAAAGATGGCGACCAGCGTGTACTGCACCGCGATCACCTTGTGGTCCTGGCTCCAGATATAGCGCGTGAAGAAGCTGCTGGGGCCGTGGGTGTCGTGGTCGGCGTATGCCATTGCGTTTCTCCTCGCGGCTACTTGGCGGCCGCGCCCGATGCGGCGCCCGAAGGAGCGCCCGCCTGCGTTGCGCCGGCCTGCGCGCCATTGGCGCGGATGTAGGCAATCAGCGCGTTCAGTTCCTCTTCGCTCAGGGGCATCTTCGGCATCACCGGCCCGAAGCCCTTGACGAGGCGCGCCTGCGGCTCGGTGATCTCGGTCTTGAGATAGCCGTCGTCCACCTTGGCGCTGCTGCCGTCGGCGAACGTTTCCGTGCGCCCGTACAGGCCCTTCCAGCTCGGGCCCACGCCATTGGTGCCGTCCACGCTGTGGCAGCCGATGCAGCCCTTGCTCTGCGCCAGCGCGCGGCCCTGCTCCGCAAGCGTGTCGGCAGGTGCGCCGGCCACGCCCGCCGCGCCCGCCGTGGCGGCCGGCGCGGGTGTCTTCAGCATGGTCAGGGCAAAGGTGGGCTGGCGCGCCAGCCAGGCCTGGAACGCGGCATCTTCCTCCACCACCACCTTGCCGCGCATGTTGTAGTGGCCCACGCCGCACAACTGCGCGCACAGGATCTCGAACGTACCGACCTTGGTGGGCGTAAACCAGAACGACGTCACCATGCCGGGCACCATGTTCATGCGGGCGCGGAACGGCGGCACATAGAAGTCGTGCAGCACATCCTTCGAGCGCAGCAGCACCTTGACCGGGCGGTTCAGCGGCAGATGCACCTCGGGGCCGGCGACGATGATGTCGTCCTGCCCGCGCGGATCGTCCGGGTTCACGCCCAGCGGATTGGCGCCGGAGACGAAGCGCGCATCGGAAGTACCGAGCTGGCCGCCCTGCCCCGGGAAGCGGAAGCCCCATTGCCATTGCTGCCCCACCACCTCCAGCACCATGGCGTCGGCGGGCGGGCGCACGTACTCGGCATAGACGAACAGCCCGGGCGCCAGCAACGCGATCACGCCGAGCGTGGTCCCCGCGGTGAGCCACAGTTCGAGCTTGCGGTTCTCCGGCTGGTAGGCAGCGCGGGAGCCGGCGCGATGGCGGAAGCGCCAGATGATGTAGCCGACGAAGAGATTGATGACGACGAAGAAGAGGCCGGTAATGACCAGGGTGATGGTCAGCGTGTCGTCCATCTGCTTCCAGTTCGAAGCAAGCGGGGTCGCCCACCACGGGCTCATGAAATGGAAGAGCACCGAAGCGACGACGATGACGACGAGTGCAATGGCAAGCGCCATACCGACCCTCCCCCCCTTTGCGCACGGCCAACGGCTAAAGGACGAACTCAGCGCAAGGCTGAGATAAGCCTAGTGCATGTGGTCCGTCACCGGCAAGGCGTCGTGCAAAGCGCTTTGGGTGCGCCACCACACCGACGTGCTGCGCGCCGTGCGCCACAAGCGCAAACAAAAAGCGGCGAAGGAGAGCCAGGGCCTGCCTTCGCCGCCGTTGGCGCGCGCCGCCCGTGTAGTAGCAATGCGCAACCCCAAAGCGTACCCCGCGAGCCACGCAGCGTTTGCTGCAGCGCAGGGCGTGATGGTGGGCGCGCTACATCGCGCGCCAGGTGCTGTTGTCGAATGCGTGTCTAGTGCGATACATCCTTGTTTTCGAGCTTCCAGTAGGCGATGGCCGCGGTCATCCCGAAGATCATGTGGCCCACCAGCGTGTGCCAGCCGCGCGCATCGGCAAACCAGGCGAAGAAGCGCGTCATGCCGTAGAAGTTCAGCAGGTAGACCACCAGCCCGAAGGCCGCCCCGGTCAGCAGCACCATGCCGATGCTGGAGTCCAGGTGGAACGGCGCGATGATGGCCGCCAGGATCATGCCGAGCACCGCGCCCAGCACGAAGTGGATCACCAGTGCCGCCGTCACCGTGCTTACGCTGAACAGCGAGGTCTGCAGCACTTCCGGACCCATGACGATGGCAGCGATCATGCGCGTGGTGCCCCACGGGTTGACGCCGGCCACCATGGTGGACCAGAACAGCTCGACGACCATCAGCAGCGCCCCGGCCGCCAGCCCGGACACCGCCGCCGCCATCCAGTCAGGCAAACGGCGCACGTAGTGGTGCGATTGCATGTGAAGTTCCATAGCCACCTCCGGATACTGGTTTGCTGCATTTGCGCTGCAGTTTGCGCTGCAGTTGCGCCTCAGTAGCGCTGCCGCCAGTGCCGCGGCCCGCTTGCCGGCCTGGCCTGCATATTTGCTCAGCATAGGATACGCGGGCCTGTTAGTTAGACTGCAAGCGCGCAAAAATGTGCGTGTGGTGGACTACGCGCAACGCGCACGGGTGTGGCGATGTGAGCGGCCCCGTACGCATGTGGCAAGGCAGATACTTGGCGGGGGCGTTCAGCCGTTGATCGCCTCGACGGTGGCGAGCACGCCAAGTTCGCGCAGACTGCGCGTATGCCGTGCAAGTGCCTCGACGAAGACTTCCGAGCCGGCAAGCTCGCCGAAGACCGGGGCGAACGCCGTGATGGCCTCGATACGGGCGCGTTCGCGCGCCGCGGCGCCGTCGACCTGCGCGGCCCGCGCGTGCGCCCCCGCCAGCAGCGCGCGCAGCGCGGGCGCCAGCGGATCGTCGATCGCGTAGGTCGCGCCGTGCTCGTCGCGGCCGTCGAGGAAATGCAGCCAGGCCGCCACGCCGAGCGCCAGCCGCGCGAACGGCGCGCCGGCCAGCAAGCGGTCGCGGATCGGCGCGAGCAGGCGCTGCGGGATCTTCTGCGAGCCGTCCATGGCGATCTGGCCAGTCCTGTGCTGCAACGCGGGATTGGCGAAGCGGACCAGCAATTCGCGCCGGTAAGCGGCGGTATCGAGCCCGGGCAGCGGCGGCAGGGTCGGCAGCATCTCCTGCGCCATCGTCTCGCGCACCAGCGCCCGCATGGCAGGCTCGGCGACGACACGGTCGATGGTCGGCCACCCCGCCACCATGCCGAGATAAGCCATGGTGGAATGGCTGCCGTTGACGAGCCGGTGCTTGAGCGTCTCGAACGGCCGGGCACGCTCGACGAACTGAGCGCCGCCGGCTTCCCAGCGCGGCCGGCCCGCCACGAAGCGGTCTTCCATCACCCATTGCAGGAACGGCTCGCCCACCACCGGCCATGCATCCGCCACGCCGAGCGCCGCGCTGATGCGCGCGGCGTCGCGCGGCGTGGTCCGCGGCACGATGCGGTCGACCATCGCATTGGGGAACCCGCAGCGCCGCGCCACCCAGTCGTGCAGCGCGCCGTCCACGCGTGCGCAGAAGGCCAGCAACAAGCTGCGCAGCGTGTCACCGTTGGCGGCAATGTTGTCGCACGAGAGCAGCGTCAGCGGCGGCAACCCGCGCGCCATGCGCCGCTGCAGGCCGCGCGCGAGATAGCCGATGGCGGTGACCGGCGCGTCCGCGTGCTGCAGATCGTGCGTGATGCCGGGGTCGTCGAAGTTCAGCATGCCGCTGGCGGGCGCGTGGCAGTAGCCTTTTTCCGTCACCGTCAGCGTGACGATGCGCGCATCGGGATGGGCAATGCGCTCCAGCACCGCGCCGGGATCGGCCGGGGCCACCAGCACCGCGATCACGCCGCCGATGACCTGCAGCCGCTCGAAGGCATCGCCGCGTTCGTCGACGCCGCGCAAGGCCAGCGTGTACAGGCCCTGCTGCGGCGCGAGCGCGTCATGCGTATCTGGCTGGCGCAGCGATACGCCGACGATGCCCCAGGCGAGCGCGTCCGGGTCCGGGTCCGGGTCCGGGTCCGCCGTGCCGGCCTGCAGCGCGGCCTCGTTCACCACCGCCTGGTGGGCGCGATGAAACGCGCCGATGCCGAGATGGACGATGCCGCCGCGCAGGCGCTCGCGAGGATAGCCCGGGCGCACCACCTCCGGCGGCAATTGCGCGAGCGTGGCGGGATGAAGCCGCGGCGTGCTCATGATCGGCCTGCTCCTGTCTACCAGTGCCATAGCGTGCCGTCATGGGCAAGCCGGTTGACCGGCAGGTAGGCGCGCTGGTACGGATACTTCGCGGCGAGCGCCTCGTCGATCTCCACGCCGTGGCCCGGCACGTCGCCGGGATAGAGCATGCCCTTGGCGAAGGTGTACGCGTGGGGAAACACGGCGTCGGTCTCCTCGCTGTGGCGCATGTATTCCTGGATGCCGAAGTTGGGCACCCACAGGTCGAAATGCAGCGCGGCGCCCATGCACACCGGCGACAAGTCGGTGGCGCCGTGCGAGCCGGTACGCACCTGATGCAGGGCCGCGAAGTCAGCGATGCGGCGCAGGTGCGTGATGCCGCCCGCATGGACCACGGTGGCGCGGATGTAGTCGATCAGCTGCTCCTGGATCAGCGTCTTGCAGTCCCAGATGGTATTGAATACCTCGCCCACCGCCAGCGGCGTGGTGGTGTGCTGGCGGATCAGGCGGAAGCTCTCCTGATGCTCGGCGGGCGTGGCGTCTTCCATCCAGAACAGGCGGAAGGGCTCCAGCGACTTGCCGAGCCGGCCGGCCTCGATCGGCGTGAGGCGGTGGTGCACGTCGTGCAGCAGGTGCAGGTCCCAGCCCACCGCGTCGCGCACCTTCTCGAACAGGCGCGGGGTGTGGTCCAGGTAGCGCTCGGTGCTCCAGTCGTGTTCGGACGGCAGCGAGCCATCGGCCGGCTCGTAGAACAGGCGGTCGCCCGATACGCCGTACACCTTGTTCAGCCCCGGCACGCCGGATTGCGCGCGCACCGCGCGGTAGCCCATTTCCTTGTAGCGCAGCACCTCGTCCACGGTCGCTTCGATATCGCTGCCGTTGGCGTGGCCGTACACCATCACGCCGGTGCGGCTCTTGCCGCCCAGCAACTGGTACAGCGGCAGGCCCGCGGCCTTGGCCTTGATGTCCCACAGCGCGGTGTCCACCGCCGCGATCGCGCTCATGGTGACCGGCCCGCGCCGCCAGTACGCACCGCGATACAGGTACTGCCAGATGTCTTCCACCTGATGCGGGTCGCGCCCGATCAGGCACGGGATGACGTGTTCTTCCAGATAGCTCGCCACGGCCAGTTCCCGGCCGTTGAGCGTGGCATCGCCGATGCCGGTGAGGCCGTCGTCGGTCTCGATCTTCAGCGTCACGAAATTGCGTCCCGGGCTGCATACGATGACGCGCGCGGCGGTGATCTTCATGCTGTCTCCTGGTGTCGGTGCTGCCTTCCTCGTTTCGTCCCTGCCCTGGGCTTGCTGCCCTACATGACCGCGCCGAGCGACCATGGCACGAACTCGTTCTGCCCGTAGCCGTGCAGCTCGCTCTTGGTCTTGCGCCCCGACGCCGTGGCCAGCATCAGCCGGAAGATCTCCTCGCCCTTGCCGGCGATGGTGGCGCCGCCGTCGACGATATCGCCGCAGTTGATATCGATATCGGCGGCCTGCCGCTGCCACAGTGCGCTGTTGGTGGCCAGCTTGAGCGAAGGCGACGGCGCGCAGCCGTACGCCGAGCCGCGCCCGGTGGTGAAGCAGATCAGGTTGGCGCCACCGGCCACCTGCCCGGTGGCCGAGACCGGGTCGTAGCCCGGCGTATCCATGAACACCAGGCCCCGCGCCGTGACCGCCTGCGCGAACTCGTAGACCTCCACCAGGTTGGTGGTACCGCTCTTGGCCACCGCGCCGAGCGACTTTTCCAGGATGGTGGTGAGCCCGCCGGCCTTGTTGCCGGCCGACGGGTTGTTGTCCATGCTGCCCTGGTTGCGCGCGCAGTAGTCCTCCCACCAGCGGATGCGCGCGAGCAGGCGCCCGGCCACCGCCGGCGACACGGCGCGGCGCGTCAGCAGGTGCTCGGCGCCATAGATCTCGGGCGTCTCCGACAGGATCGCCGCGCCGCCGTGGCGCACCAGCAGGTCCACCGCCGCGCCCAGCGCGGGGTTGGCGGTCAGGCCGGAGTAGCCGTCCGAGCCTCCGCATTGCAGGCCCACGGTGAGGTGGCTGGCGCAGACGGCTTGCCTGTGCACGCGGTCGACATCCGCGAGCAGCTCCTGCACGATGGACACGCCGCGCGCCACCGCGCCGACGGTGCCGCCGCTGTCCTGGATATTGAAGGCATGCAGGCGCGCGCCGGCGCCGGCCAGGCTTTCTTCGGCCAGCAGGCCGTCGATCTGGTTGGTCTCGCAGCCCAGCCCCACCACCAGCACCGCGGCGAAGTTGGGATGGCGCGCATAGCCTGCCAGCGTGCGGCGCAGCACGCGCAGGTTCTCGCCCTCGCTGTCCGTGGCGCATCCTGCGCCATGTGTCAGCGCCACCACGCCGTCTACGTTGGGAAACGGCGCCAGCGCCCCGGGACGGATGTCGCGGCGGAAATGATCGGCAATCGCGCGCGCTACCGTGGCCGAGCAGTTCACCGAGGTCAGGATGCCGATGTAGTTGCGCGTGGCCACGCTGCCATCGGCGCGCACGATGCCGTCGAAACTGGCCGGCGTGTCGACGTAGGCGGTCGCATGCGCGTCGGCGCCCGCGGCATGATCACGCGCGAACTCGCCCATCGCCAGGTTGTGAGTATGCACATGCTGCCCCGGCGCGATGGGCTGGCGCGCAAAGCCGATGATCTGGTTATAGCGGCGCACCGGCTCGCCGGTGCCGATGGCGCGCACGGCAAGCTTGTGGCCGGGCGGCACCAGCGCCGCCACGGTCACGCCTTCGGAGGCGATGACGGTGCCGGGCACCAGCTGCCGGCAGGCGATCACGATATCGTCGGCGGGATGGATGCGGATGACCGTGGGTGCGGCGGGAAGACTGGATTGGCTTGCAGAAGGCATGTGGGCCCCGTCTCAGTTCGACCAGCCGCCATCGATCACCTGCGCCGTGCCGGTGGTGAAGGCGGACTCGTCCGAGCCGAGGTACACCGCCAGCGCGGCGATCTCGGCCGCGCTGCCGATGCGCCCCATTGGCTGGCGCGCCACGAAGGCGGCTTCCACCTCGGCCAGGCTCTTGCCGCCGGCGGCGGCCTGGTCCGCGATGCGCTGGCGCAGCGAGGGCGATTCCACGGTGCCGGGGCAGATCGCGTTGCAGCGGATGCCGTGCCCGACGTAGTCCGCCGCCACCGCCTTGGTCATGCCGATCACCGCCGCCTTGGTGGCGCCGTAGACAAAGCGGCTGGGCGCGCCCTTGATGCTGCCGGCCACCGACGCCATGTTGATGATGGAGCCGTGCCGCCGCGCCACCATGGCCGGCAGGAAGGCGCGCATCATGCTGTACATGGCGCGCACGTTCAGGTTCACCGAGAAATCGAAGGCGGCCTCGTCGCACTCGAGGATGGTGCCGTGGTGCACGAAGCCCGCGCCGTTGAACAGGATGTCGAGCGCGCCGGCCTGGCTGGCCACGGCCCGCACGGCAGCGGCGTCGGTCACGTCCAGTCGCAGCGCGGTGCATCCCGGCAGCACCGACAAGGCTTCGACCGCGGCCTCGTCGATGTCAGCGGCAATCACGCGCGCGCCTTCGCGCAGGAAGGCTTCGGCGGTGGCGCGGCCGATGCCCTGCCCCGCTGCAGTCACCAGGGCAAGCTTGCCCGCGAGTCGTTGGCTCATCTGTCGTTCTCCATCCAGGTTTCCGGCCGGCGGCCGGCAAAGACAATCAGGAAACCAGCGCCCGCGCCACCGTGCGGCGCGCGATCTCGCCCCAGTCCCACTCGATGCCCAGCCCCGGCGTGTCTGGCGCCATGGCATGGCCCGCTTCGATGCGCACGCGGCTGGCGGCGATGTCGTCCAGTTGCGGGATGTACTCCACCCAGGCCGCGTTCGGCACCGCGGCGCACAGCGACACGTGCAGCTCCATGAGGAAATGCGGGCAGATCGCCATGTTGTGGGCTTCGGCCAGGTGCGCCACCTTGAGCCACGGCGTGATGCCGCCGATGCGCGCCACATCGGCCTGCACGATGCCGCAGGCGCCCTGGCGGACGTACTCGGCAAACTGGCCGGGCGAGTACAGCGACTCTCCCACCGCCACCGGCACCGTGGTGGCGGCGGCCAGGCGCGCATGGCCGCCGACATCCTCGGCCGGCAGCGGCTCCTCGAACCAGGCGATGCCGATGGCCTCGAAATGCGGCGCGCGCCGGATGGCTTCCGCCGCGGTGAAGCACTGGTTGGCATCCACCATCAGCTCGAAGCTGTCGCCCACCGCTTCGCGCACGGCGGCCAGCCGCGCCACGTCGTCGCTGGCGCGCGCGTGGCCTACCTTCAGCTTGGCACCGCGAAAGCCCGCCTCGCGGGCGGCCACGGCTTCGCTGACCAGCGTGCCGGCGTCAAGGTGCAGCCAGCCGCCTTCGGTGGTGTAGACCGGCACGCGCTGCTGCGCGCCCCCGGCGGCGAGCCAGAGCGGCTGCGCATCGCGGCGGCAGCGCCAGTCCCACAGCGCGGTGTCGATGGCCGCCAGCGCCAGGCTGGTGATGGCGCCCACCGAGGTCGCGTGGGTGGCGAACAGGAGATCGCGCCAGATCGCCTCGATATGGGCGGGATCGCGGCCGATCAGGCGCGGCGCCAGGTGATCGCGCAGCAGCGCCATGACCGACGAGCCGCCGGTGCCGATGGTGTAGGCGTAGCCGGTGCCTTCGGAGCCGTCGTCGCAGCGGATGCGCACCATCGGCGTTTCCTGCGTGACGAAGGACTGGATGGCGTCGGAGCGCGGCACGCGCGGCGGCAGGTCCACCTGCAGCAGCTCTACCTGGACGATCGTGGCGGCGCTCATTTGCTGCCCACCAGGTTGGGCAGCCACAGGGTGATCTCAGGCACGTAGGTGATGGCGATCAGCGTCAGGAACAGTGGCACCAGCCACGGCAGGATGGCCACCGTGGTGCGCTCCACCGAGAGCTTGGCCACGCGCGCGAGCACGAACAGCACCATGCCCAGCGGCGGGTGCAGCAGGCCGATCATCAGGTTGAGCGTCATCACCAGCCCGAAGTGGATCGGGTCGATGCCGAGCTTGAGCACGATGGGCAGCAGGATCGGCACCAGGATGGTGATGGCGGCGGTGGTGTCGATAAAGCAGCCCACCAGCAGGATCAGCACGTTGGCGAGCAGCAGGAACACCCATTTGTTGTGGGTGAAGCCGAGGATGGCGTCGGTCAGCATCTGCGCCGCCTGGCTGGTCGTCAGCAGCCAGGCGAAGATCGACGCCGCGGTGACGATGAACAGCACCGAGGCGGTGGTCTCGATGGTATCGAGCGTGGCCTTGGCGAGCGAGCGCAGCGTCATGGAACGGTAGCGCACGAGCCCGAGGAAGAGCGCCCAGATCACCGCCGCCACCGCGGCCTCGGTCGGCGTGAACCAGCCCAGCGTCATGCCGCCGATCAGGATCACCGGCGCCATCAGCGCCATCACGGCGGAGAAATCGAAGTACCAGTCGAGCGCCAGCAGCACAACCAGCGCGCTCATCGCCGCCACGTTGGTGGAGACGCCGAAGCGCGTCATCAGCCAGATCGCCAGCGGGAACGCCAGCACCACCGCCACTTCGATGCTGGCATTGGCCAGCAGCTTCCACGAGAACGGCGTGTCGCTGCCCCAGCCGCGGCGGTGGGCGAACCAAGCCACCGTGCCCATCATGAACAGCGTCAGCACCAGCCCGGGCACGATGCCGGCCAGGAACAGCGAGCCGATCGAGACATTGGCCATCATGCCGTAGATCACGAACGGCAGCGACGGCGGGATGATGGGCCCGAGCGTGGCCGACGCGGCCGTCACGCCGACCGCGAACTCGGTCTCGTAGCCGTGGTCCTTCATGGCCTTGATCTCGATGGTGCCGAGGCCGGCCGCATCGGCGATGGCGGTGCCCGACATGCCGGAGAAGATCACCGAACCGATGATGTTGACATGGCCCAGGCCGCCGCGCATCCACCCCACCAGCGCCACGGCGAAGTTGTAGATGCGCCCGGTGATGCCGGCCACGTTCATCAGGTTGCCGGCCAGGATGAAGAAGGGTACGGCCAGCAGCGGGAAGCTCTCCACGCCGGCGATCATGCGCTGCGCCAGTATGACGTCCGGCGCGGTGCCGGAAGCCCAGATGTAGAGCAGCGACGCCACCGCCATCGAGATCGCGACCGGCAGGCCCAGCAGCATCAGCAGCAGGAAGGAAACTATCAGGATCCACATGGAGGCGCGCTCCCGGTTAGTCGTCGATGGTCTCGAACGCCTCGGGGCGCTCCAGGATGGAATAGCCCTGCGTCCAGTTCTGCCAGCACACCTGGCAGGAGCGCAGGAACATCAGCATGAAGCCGGCCAGGACGAGGTAATAGACCCAGCTCTTGCTCCACTCGATGGTGGTCATCGGCTCGTCGCCCACCACCAGGATGTAGCGCCAGACCAGCCAGCCGGCGTAGGCGAGAAAAGCGGTGCGCACGAGATCGACCAGGGTCGACAGCACGCGCGCCAGGCGCTGCGGCAGGTAGCGGTACAGCAGGTCCACCTGGATATGCCGGCTCTTGCGCACGCACATCGCGGCGCCGGCGAATACCACGCCGATCAGGCAGTAGGTGGCCAGTTCTTCGGTCCAGGCCAGCGAATCGTTCATCACGTAGCGCGTGAAGAACTGCAGGAAGACCAGGACCGTCATCAGCCAGAACAGGCCGAGCGTGAACCAGTCCTCGGCGGCGTAGCCGCTCAGGTCCACCGGCTGCCCGTCGGCCTCCTCGAAGCTGTGCACAAGCTCCTCGACCGAAGCCATGTGCGGCGTGCCGTCCGGCGGCGCGGGCTGCGCCGGCGCATCGGCCGTGATCCTGGATTGCATTTCCATCGGTGTGCTCCGCGAATGATTGGTGCTGGCCTGCGTCTGGTGTGCGATCAATCGACTTCTGCCCGGATGACTCGCGGGCGATGTGTCGTCGCCCCGCTCCCACTGTGCGGGAGAGGGGCGACGACACGCGGCAGCCCGGGCGCCCTCTTCCGCGTTTCCTGCCGCGTTTCCCGCCGCGTTCCTTGCCGCGGCGCTCCGGCGCATGCCAGCCTCAATGCACCGCCTGGATCTTTTCCCAGTCGGCCTTGCGATAGCCCTGCGATTCGAAGCTCACGTTCTTGAGCACCGCCTCGCGGTACTCCGGCACGCTGATCTCCGTCACGCTCAGGCCCTTCTGCTTGAACACCGACACCAGCTCCTTCTCGCGCGCGACCACGTCGGCGGTGGCGCGCGTGGCGGCTTCCTGCGCGACGTCGGTGAACATCTTGCGGTCGGCCTCGGGGAGCTTCTTCCACAGGCCGCCGGAGATCACGGTGTTGAGGTGGTCCACGATGTGGCCCGTCATCACGATGTACTTCTGTACCTCGTAGAACTTCTTCGCTTCGATCGTGGTGAGCGGGTTCTCCTGCGCCTCGACCGTGCCGTTCTGCAGGGCAAGGTAGACCTCGGCGAAGGCGATCGGCGAGGTATTGACGCCGCACGCGCGCGGCATGGCCAGGTAGGCCGGCACATCGGGCACGCGCATCTTCAGGCCCTTCATCTCGGTGCAGTGCGAGAAGGGCTTGTTGGAGGTGGACTCGCGCGTGCCGTAGTAGGTGGTGGCGACGATATGGTTACCGGACTTCTCCTCGTAGCCGCGCGTGAGTTCCTTGTAGATGTCGCTCCTGGTATAGGCCAGCAGGTGGCTGGCGTCGCGGAAGGTGTAGGGGTAGTAGGTCACGCCGATGCGCGGGAACGACTTGGCGGCGAAGCTGGAGCCCGAGATGATGATGTCCACCGTGCCCATCGCCAGGCCCTGGTTGATGTCGTTCTCCTTGCCGAGCTGCGAGGCGGGGAAGACATCGATCTGGTACCGGCCGTTGCTGCGTTTCCTGATTTCCTCGGCGGCCCACACCGACCACTTGTGGAAGGGCTCGGAGGTTTCATAGACGTGCGCCCACTTGAGCTTGGTCTGGGCCAGCGCGCTGCCGCATGCGAGCGTGGCCGCGCAGGCCGCCAGCAGCATGGCCGCGGGCAGCAGGGTGGAAGGCAGGCGCAGGGAAAATGGCTTCATGCTCGGTCTCCTTTTCGTTGGGTATGGCCGCGCGCTCTCTTGCGGATGCGCTGCGGCACTCGGGTCTGCTCAGGTCTGCTCGGGTCTGCTCAGGTTTGCTGCATCGATGCGGTGGTGAGTTGCACCTTGGTGCTGCGGGTCTTGTCGGCGGCCAGCCTGAATGCTTCGACGGCCTGCGCCAGCGGCAGCTGCGCCGACAGCAGCGGCCGCACGTCGACCCGGCGCTGCGTGAGATAGCGCACCGCCCAGTCGAACTCGCGCCCGAAGCGGAACGCGCCGACATAGTCCAGCTCGCGCGCCATGATGTCGTTGGCGGGAAAGTGCAGGCCCTCGGCGCTCAGGGTGCCGATCTGCACGATGCGCGCGCCGCGCCGCGCGGCGGCGAGGCAGGTGCCTAGCGCGGCGGCGCTGCCGGCGGCTTCGAGGCAGACGTCGGCGAGTTCGCGCAGCGCTTGCGGGTCGGCCTGGTCGGTGCGGATGCCCTCGTCCGCGCCCACGCTGCGCGCCACCTCGAGCGGGCGGTCGGCGATATCGCAGGCGATGATGCGCGCCGCGCCGGCCAGGCGCGCGGCCATCACCACCAGGCTGCCGATGGTGCCGCCGCCGGTCACGAGCACGGTCTTGCCGAGCAGTTCGCCGGCACGGTTGACACCGTGCAGCGCGACGGAGAGCGGTTCGGCGAAGGCCAGTTCGCCCAGCGAGATATCGGCATCCACCGGCGTGAGTTGCCGCTCGTGCATCAGGAAGTGCTCGCGGAACATGCCCTGCACGTGCGGGTAGACGCTGGCGCTGCCGAGAAAGCGCATGCCGCGGCAGAGGTTGTCGCTCCCGAGGCGGCAGTAGTCGCACTGGCCGCAGGCGTGCGAGGGATTGATCGCCACCTTGTCGCCGGGCGCCACGCGCGTGACGGCGCTGCCGACGCGGGCGACGGTGCCGGCGGCCTCATGGCCCGGCGTCAGCGGCTCGCGGATCACGAAGGCCCCGACCTTGCCGTGGAAATAGTAGTGCAGGTCGGAGCCACAGATGCCGGCTGCGCCAAGGCGCACTTCCACTTCGTGTGGGCCGGGGGCGGCGGGATCGACATGGGAGAAGCGCAGGTCTTCGCTTCCGTGGATATGGCAGACCAGCGACATCACGACTCCTTGGCAGGCTTGCGCGGCTTGCGCCGCGAATTGGGGGAGGGCGCCGGCGCGGCATCGCCGGCGACGGGCGCGGCGCCGGGCCATGCCGCATAGAAGCGCCCGTGCGAGGCTTCGAGGTGCTCGCACATGGCGTCGCGCGCGGCGTCGGGCGATGCCGCGGCGATCGCGGCAACCACCGCGCGGTGTTCGGCGATGGCCGCGCGCCAGCTCGCTTCGTTCTCGAAATGACTGCCGAAGCGGGCGAAGAGCGGGTTATGGCGCTCGTCGAACAGCTCGGCCACCATGCGCTGCAGCACGGCATTGCCGGAGACTTCGGCGATGCGCAGGTGGAACAGGCGGTCACCCTTGGCCGGGATGTGTCCGCTGCCGGCTTCGTCTTCCATGATGGCGATGGCCTCTTCGAGCGCGGCCAGCAGCGCCGGCGTGGCGTGGCGCGCGGCGTTGGCCGCCATCTCGCCCTCGATGGTCTGGCGCGCGCGGATCACGTCCAGCGGCGGCTCGGCCACCACGCTGGCGGCGCGCGCGCGCTCGGGTGGGCAGGCATAGATACCCGAGCCCATGCGCACTTCGACCAGCCCCTCCACCTCGAGCGCGATCAGCGCTTCGCGCACCGACGGGCGCGACACGCCGAGCTGGGCGGCAAGGTCACGCTCGGGCGGCAGGCGCGAGCCGACCGGGAATTCGCCGTTCTCGATCAGCCGGCGCAGCTGGTCGGCGATCTGGCGGTACAGGCGGCGGGGTTCGATCTGCTGCAGGGGCATGTCGGCGCGCAACTCCCGGGAATCCGTTCAGGCCTGAAGGTAAAGTGGCCTGACCAATTTTTAGGTGTTTTTTACGCGGACGACAAGGACAAGTTATGAGGCAGCGCAGCAAGGCCGCGCCTTCCATTGCCCTGGCGCCCTTCTGCGGCGCGAAAAGGAAGAATTGCGGAGCGCACAATGAATTGCCGCGCCAACCGTGCGCGCGGGTGCCGCGTGCCGCTTAGGTGACAACCCCGACGCGATCGGGCTTGGCGTACCGCCGACACTTTCTATACTGGAACAACAAGGAGAGAGACAGGAGACAGCCGTGCTGCACTTCACGTCACATGATCTTGTATTTCTGATCCCGATGGCGCTGGTTGGCATGATCGCCTTCGGCGGGATTCCGTTCACGGCCCGGGCTTTGCGCATCAGTTGCCGCGCGGCCGGCGCGATCTTCGGAGCCCTGCTGGCGGTGGCCCTGCTCGAGGCGCTGCCACTGCTCATCTGAGCACTGCCCGACGCATTGCGCGTTCGAGGGAACTGCGGGCTGACTGTGGAAAGGAGGCCGCGATGACGCTTGGGCTGCTGGCCACCATCATGGTGACTTTGTTGCTGGTCACCGTCGGCGCCGCGATCTGGCGCTGCAGCCATCCGTATCGCATGCGCTATCGCCGCTGTGCCGGACGCAGGCGGCGCGGCGGTATCTGCAAGGAATTGCAGCGTCACTGAGGCAGCGTCACTGAGCCGCCCGCCGGCGGCCGGGCGCCGCACGCCGGACACCAATGCCAGGCGTCAGGCGCTACGCTCCACGGCCTTGCCTGAGCCTTCCGGCTCAGATCTCGATCATCGCGAACTCGCCCTTGCCCACGTCACATTCGGGGCAGCGCCAGTCTTCCGGAATCTCTTCCCAGCGCGTGCCGGGGGCAATGCCGTCTTCCGGCCATCCCTGTTCTTCGTCATAGACCCAGCCGCAAATCAGGCAAACCCAGGTCTTGTAGGCAACGACTTCCTGCAGCAAAACGCACTCCTGTTTTCCATTCCGGGCCAGATCATACAAGCTTTTGGCCGGCAGCGGCTTGCGCCGCCGGCCCGTGGCGCCGGGTGCGCTGCTGCCTTGCCGGCCCTACTGGCGGATGGCGAAGTCGACCCGGTTGGGCGCGCCTTTGTCCTTGATGCCCTCGGCGCTGAGCTTGGGGGCGGTCAGGAACAGGTGGCTGTCCGGTACCTTGGCATCGCGTTCCAGCGCCTGCTTGACCGCCAGCGCACGCTGCTCGGCGAGTTGCCGCAGTTCCACATCGGTCACCGGTGCATTGTCGAGCAGCAGCTTTTCCATCTCCTGAGGCGGCAGCGACTTGGACAGGCCGATCATGTTGCGCGGCTTCTTGAACGATTCGCGCTTGTAGACCGCCTCCAGGTACTTCGGATATTCCTGCGCCGACACCGTCACCTTGGCACCCTGCTCGCCCTCCTCATTCTCTTCGGCCACCGCTCCCTCGCGGGCACTGGTGCGCAGGTCGCGTGCCTTCTGCTCGGCCACGCGCGCGTCGAGCCAGGCCCGGCGAGCGCCGGCCATGTCGGTGGCCGGATCGATGCGGCCGCTGATCTCCAGCCGTAGCGCGGGGCGGTCGGCCAGCGCCTTGCCGAGCGTGGCGATCTTCTCCTTGGCCGCCGGCGTCAGCGTGGCGGTGCCAGGTGGGAATTCCACGTAGCCCAGTTCGTCGCCGCCGCCGCCACCGAAGGCCGAGGCGATCAGCGAAAACGGCGAGGTGATGGCCTTGGTCAGCAGGTTGACGATGACCCGCGCGATCACCCCGCCGATGCTGAACTGCGGATCGGACAGCGAGCCCGACACCGGCAGGTTGATGTCGATCACGCCGTTGCGGTCCTTCAGCAGCGAAACCGCCAGCAGCACCGGCAGCTTGGTCGCGGTGGGGCTGTCGACCTTGTCGCCGAAGGTGAGCTGGTCCAGGTAGAGATGGTTGCGCGCGTCCAGCTTGCCGTTCTCGATCTTGTACGCCACATCCACCGTGAGCTTGCCCTTGGTGATCGGATAGCCGGCGTACTTGGTCGCGTACGGGGTGAGGCGCGTCAGTTCCACGCCGGCGGCCTTGGCGGCGATGTCGAGGTAGAGCTGGTCGGCCAGCGGGTTGAGCTTGCCGTCGATCGTGACCGGGGCATCGTCATCGATGCGCCCGGCCAGGGTCAGGTCGGCGGGGGCCGGATCGGTCGATGTGACCTTGGAGACCGAGCCCTTCATATCGGTCAGGTTGGCCGAGTAGTTGGGCTTGACGAAGAAGTCCGAGAAATTGATGTTGCCCTTCTCCACCGTCACGCCACCGATGCGGACCTGCGGCTTGGCAGCCGCCCTGGCGGCGGCGGGCGCCGGAGCGGGAGCGGCGGCAGGCGCAGAGGCCGGGCTGGCCTGCGTCAGGCTGGTGCTCGGCGCGGCTTCGCCTTTGGCGGCGCCGCCGGCCAGGACATCCTGCAGGTTCAGCCGGCCATTGGCGTTGAGGATCACGCGCGCGTAAAAGTCGGACAGCGCCACGCTGCCCACGCCCACCTTCACCGGCCCCTTCGACTCGTCCATGGCGAAGTCGATGCCGTTGACCGCCAGCGAGCGCCAGCGCAGGAAATCGTCGCCGGTCACGCGGTCCACGCTGCGCACATTGCCGAGCAGCGCATTGCCGGCGAAGCGCGCGGCAATCGGCTTGCCGCTTGGCGCATCCACGCCCAGGCGGCCCTTCACGGTCGCGGTGCCGCCGCGCAGCGCGGCGTTGAAGCGGTCGGCCAGGTAGGGCTGCATCGGTGCCAGGTCGATCTCGCGCAGGTCCAGTTGCAGCTGCACGGCCGGCACCGTGGGCAGCATGGTGCCATCCAGGGCCAGCACGCCGCGGCGGCCGGTCTCGGCCTTGAGCTTGAGCGGAATCGCGCCGCCGGCCATGGGCCACTGCAGCATGCCGGTGGCCAGGCTCACGTTGCGGTACTGGTGGATGACAGGTCGGTCGCGGTTGGCGACGGCCGGCTCGTAGTCCGTCACGCGCACCTCGCCCCCATCGAGCGAGAACTTGCCGAGCTGCGCCTTCCACGGCAGTGACCTGGCCGCCGGCGCGCTCTCCGGCTGGACGGTCTTGGCCGTGGCGACGGCCGTGCGCTGGCTTGCCTTCTGTTCGGACTGCGCCGCCCACAGGCGCGCGCTCTCGAGCAGCTGGCCGCGGTAATCGCGCGTGAGCGCCACCTGCGGCTTGGCCACCACCAATTGGCCGGCCTGGAAGGTATGGCCGGCGAGATCGAACGCGATGTCGTCGAGCGCCACGCGCTCGGCACGCATGACCGGCAGGTTGGCAGTGTCGCTGTCACTGTCGCGTCCACGGGCGCGGCGCGCATCGCGCCGGCGGGCATTGTCGGCGGCATTGCTGGCGGCATTGCTGGCTGCGGCATTGTTGGCCGCGGCATTGCCGGCCGCAGCGCCGCCGGTGGCCAATGCAGGTACCGTGACCGGTTCGCGCGTGCTCAGGTAAAGCGGCGCCAGCTCCACGCGGGACTTGTCCAGCGAGAACGCAAAGGCGGGGCCGCCCCAGGCCATCTTGTAGTGCAGTTCGGCGTTGACGGCGGTATCGCCGAGCTTGGTGCGCAGCTCGGGCGGCCACCACGCGGCAAATCCTTGCGGCCTGACGCCGCTGGCCTGCAGCGTGCCGGCCATGGTGCCGGAACGCAGCGTCAGTTCACCTTCGTGGCTGAGGCTTTGCCCCTCGCCCAGCGCCAGCTTGGCCTGTACCTTGGCAGGCTTGTCGCTGTCGCCGGACAGGCCCGCGACTTCGGCGTCCAGCGGTCCGAGCGCCAGCGTGCCTGGCCCGGAAGCGGCAAGCTCGTCGCGCAGCGCGAGACTGGCTTGCTTGATGCTGATCTGGTCGACCGCATAGGTCCACGGTGCCTCGGCCGGCTGCGGCTGCGCGATGCCCGCCGCCGCGGGCGCCGAAGCGGGCGCGGCTTTCGCGGCCGGCGCGGAGGCCGGCGCCGCGGCGCCGGGTGCGGGAGCAGGCCTTGCCGGCCTGGCTGGCGCCGTGGCGGTGGCCTGCGGCAGGAAGGCCTGGGCCAGGTCGAGCGTGCCATCGGCATGGCGCGTGGCGTTAGCAGCCAGTCCTTCCACCGTCACGCTGCGCAGGTGCGCCTTGTGGCCCAGCGGCTCGATGCGGGTGATATCGACGGCCAGGCGGCCCGCCTTCAGCAGCGGCGAGCCGTCGTGCTTGCGGATATCGGCCTCGCGCAGCGCCGCCGTGCCCGCCAGGAAGATGTCCTGCTTGTCCTTGTCCTGGATAAAGCCAAGCGTCAGCCGCGTATCCAGCAGGCCGCCCTTGATCTCGGCGTCCTTGAGCCTGGGCGCGAATGCCATGTAGCGCGGCAGCTCCAGGGCATCGAGATTCAGGTTCAGGTGCGTCTCGTGCGAGGCGGCGAACGGCAGCATGGTGCCGTCGAGCGCCAGCGCGGAGCCGTTGATGCGCGCGCTCAGCGTGGGCCGCGTGACGATCTCTACGTCGTGCGGCAGGTTGGACAGGAACGGCAGCGTGATGGTGAGGTCGTCCACGCGCTGCGTCTGCTGGAGCAGCTTGTCATCGAACACCAGGCTGCCACCGGTCAGGGCGATATTGTTGACGGAGAAGCGCGCCGGCTCGGACTTGGGCGGGGCCGGCCTGGCGGCGAAGCGCTCCTGGATGTCCGCGTAATTCATGCGGCCGCTGGCATCGCGCGCGAGGTGCAGCGCGGGCCTGTCGATATGCACGGCGTCCACTACCGGCGCCATGTGCCACAGCGAGGCGATGGCGCCGTCGATTTCCGCTTCGCCCAGCGTGAGCATCGGCGTGGTGCCGTCGGGCTCGTAGATGGTGACGTCGGAAACGGTGACCGCCAGCGAGAACGGCCGGACCTGGGCGCCGCCGAAGGTGACCTTGCGGCCGAGCGCTTCGCTGGCCTTTCCGGCCACGAACGACTTGATCAGCGGTGGCCCGCCGAAATACCCGGCCAGGCCGAACACCGCCAGCGCGGCCACGATGCCGCCGGCTACCCGCACGCCAGCCCGGCGGCGCGGCGTGGCGGTTGCCGCCTGCATGGAGAACTTGATTGCCATGTGATCCTGAAGAATTCGACCCCGAAACACCCTCACCCGAAATCCCGTTATTTCCGGGCTGCCGAAAAGCCGCGCACGCTGCGCACGCGGAATTCGCCTGCCGCCAACGCAAGAAGATGCGCTTTTATTATGCGGCTATCCGGCGAATCGGCCACTTTGTGGCCCTGATTTCACTTTTTACCCACATTATGGCAACGGTTCGGGGCAAAGCAAAGGCATTCAAACTAATCTCAAGGCGATTTCAGGACTGCAAATAATCCATTCAACTGGGCTGGTGCCGGCCGGGCCCGCGCCAATCTGGTATTGTTCCGTCTTTGCGAAGCGTCTTGTCGCAAGCCAGCGGCTTATCCGCCACTTCGTGCCTGCTTCTCCCGCGCTGTAACCCTCCGGCCAGATCCCTCCACGTCAACCGTGTTGTGCGCTTCGCATGCGAACTTTTTCCATGCGAGTCTCCTCATGTCGACCATCAGCAGTACTGCCGGAGCAGACGACGCGCGCAGCATCCCGGCGCGCCCCCTGACCGGACAGGATTACAAGACGCTTGCCCTCGCCGCCCTCGGGGGCGCGCTCGAGTTCTACGACTTCATCATCTTCGTCTTCTTCGCCACCGTCATCGGGCAGCTGTTCTTCCCGCCCTCGGTGCCGGACTGGCTGCGCCAGCTGCAGACCTTCGGCATTTTCGCCGCGGGGTACCTGGCCCGCCCGCTGGGCGGCATCATCATGGCGCACTTCGGCGACCTGCTCGGCCGCAAGAAGATGTTCACGCTTTCCATCCTGCTGATGTCGGTGCCGACGCTGCTGATGGGCCTGCTGCCGACCTACCACGCGATCGGCCTGCTGGCGCCCGTGGCGCTGCTGCTGCTGCGCGTGATGCAGGGCGCGGCCGTGGGCGGCGAAGTGCCCGGCGCCTGGGTCTTCGTCTCCGAGCACGTACCGGCGCGCCGCACCGGCTACGCCTGCGGCACGCTGACCGCCGGGCTGACCGCCGGCATCCTGCTGGGTTCGCTGGTGGCCACCGCCATCAACAGCATCTTCACGCCGGCTGAACTCACCGACTGGGGCTGGCGCGTGCCGTTCCTGCTCGGCGGCGTGTTCGGCATCGGCTCGATGTACCTGCGCCGCTGGCTGCACGAGACGCCGGTGTTCGCCGAACTGCAGAAGCGCAAGGCGCTTGCCGCGGAAATGCCGCTCAAGGCGGTGGTGCGCGACCACCGTGGCGCGGTTGCTGTATCGATGCTGCTGACGTGGATGCTGTCGGCCGGCATCGTGGTGGTGATCCTGATGACCCCGACCTTCCTGCAGAAGATCTACGGCTTCGACGCGCGCACCGCGCTGGTGGCCAACAGCGTGGCCACGCTGTGCCTGACCGTGGGCTGCGTGGTGGCAGGGCTGATGGCAGACAAGATCGGCGCCCGCGTGACGCTGTTCGTCGGCGGACTGCTGCTGGCGGTCAGCTCCTATATCTTCTATAGCGTCCTGCACACGCGCCCCGACCTGCTGATCCCGCTGTATGCCGTGGCCGGCTTCTTCGTCGGCACCATCGGCGCGGTGCCGTTCGTGCTGGTCAAGGCCTTCCCGGCGCAGGTGCGCTTCTCGGGCCTGTCGTTTTCGTACAACCTGTCGTACGCGATCTTCGGCGGCCTGACTCCGATGATCGTCACGCTGATGCTCAAGAACGACCCGCTCGCGCCCGCCTACTACGTGGTGGCGCTGTGCGCACTGGGCATGGTGACGGCGCTGTTCGTCAAGGATCGCTCGCTGGCCTGAACCAGCTGTCCCGCTCCGGAAAGGCAAAAGGGCCGCACTTGGCTGTGCGGCCCTTTTTATTTGCCTTGCGGCCGCCACCTCAGCGGCGATGCTGCCTGAAGAATTTCCACATCAGCGCGCTGGCGTCGGGCCCGACCGGCGAGTGATAGGCAAAGTCGCCGTCACCGCCGCTCCACGCGTGACTGAGACCGGCAATCTCGCACACTTCCACCATCTCGCGGTTCCACACGCCGAAGCTGGCCTCGAGGTAGTCGCCGGCAGGCAGGGCCGCGGAAGGCGGATCGACGCGCGCAACGGCGGCGCCGGTACCCGCCGCATCGGCGGGCGGCACTCCGGCATGGTCCGGGTGCCGCTTCGCGTCGCCGTTCATGCGGTCGTCCACGCGTTCGGTCATGCCGTTGTAGGCCAGGAATTGCCGCGCCAGCAGACGTGCGTTGACCGGATTCACCGCATCGTCGGCCATGCCGTGCAGGATGATGGCGGGCATCCTGGGTCCGCCCGGCATGGCGCCGGCGGCATCCAGCAGCATCGCCGGGTCGACGCTGCTGCCATGCAGCATGGCACGCAGGCCGTCGTGCGGGGTATGCCCGGCGCCGACTACCACCCCGGAGTGCAGGCCCACGGCGGCGATCTTGCCGGGATAGCGCAACGCCACGACCGCCGCCATGCTGGCGCCAGCGGACAAGCCGGCCAGGTAGACCTGGTCGGCGCGCACGTCGGGCCGCGTCACCAGTGCATCGATCAGCACCGACAGCGCCTGCGCCTCGCGGCCGCCTTCCGTGGCGCCCAGGTCGAACCATTGCCAGCAGCGCTGCATCTGGCGCCGCAGCGGCTGCTGCGGATAGGCCACGATGAAGCCCTCGCGCTCGGCCAGCGCGTTCATGCGGGTTCCGGCGGCCAGGTCTTCCGGCGTCTGCCGGCAGCCATGCAGCATCACGACCAGCGGCATGGGGCGGCGTGCCCCGCGCGAAGGCACATAAAGCCAGTACGGCAGGTGCGGCACCAGTTCGCCCGGCAATGGCGCCAGGTCGTGGTGGTGAGCGGTCCATTCGCCGGGCAGAGGCTGCCGCGACGGCAGGCGCAAGGGAGCGGGCGAGCGCGCCCGCAGGCGGGGGGACGCCGGGTTAAGAGTTGCGATACGGTCGAACCATGTCTTGAGTTGGCGCACGGACTGCGGCTGCGCCCGGCTGATGTGCCGGAGTTGCGCATGCCAGTCCGCCGAAAGGCTCTTGGCCATGAAGACTCCTGCTGTCTGCATTGTTGCGATGCAGCATAACACAGCCGCCAGGGCGCGCCCGCCGTCGCTTTCCAGCCACATGTCATGCAAGGCAGACATTGCGCCCCGCTGCGTGCAGCAACGCGCGCATGGGGCGCCGCGCTACCGCATCGAAAAAATTTGATCCGGAGCGCAAAAGAACACAGATACACCCGAGTTAGCGGCAGAAGGGCCGTGGTTATACTGCATTGGTGTCAATTCCGGGGAATTGGAGAACGCATGGCCACGTCCGAAGAAGCTATGTCGAGCTGCTCGCTGTGCTTGACGAAGACCCCGAGCGCGTGACGATCCGCCCACCTGGGAAGGCGCCGGGCCGGGTGCCGGGCGGAATGCCTCGCCGGCCAAGGCTTCACTGCCGCCGCACCAGCGTGGCGGGGCCGTGCGCGCGCCGGCGGCGTAGGACAAAGACCGACAGCTTGCCCGCGCAATCGCGGTTATGGTCAGCCCATGCCTCAGTGCACGCAGAAGACGCCAGCCAGCGCTGGTCCTCTGCGCGCGACGGCGCCCGACCTGGTTTCCGGTATCTATCTGTATGCGGGACTCCCCTTTTGCCGCGCGCATCCGCGCGGCGCCACTTGCCTTCCTGATGATCACCGGACTCGCACCGGCAGTCGCTGCGCAAGCGAACACGCCGGCATCGCTCTCCAAGCTGGCCAGGCTCTTGCTCGGCACAGTCGAGGGCAAAGGCACCGGCATGAGCGGGGTCACGCGGCTGACAGGCGGTGGCGCGGACGCCGAACTCGTCGCGGCATGCCAGGAACTGACGCGTGCCGGACCTTTCACGCTCGACAACGCGACCCGCCTGGAGGGCTGCAGCGTTTCGCCCGGCAAGCGGGTGGTATTCCGCCTGAGCCTGGTAGGGGTCGACGCCTCGCGCGAGGGCACCGTGGCCTTCATGGCCAGTGCGGGGCCGGTGCTGGTAAAGGGCATCTGCCGTAACCCGGACGTGCCGGTGCTCGGCCGCATGGGTGTCACGCTGAACTACCGCTACCAGGGCAAGGGCAACCAGCCGGTAGGGGAAGTCACGATTCCGCCGGAGCGCTGCGACAGCAAATGAGGCACGGCAAGGGAGGCACAGGCAAGGCGCTCAGCGTTTTTCCTGGGCACATTCCTGCCGGTACGCTTCGTTGAGCTTCTTGCGGTCGGCCTGGCGTTCGATCATCTGGTGGGTGCTGCCATCGGCGGAAGTCACCGTGGACTTGCCGGCGGACCATTGCGTGCCCGAGGGCAATCCGTTGATCCGGTCGAGCAAGGCCTGGCAGTGCGTGCGCTGGGCCGGCGTCAGGGTACCGTCGGCGGCCGGGCCGGCATTGTCGGTGGCGGGGTCGAGCATCAGCGGCGGCGGTGGCGCGACCATCGGCGCGGGAACCTCCAGCGCGGCGGCGGTGGCAAGCTGGCTGCCAGGCAGCCAGAGTCCCAGCAGGCCAGCCATGACTATCGAAGCCCGTCTCATTTCTCATCTCCACAGTGGGGGCGCTACGCGCCATCCCTGACGATCCTGGCTCATGGGTCGCCAGCACTCAGCGCCGTCAATCGTGCATGGCGGGAAGATCCGGACTTAGCTTCGTTCCTTGCTGTTGCCGCCACGGTTATTGGGGTTGCGCAGCAGCTCGAGCTTGAGCAGCGCATCGGCAAGCATACTCTTAAGACGGGTGTTTTCCTCCTGCAACTCACGCAGCTTGCGGCTTTCGCCCCGCGCTTCCCCTCCCGCGCCGTGCGCGTACTTGATACGCCAGCCGTAGAAGGACGCATCACTGAAGCCATAGCGCGCGCACAGTTCGCGCACCGGCACGCCGGTCGCCGCTTCCGCAAGGTAGCCGCGGATCTGCTCCTCCGAGAATCGTCTGTTCACTGCCTGCCTCCGCTAGCAAAGGCCGCTCGCGCCCGGCAGGCGCGTGCGTGGCCAGTTCTACCCCTGCCGCAAAGTTACCACCCGCACCGCAAAAGGCAATTCAGTGTGTTCATGACGCGAGTTAAGCAATTTGGAGAACCACGCCGGCGTGACGCCGGCACATCCCTATCGCCCCAGCCCCACCTGACCCGGGCAAACCTTTAAGAATAACACTACGGAAACGGAAGGCAATTAAACATTTTCCACGAGTGAATTCAGTTCTTTTTAGATCCACCCTTCGCGGCTGGACGCGTGAATATCCGATGACAAAATCGATCTCAACTTAATTGACGAATTATTTTCCCGAATTGCGGAGTGAACCGGGAGTGACATCGCCATCGCCACTGAAAGCGCATGAAAAACAACCGGATAATGAAAGCCTTGCGCTATTTTATGCCGCCACCGGCACCCAGGAGACCCGCAGTTATGATTCGCAGAACACATGCATTCTTTATTGTCTCTATGTCCGAACAACATGAATTAGATGATGTATTTTTTATAATCCCAACGAAAGGACCCCTGGCAAGTTTCAAAGTTATGTATTAATCTTGTCTGGCATTAACTAAATTTCGATCGCCGGTTGCCGGGCTCCATGCCCCGTGCAAAACAGGCGACAGGATCCCTTCGCCAAGCCGGGTCGGCTGCAGTTTTTTCAGCGAACGGGTCTTTATACCGGGCCATCATTCTGGAGAAACACTTCTTCATGGATCCCGCATGCGCCGGGACATCTGGAGAGGCAACGTATATGGCCCAGGCTCCGCTTCATCCCGGTACTGGCTCGGGGCCATGACCGGCCACGGCAACATCACGAACAAGAAAAAACTAAAAAAGAAAAACCAAGTTTCAAATCGGGAGAAGCTACCATGCGGCACGTCAGCACCAAGCTTTTGCACGTCTTCGTTCTGCTGATGGAATATCGAGACCTCAGCGCCGTCGCCGCCTGCACGCAAGGCCGGGTTCCGACCATTGCCTACAGCCTCGCGCGGCTGCGCGAGATCACCGGCGACCCCCTCTTCATCCGCCGCAACGGCACGCTGGAACCGACCGCGCACGCCCTGCGGCTGGAACAGACCGCACGGCAGATCCTGTCGAAATGGTCCCACCTGGTGCGCCCCGCCACGCCAGCCGCCGAAGCAGCCAGCCCGCAACGGCGCATCTCGATCGGGTTTTCGCCTTCGATCGGCGATCCGGTCATCACCGAAATCCTCACCGCGCTGTGCGAGCAGTTTCCCGAAGACCGCTTCATGACGCGGCCGGTCTTTGCCGACGCCGCGCTTGCCGCCCAGCTGGACAGCGGCGAACTGGATTGCGCATTCGTGGTGGACAGCCATTTCGTGCCCGACCAGGTGGCATTGCACAGCATCATGGCCACGCCGCGCCGCCTGGTCAGCGTGATCCGGCCCGGCAGCCCCGAGGAAGCGGAAGGCAGGAACGAATGGATCCTGCTGCAGGAAGACACCGAGCCGGGCAGCCCGTTGCACGGTTTCCTGAACCGGCTTGCCCACGATCCGGCTTACCGGGAAACCGTGGTGCCATCCTGGCATACCCAGGTAGCGCTGCTGCTCGCGGCGGGCGGCACCTGTCCGCTGCTGGACTTCAATGTGCCGCTGGTCACCCGCAACCAGAAGACGCGCTTGCTGGCGCCGCCGAGCAGCTTTCCCGAATGGGCCGCCCTGCATTTCTGGGCGCCGGCGCGGGCCAGCACAGGCAACGCCTTGCGCGGCATCCTCGAGATTGGCAGCGCGGTCCTCCACGATCCGGTCGTCGCCATCGACCGCCGCCACCGGGCCCAGGAAAGCCGCACCGCGTACGCGGCCTGACACGCGCGCAAGCCGCCTGGCAAGCCATCCCCGGATGCCCCGGCGGCTGGCGGCCGGCCAGCGTCAAGCCCGGACTTTTCGGCTCCAAATTGAGAATAGTCTCAGGCCATATGCCGAAAGCGACGCTTATTCTGCCTGGGCACCCGCAGCGCGGAAACCGCGCGCCCGCCCAGGAGCGTTGCCATGCCATTGAAAATCCTGATTGCCGATGACCATCCTGCCATCGCGCTGGCGGTCAGGTGCCAATTGCGGGGCCAGACCGGATGGGAGATCTGCGCCGACGTGCGCGGCGCCGCCGAGTTGCTTCAGGCCACCCGTGTATTCCGCCCCGATATCGTGGTCACCGATTACCACATGCCCTGTGCCAACGCGGGTGACGGCATCCGCCTGCTCGCCAGCCTGCGGCGCCATCACCCGGCGCTGGGCGTGGTCGTCCTCACCATGATCACCAACCCGCTCGTGTTGCGCGCAATCCTCAACACCGGCGCCCACGGCCTGTTGCTCAAGGATTCCCAGCTGGACGAACTGGTCACCGCTATCATCCGCGTCGAGCGCGGGCTGCGCTTCATCGGCGAATCCGCCGCGCGCGTGCTGGATCAGTCTGGCGCGCACTACGCGCCGGGCCGCGCCGGCGCCGTCAATCTGTCGGTACGGGAATCCGAGGTCCTGCGCCTCTATCTCAGCGGCAACTCCGTCACCGGCATCGCCGAACAGCTGTGCCGCAGCGTGAAGACCATCAGCCGCCAGAAGAACAGTGCCATGCACAAGCTGGGAGCCAGCAACGAGCGCGAGCTGTTCGACTTCGCCGCGCAGCAGGGCCTGGTGCTGCCGCTGCACGCCGACGCCGACGGGCCCAGCCATACCGAGTGGCTATAATCGCAGCGCCGCGGCATGCCGGCCACGCACGTGCCCGGCATGCGCGCTCCGCCCTTCGATTTTCCTCACGGCCCTCGTCATGTCTGCCCCCTCACCCGCCTTCGCTGGCAAACCATCCCCCGACGCCGGCAGCCTGCGCGTGCCAGCCCTGCTGGTCGCGGCGCCGGCCTCGGGGCAAGGCAAGACCACGGTCACCGCCGCGCTGGCGTGGCTGCACCGCCGCCAGGGCCGCAAGGTCCGCGTCTTCAAGAGTGGCCCCGACTACCTGGACCCGTCGATACTGGCGGCTGCAAGCGGCGCGCCGGTTCACTCGCTCGACCTGTGGATGACCGGCGCCGAGGACGCCGCGGCGCGCCTGGCGCAGGCTGCGCGAGAGGCGGACCTGATACTCGTGGAAGGCGTGATGGGCTTGCACGACGGTACGCCGAGCAGCGCGGATATTGCGCGTCATTTCGGGCTGCCTGTGCTCAGCGTGATCCAGGCCGGCGCGATGGCGCAGACCTTCGGCGCGCTGGCCTTCGGGCTGGCGGGCTATGGCCAGCCGCTGGTTTCCATGCAGGTGCTGGCCAATGGCGTGGCCTCCGCACGGCATGCCGAGATGCTGCGCGAGAGCCTGCCGGCGCATATCGGCTGGGCTGGCGGGCTGGCGCGCGACAAGGATGCCTCGTTGCCGGAACGTCACCTCGGCTTGCATGCCGCCGACGAGCTTCCCGATCTTCCCGCCCGCCTCGACCGGCTGGCCGACGCACTGGCCGGGCAGCCGATCGCCGCCTTGCCGGCGGCCGTCGGGATTGCAGCCGCACCACCGCTGCCACCGCTGCCGCCCTTGCTGGCTGGCAGGACCATCGCCGTGGCCCGCGACGCAGCCTGCCGCTTCCTCTATCCCGCCAATCTCGACACCTTGCAGGGGCTGGGCGCCCGCCTGGTCTTCTTCTCGCCGCTGGCGGATGAAGCCCTGCCTGCCTGCGACGCGCTTTGGCTGCCCGGCGGCTATCCCGAACTGCACGCGGCGCGCCTCGCGGCCAACGGCGGCATGCTGGCCTCGCTGCGCGCCGCCCACGCAAACGGGTTGCCGATGCTGGCCGAGTGCGGCGGCATGATGATGTTGTTCGACACGCTGGTGGACAAGGCCGGGCAAGCGCACAGCCTGGCGGGCCTGCTGCCCGGCACGGTCGCCATGCAAGCGCGGCTGGCCGCGCTGGGGCACCAGTGGCTGGCGCTCCCGGAAGGCACGGTGCGCGGCCATACCTTCCATTACTCCAGCGCGCAGACGCCGCTGGCGCCGTACTGTCATGCGACCGTGCCACGCGATGGCTCGCGTGGCGAGCCGGTGTTCCGGCATGGCGCGCTGACCGCTTCTTATACGCACATCTACTTTCCGTCCAACCCGCAGGCGGTGGCGCGACTGTTCGGCGCCACGGCGGGGTAGCCGTCGTCAGGCCGCGTCGGCCTTGTCCTGGGCGCCGCGCTGCACGGCAAGGGCGATGCCCGACTCGAGTTGCTCGAGGCCTTTGGACAGATTGCGCATGGTGGTCTCGGAAACGTTCTCCAGCACGTCCTGCAGGAAGGACGCGCGCTGCGGCAGCGCCTGCTCCACGATGCTCAGGCCCAATGCCGACAGCGTGACGTTGGTCACGCGGTTGTCGCGTTCGCTAGTGTTGCGCTCCACCCAGCCCAGCTCCTGCAGGGCCTTGAGCTGGCGCGTGAGCGCGCCCGGATCCATGCCCACGCGATCGGCCAGCGGCTTCTGCGCGATCGGACCGGCATGGCCGTGCAAGGCGTAGAGAATGCGCCAGCGCGGCAAGGGGTGCCCGATGCGTTGCTCGAACGCGGCCGCATAGGCCCGGTAAGTCCGCCCGAACTGCTGTAGCACAGCCAGGCTTTGTCGCTCCAGTTCCAATCCACTCTCCCGTCTGGGCCCGCCGCGCGTTGCGTGCGCACGGCGGCTTCACAAACCATCGGACCTGTCCGGCACCCCGGCATGATCCGGGGCGTTCCCCGGACGGCCCAGGGCAAAATCATTCCGCGGCCATGACCTGCTGCTTCACGGCGCGCTCCAGCTTCACGGGCGGCACGCGGCGCGAGCGCCACAGGCCAACCACGGCAATCACCGCCGCCAGCGCCAGCCCGATATGGATCGCGCCGACCAGCGACAGCCTGGCCTGCTCCAGCAGCAAGGCGCCATTGTGGCCGGCCGCCTGCAATTGCGCCACGAGGCTGGACTGCCCGGCGCGGTCGATCAGGATCTGCGGGTCCGCCATGCGCGCCTGCCATTCGCCGGCACCGGCGCCTTGCAGCGCATCGCGCACACCGCTGATGTAGCTGCGCGTGACCAGCGTCCCGACGATGGCCGTGCCCACCATGCCACCCACCATGCGCAGCGACTGCAGCATGGCCGTGGCGATGCCTAGATGCTCGCGCCCCGCCGTCTGCTGCGCGAACACGGTCAGATTCGGCATGATGAAGCCCAGCCCGAATCCGCCCACCAGCATGATGCCGAGCAACAGCTGGTGCGGCATCCCGCGCGTGGCCTGCGACAGCCCGAGGCAGGCCAGCGCCAGCATCGCGAAGCCGGCATACAGCATATTGTTGGGCTGGCGGATGCGCGTGATGATACGGCCATTCAGGATACTGCCCAGGGTGATGCACACGACCAGCGGCGTCACCAGCACGCCCGCCTCCTTCGGCGAATAGCCGAAGCCCCCCTGGAACAGCAGCGGCGCGTAGAGCAGCAGCGAGAACATCGTGAAACCCACGAACACCGCGAGCACGAACAAGGGCGCCAGGCCAGGATTGCGGAACATCTCCAGCGGCAGGATCGGGTTCGGCGCACGGCGCTCCCATTGCCACAGTCCCACCAGCGCGCACACCGACGCCACCAGCAGCCCCCCTGTCAACCAGCCAAAGCCGCGCTCCGGCATCAGTTCCACGCACAGTTGCAGGCCGCCAAGGCCCGCGCCGATCAGCGCCGCGCCCAGCCAGTCCACCTTGATCGCACCCGCATGCGCCTGCTGGCGCAGGTGCGGCAGATAGCGCCAGGCAAACAGCAAGCCCAGCACGCCCACCGGCAGGTTCACATAAAACACCGCGCGCCAGCCGTAGGCCTCGGTCAGCAAGCCGCCGAGCGACGGCCCCACCGCGTTGGCAATGCCGAACGCCGCGCTCATCATTACCTGCCAGCGCAGGCGCACATGGGAATCGGGAAACAGATCGGGAATGCACGCAAAGGCCGTGCCCACCAGCATGCCTCCGCCGATGCCCTGCAGGCCGCGCGCCAGCACCAGGAACAGCATGCTCGGCGCCATCCCGCACAGCACCGAGGCCGCCGTGAACACCACGATCGACGCCATGACGAATGGCTTGCGGCCGTAGTAGTCACCCAGCCGCCCGAAGATCGGCACCGTGATCACCGAGAACAGCAGGTAAGCCGTAGCCACCCAGGCGTAGTACTCGAATCCCTGCAGTTCCGCCACCACGGTAGGCAGCGCGGTACCGACCACGGTCTGGTCGAGCGCCACCAGCATCACCACGAACGCGATGCCCAGCATCGCCAGGAGGGACTCCCGGAACGGTAGCACTTGCCCGCTGCTATGCGGCGGGTGAGGCTGCGATATCATTTTTGTTGCCCAATCAATGATTGTAGTGTCAACCATTATAGGACAGCACCGGGGAAATGGGGGCCGGGTTGGTGCGGCGACAAGAGAGAGGCCGAGATTTCACCGTCGTCGTCGAACACGATGCGCGATGGGCAAATTCCTGCGCGGAGCGGATATCAAACAGCCGAGTGGCGCGGTGCGCGTCGTCCAGCCATTGCTGCGCCTGGGCGGCGTTCCCTCAGCGCTCGGCCGGAGCCTCCGCGATTGTCCGGGCATAGATCGCGTGCAGCGCCGTGGCGTCGAGCAACTTCACGCTGCGATGGCGAATTTCGATCAGGCCGGCATCGGAGAGCCGCGAGAACAGTCGACTGACGGTTTCCAGCTGCAGGCCGAGATAGCGCCCGATCTCCTCGCGCGTCATGCGCAGCCGGAACTCGCTCGACGCAAAGCCGCGCGCCGACAGGCGGACCGACAAATCAAGCAGGAAGCAGATCAGCCGCTCCTCCGCGCTCATCACGCCAAGCGTCGAGAGCATCCGGTGGTCGCGCTGCACCTCGGTGGAGAGCAGGCGCAGGATATTGTTGTGCAGCGACGGCAGGTTACTGGCAAGGGCCCGCAGTGCCGGCACATTGATGCGACACAGCGTGTTACCCAGCAGAACGCTGCATTGGTGGAAGAATCCGCAGCCGCAGCGCAATCGCTGGAGGAACAGGCGGAGCGGATGAGCGACGCCGTCTCGGTCTTCCACGTCCCGGCCACACGCGGAGCATTGAGTGCATATTGAGGCCGTCCGGCCAGACTCGACACATTCTTGACCTCAAGCAAATCACCACCTGGTCATCTCGATCAAAGAAGTCGATATTGGAGGAACTGATCCTTCTGACCCCCTTTGGGATCAGCTTTTTCCCGGGGACCGCGGCCGCGGTCCTTTTTTTTGCGTGGGCGCCGAACGCGGAGGTTGACAGTGCCTTCATGCCGGCGCGCTCCCCATCTGCGAATCCACAAATCCCCGGCCCGGCACAGCCCTACGGCTTTCTCTTTCCGCGCGGCGGGCTGGCCGGCCTGGTCCATGGCACCTTGCTCCCCAGGATATCTTTCGCACCAAGCAGATTTGGCGTCTGGTCATATTTCATGACGGCGAGCCGGGTACTCACATCGTCCATGAGTTGCGTGAAAGTCGGATTCTTGTTCTTGGCGCGGGCAGCCCGGAGGCTGGCCGCAAGGCAGAAGGTAAATGCGCCATAGGATTGCGCGCCGTCGCGATACTCGTAGGAGAGCTGGCTCTCCTGGCAAGCTTCCATGAGGACGGGAAGGTATGGGCCGTGGTGTTTGAGCTTGCTGCGCACGCTGTCATAGGTCTTCTGGGGCAGCGTGCGCAGGCGGATCGCCCGCCCCATCCGATAGGTGGCGCCGTCGGAGCCGAGGAAGTCGACCCCCTGCCTGCTGTCCGTCAGCGACGGATTTGGACTTGGCAACGGACGGTCCTCCCACACCTGAAGACTGGGGTTCCAGCGCAGCGCACGGTGGCGGATGTCGTCGGGCGGCGTGAGGCCTCGCACCCGGCGTCCGCCTTCGCGGGTCATGCCGCCGGCGTGGCAGCAGTCGAAGATGGCGGCGAAGTAGGCATCGTAAGGAATCTGGCTGTAGAGCTCCGCGAACTGCTTGTCGGTGACGGCGTGCTGGGGGGTCCAGTCGAAATCGTAGGGAACCAGGCATTCGTCCATGTGGTCGACCTCGTCACTGGGCCCGTAGACCGGCATCTGCGCGCCATGCCCGGAGTAGAAAAGCACGCGCTCATCCCCGGCCTTGATGCCATCCAGCAGCCACTTGAGCCGATCGAGGATCGACGCCGCCGTGGCACGCTCGTTCAGGACGATGCGAATGTCTTCCGCGGCCAGGCCGCATTCCTGCAGCACGGCACTCATCAGGAATACGTCATTGACGCAACCTTCGAGCCGGTTGGCGGGGTCCGGGTAGTCGTTGATGCCGATCAGCAAGGCACGGCGAGTCGGTTTGACGCTGAGGCTGCGATACTCCTTCCCGCCACGGGCCAGTGTCCTGGCCACCTTGGCGCCGGAGATGTTTCGCCACACCGTCGCGCGCGTGTTCTGATGCCCCAGGTACCAGATGGCACTATGGTTGAGCACGTCGTTGGGGATGTCGAACTTCGTCCCGATTTCCTCGAAGTTCTCCGCGGAGAGGCGGATATCGGCGGTCAGCACGTGATCGTCCGGGTTGAACAGATGGAACCACGTAGTGGCCTGGGGCAACGCCACGATTCGTCCGGCGAAAATGTCGCGCACAAAGGGATTGCCAATCTGCGAGCCAAAGGAGACGAAGTACATGTCCTTTACCGCGGCCGGATTCCTGATGAAGGCGTCATAGCAGATCAGCGATCCCAGGCTATGGGCACAAACGACGTCATAGCTGCCCGCCTTTAGCTTTGCGAGGACGCTATCGCGCGCGTCGGCTCTGAGTTGCTCGTCACTCACCCACTGCGCTGTCATGCCGGCGGTCCAACGCAGCGTTTCGGGGATGTCGAACAGGCCACGGTCGCGCGTGAACAGGTCACCGATGCCGTGGACGACGCCGCTTTCCAACAGGCCGGCAAAGGCTTTTGCGTAGGCGACCGGATTCTGAGGCGCCTTTTCGAAAAGCGAGTCGTACAGTAGAAAGTCGCAGGTGACGGCGCCATCCAGCGCCGGGTTCCACGCTACCAGTCCGTCGTGTATCGCGCTGGTCCAGCCACCTTGCAGGTCCGGATCGGCGTCGCCATGACCGACGCCATGCACACATAGAACAGAGATCGTCTTGGCCATCTGTTGTCCCTTCCTGCTCTGCGTGGATTCGCGATAAGAGGCATGAGTGCGAACCAGCTTAGGCCGGATGCGGGCGCACAGAATCAGCCAGAAGGCGGATGCGGCGTATCAATATATTTATGGCTGATTTAAACGCCGCTGAATACGCAAGGAAAGTCGAGCCCGGCATCGCGGAAGCACAGGGTGAAGTGCCACCAATCCTTGCATGGGTTTCCTTCGGCGTCACCCACCAGCTCAAAACTCAAACTGCGTACATGCGGCAGCATCCGGAAGCCTTGCATCGCATCGAGGGCGACATCCCCCAGCGCGAATACTTGCGTGCGGTGCTTGCCCCGATCGCTCAGCAGTGTTCCGCCTGGATCGAGCGAACAAGGCTCACACGCTGGCCGGCCGATCCAGGAACACGGAGAAGTTCTTCTCGATTTCCGTCAGCAAGCGGTTGGCCGCCACCGACAGCGGCCGTCCCTGGCGCACGAACAGCCTCACCTGTGCCGTCTGGCAGAGTGGGTGCGCGAGTTCGAGCGCGACCATCTGGCCTGCCTCGATTTCGTTGGCCGCGGCCAGTCCCGCGCCGATGAATGTCACGCCATCGGTCGATCGCACGAAGCGCTTGAGCGCCGTCACCGAGTTGCTGCGCAGCGAGGGGCGCAGCTTCACGTGCTCGGCGTACTCGAGCATTTCCACCAGCCGCTCGACGCCGTAGCCGGGCGGCATCAGTGCCAGCGGAAAGTCGAGTATCTGGCTTAGATGCAGCGGAGCGGCGATCCGGGTCAGTGGATGCCCGGCCCTCACCATGAGCTTGGCCGGCGCCGGCGCGCTCATCACAAAATGGAGCAGCGGATCGGGTTCGGGATTGTAGGCAAGGCCGATGTGCGCCGTGTCCTCGATCACCGCATTGTTCAGATCGCTCGCGGGCTGTGCATCGAGTTCGACCGATAGTTTCGGATGCGCTTTGCAGAACGGGGCAACGATCTGCTCGGTAAGGCCGTCGATAAACCCCTCGCTCACGACGATCCGGACCATGCCGGCATCCATGGACTCGATCGCGCGCAAGCGCTCGGCAAGCTGCTCCTGATGGGCCTGGCAAGCGCGCCAGTACTCGAGCAGATGCTCGGCGGCGTCGGTGGGAACCACGCCGCGCGCCCGCCTCTCGAACAGCGTGAGGCCGATTTCCTCCTCTAGCAAGGCGACCTGCCGCGTGATGACCGAGGGCGCCGTATTGAGCGCTTCCGCGGCGCCACGGATCGAGCGGTGCACCAGCACCTCATGAAAGTACTTCAGCCGCTTCTGATTGATTTCTCGCATGGTGTGCCGTCCGCGTTCCGTTGCCCATATAGCAACGATTTGTCTGATTAATTGCTGTTGCTCGAACGAATATTACAGCCAACAATGGTCCTCACCAACCAATTCGCGTCATGCGCGCGATGCCAATAAGAGAGCCGAGGACGACATGCAAGACCAAGGACTATCCCCCCTCAGACACTGGGTGGCGCTTAGTGCCGCCCTCCTGGGGATTGCGCTGGCCAGTGCGCCGGCGTCCGCCGCCGACGCGTTTCCCACCAAGCCGGTATCGATGCTGGTCGCATTCCCGCCGGGGGGACCCGCCGACGTGCTTGCGCGGGCCATGCAGCCAACCATGGCCAAGGTGCTCGGCCAGCCCGTGGTCATCGAAAACCTGCCCGGCGCCGGCGGCGCGCTGGCGGTGCAGCGGCTGCTGAGCCGCCCGGCCGATGGCTACACGCTGATCATGGGTTCGCCCAACGAAGCCATCCTGACGCCGCTGGCGCTCGCCAGCGCCAGGTACAAGTCGGAGGAACTGGCGCTGCTGGCCCCGGTCTCGATCCACCCGCTCGTGGTCATGGTTCGCAGCGACCTGCCGTACAACTCACTCGAACAGATCATTGCGGCCGGCAGGCAGCCGGGCAGCCCGAGCCTGACCTTCGGCAATCCGGGCTACGGGACCATGTACCACATCGTCGCCGAGTACATGGCGCAGCTGACCGGCGCCAGGATGCTGCAGGTGCCGTACAAGGGCGCCACGCCGATGCTGGCGGACCTGACCGGCCGCCAGATCGACATGACGATCCTGCCGAACCTCGGTGCCTCCACCCAGTTGCTCGAGGCACACAAGATCAAGGCCGTCGCGGTGCTGGACACGCAGCGCATGCGAACCTTGCCCGATGTGCCAGCGATCTCCGAAACCAGCGTCGCGCGCAAGTCCGAGTTCGTCTATTCGATCTGGCTGGGGGTCATGGGCAGGACCGGCATCCCCGCAGAACGCGCGCGCCTGTTGCTGGAAGCATCGCAGCAGGCGCTGCGCTCCGCCGAACTGATCAAGGCGCTTGAGCTCTCCGGCGTGCAGCCGATGAAGCCGCAGACACTCGAGGCCTCCGCGGCGTTCTACGTCGACGAGACTCAGAAGTTCAGGAAGCTGGCCCACTCGATCAAGCTGACGCCGCAATAGTTTCCTCCGTCACGGCAATGCCCATGGCGGCGCCAGTCCCGGCGTCGCCATGGGCATTGCTTCGTTCCAGCACTCCGATCCAGGAAGGTCTCCCTTGAATATCCTAATAGCCGGTTTCCAGCACGAAACCAATACGTTCGCGCCAACCATGGCCACCTACGAGAGTTTCGTCCGTGGCGAGGATTTCCCCGCCATGGTCCGCGGCGAAGCGATCTATGACCTGCTGACGGTGAATGTGCCGATCAGCGGCTTCATCCACCACATGCGCGAGTACGGTCACACCGTCACGCCGGTGATCTGGGCGGCCGCCGGCGCCTCGGCCCACGTCGCGGCCGATGCCTACGAGCGCATCGCAGGCGAGATCGTGGAGGCGGCAAGGACAGCCTCGTACGACGCGATCTATCTCGACCTGCATGGCGCCATGGTGGCCCGGCACCTCGACGATGGCGAGGGGGAATTGCTGGCGCGCATCCGTGCCGTGGCGGGCCCCGACATGAAGATCGTTGTCTCGCTGGACCTGCACGCCAACGTCACCGGGCAGATGCTCGCCCTCGCGGATGGCGCGGTGGCATACCGCACCTACCCGCACGTGGACATGGCGGCCACGGGCAAGCGCGCGGCCGAACTGCTGCTGGAACTGAGCACGCGGCAGACGCGCGCGCATCTGGTGGCACGGCGCGTGCCGTTCCTGATCCCGGTCAACAGCATGTCCACGGAGATGCAGCCCGCCCAAGGCATCTACGCCTTGCTCGAAGAACTGGAGCAGCAAGGCGTGCTGTCGCTGTCGTTCACCCCGGGCTTTCCCGCGGCCGACTTCGCCGAGTGCGGCCCCGTGGTTTGGGGCTACGGATTCGACAAGGCGCGCATCGAGCAGGCCGTCGACACACTGTTCGCGCGCATCTGCGAGCCCGAGAGCCAGTGGGCCGTGCAGTTCGAGGAGCCGGATGCGGCTGTGCAGCGTGCCATGCGGATCGCGCAACAGGCCGTGCGGCCGGTGATCCTCGCGGACACGCAGGACAACCCCGGCGTCGGCGGCGATGGCAACACCATGGGCATGCTGCGCGCGCTTCTCAAGGCTGGCGCGCAGGACGCCGCGATCGGCATCATCTGCGATCCCGCCGCGGCCGCGGCCGCGCACCAGGCCGGTGTCGGCGCGAAGCTCGATATCGCGCTTGGGGGCTGCCCGCAGGTGCGCGAGGATGCCCCGCTGCGGGCGACCTTCGAGGTCGAAGCGCTGTCCGATGGCAAGTTCGTCTACGGTGGGCCGATGATGCATGGCAAGGCTGCCGACATGGGGCCGATGGCGCGACTGCGGATCGACGGCGTGCTCGTCGCCGTCAGCTCGACCAAGGCACAACTGCTAGACCGCAACATGTACCGCGCGGTCGGCATCGAACCGGCGCAGATGAAGATCCTCGTGAACAAAAGCTCGGTGCATTTCCGCGCCGACTTCGCCGCGATCGCGGAAGACATTGCCGTGGTGCGTGCGCCCGGTCCGTTCATGGCGGATCCGGCGGACCTGCCGTGGAAGCATCTCAAGCCCGGCATGCGCCTGAAGCCGGAGGGTCCGGCATTCGCGCCGGCGCCGGGAGTCTACGACAAGCTCGCGCAGCTCGGCATCGAACTGCCCAAGGCTTCCGGCCCGGCGGCGGCCTACGTGCCAAGCGTGCGATCCGGCAACCTGATCCATTTGTCCGGCCATCTGTCTCGCCTCGATGGCCAGGTTCGCACCGGCCGCTTCGGCGACGACCTGCGCACCGCCGACGGTATCGCGGCGGCACGCCTGGTCGCCATCGACTTGCTCGCCACGCTGCATGCCGCCACCGGCGATCTCGATGCGATCGTGCGGATCGTCAAGCTGACGAGCCTCGTCCATTCGACTGCCGACTTCACCGAGCAGCACCTGGTGACCAACGGCGCCAGTGAACTGTTCGCCGAGGTGTTTGGCACGCGCGGCCAGCACGCGCGCAGCGCGTTCGGCGTACCGCAGCTTCCGCTCGGCGCCTGCCTGGAAATCGAACTGATCGTTGAAGTGGCGTGATTGCATGGCACGGCGCGAGCGGCGCCGTGCCATGCTTTCTCTTTCTATGACGAGGGGATTCGCCGGGCTCAGGCCCGGCGCGCCGGTCGCCAGCGCGAATCGCGCTGGCTCATGCGCTGGCGCACGCGCACGGCCCGACAGAACCGGGCCACGGCGAGGACCTCACGAAGGTAGCGCAGGGGTTGCCGATCGACCTCACGCATCGAAAGATGCAGCCTGGTCTCCCGGCAATCGGCAGAGTGGCCGGCGCGCAACAACCGTCAGGAACATGCGGGTGCGCTCGCCACGGAAACGGATATCGGTAAAGCCGGCATCCCCGCGCAACGCGCCAGGATGCCTTGTCGTCGTGACGAGTCAGTCCGGTAGCGGCTCACGGCTAAAGGCATCCAGCTCCCTTGCCAGGCTCGCCGCCGCCATCTTCACCAGTTCAGCGCCTTTTTCCGGCGTCGCCTGAGCAGGGTCGGAACCCATTCGTCCGTCCGGGTAGCGCGCGCGAAAGTCGAGCGCCTCGCGGATCGGGCCCGAGGCGGCAATCTGCGGCGTGTAGCTGGCCGATTTGATGGTGTCGGGAAAAGCCCATTGCGTGACTGCAATCTCGGAAGGCGTGGCGTGGATGCCATGACCGGTTGGAAATTGCTCGCGCGCCAGCTCGCTGACGCCATCCAGGTCCCACCAATTGCACAGCTTCAGCGCGACCCCCGATCGGCGCCTGGCGAAGCTGGCCTCGGCGTAGATCTCGGAGAAGGCCGCTTCAATCGACGCGATGTTGCCGCCGTGGCCGTTGAGAAACAGGATTCTCTCGAATCCATGGACGGCCAGTGAGCGCGTCCAGTCGCCAATGGCGGCGATAAAGGTCGAAGGGCGAAGCGAAATGGTGCCGGGAAAGCCCAGATGATGCTGGGCCATGCCGATATTGAAGGTGGGGGCGATCAGGATATCGGCGGTCTTCTGGGCTTCGTGCGCGATGATCTCCGGGCACAGCCAGTCGGTACCCAGGAGGCCGGTGGGGCCGTGCTGCTCGTTCGAACCGATCGGCACCACGATTGTGCGGCTGCGCTCCAGAAATTGCCCTATTTCAGCCCAGGTGGATAAGTGTAAAAGCATTTGAAGTCCTCTGTTCAGCCGGTTCCCACTGAAACGCGGCGCATTGGTTTTCCGGCGGCAGTGAACGGTTCACTGCCTTTTTGGCAGCCGGTTGGCGACGAGCAGGATCGAGCCGATCATGGACATGCACGCCAGGACCAGCAGGCCGAGATGCATGTTGCCGGTCGCTGTCTTGGTCCATCCGATGATCGCTGGCCCCCAGAAGCCACCGGACAATCCAATGGTATTGATGAGGGCGATACCGCCCGCTGCTGCGTCACCCTTGATGTACTCGGCGGGAATGGCCCAGAACACCGTGTACGCCATGAACAGCATGGTCGTGGCGAGTGTCAGCAGAACAAGAGTCACCAGCAGATTGCCGTCCGACAAGATCGACGAAGCGAGCAGTATCGCGGCGAGGATTGCCGGCACCGCGCTGTGATAACGCCGCTCGCCGTATCTGTCCGACCGGCGGCCGATGAAATACATCCCGAGGGCGGCCCCCACATAGGGGATGGACGAATACCAGCCGAGTTGAATCGTATCGTTGATGCCCTGCGCTTTCAGCATCGTCGGCAGCCAGAAGCTGATGGCGTAGATGGCCGCAATGATGCAGAAGTACGCGAACGCAAGCATGTAGACTCTCGGGTCCCGCGCAACCGCCTTGAAGGAATGGCCTCGTGCCGCCGACGTCCCGAGTTCGGCCGCGAGCATGCGCTTCTCGTCTGCGCTCAGCCAGGCGGCATCCGCGGGTCGATTCGACAGAAGGAAGAGCGCCAGTATGCCGAGCAGTATGCATGGCAGTCCCTCGATCAGGAACATCCACTGCCAGCCGGCGAGAGCGCCACTACCGGAGAGCGTGGTCATCAACCACGCCGAGACCGGCCCGCCGACAATGCCGCCGATCGGACCCGCGAGAAATACGATCGCGATGGCACGGGCCATGCGCGCCGGGCCGTACCAGCAAGACAGGTAATAGATCATGCCGGGCGCGAAACCCGCCTCGAAAACGCCAAGCAGGAAACGCATGGCATAGAACATCGGCACGTTGCGTACGAAAAGCATGCACGCCGAAGTGATACCCCACAGGATCAGAATGCGGCTGAACGTCTTCCTTGCCCCGACTCTCGGCAACATCAGGTTGCTGGGCAGTTCGAACAGCACATAGCCCAGGAAGAAGATGCCGGCGCCAACCCCGTAGGCGGCATCGGAAAAGCCCAGGGCACTCTGCATCTCCAGCTTGGCAAAGCCGACATTGACGCGATCAAGGTAGGCGAAGAGGTAACAGATCAGCAGAAATGGCAGCAATCGCCAGTTGAGCTTGTCGTAGAGGGCCACGACATCGTCCCGTCCATTCGCGGTCTGAATTGCTTGCATGCCTGTCTCCAATCATCAATGTTCTTCTGGGCCCTTCGGGTCCATCCATATTGGCAAGGCCGGGTTGATCCAGCAAGAGCAACTATGCTTACGTTTCGTTGCCCGACGAGCAACGCAGAAGGGGCGTGCGGAAGAGAAGTGCAGCAGGCGGAGCGTGAGGGCGGGACCGCGCGTTTCCGTGACGCCATTCTTGCCGGACGACTCGACGGCGGCCAGAGCGCCGGTCACTAAGGCGTTCCCGGGCGCCGCTGTCCGGCGCCTGTGCATCCCGCCTCGATAACGGAGCCTGCGATGTCCGTCGAAAAGGCGCTCTGCGGTGGCAGTGCTGCGGCAACAGGAGGCCGTGATGGCCGTGCCATGGTCCCGGGGCGCGCTCGACGATAGCCACGCATGGGGAGGCCCGCCAGCCGGCGGCTTCCCGCCAGGGCACCATCTCTGCCGCGCGGCAGAGACTCCCGCCGTGCCCCGAAGGCCAAGGCCCTAGAACCGGTGGCGCACCCCGACCACGGCGCCCAGCTGGCTCATGCCGGGCTGCACGTTATAGACCGCCGTCGCGCCGGAGCCGCTGTTGTAGCCGTTGACGCCCAGGTACGATTTGTCCTTGTTGAGGGCATACGACACCGACGCGTAGAGGTCGGTACGCTTGCTGAATGCGTAGTCGCCCGTCACCACGAACTGCCACGGGTCCGATCCGGTCTGGCGGAAATCCTGGTAATAGGCCGCGCCGGTCACCGAGAATGCCGGCGTCAGCTTGTACCCCAGGCCGAGCCAGTAGAAGCTCGAGCCGGCATTGGCCGCTTGCGCGCCGGGCAGGGTGGCACCATTGAATGCCTTGGCGAGGCGATACCCCGCGAAGACCTTGGCGGGGCCCGCCGCGTACGTACCGGCCACCGCATAGCGCCGCAGGACCGGCGCCTGATTGCCCGGGGTGCCCACATGCGCGTCGTCATAGGCCACGCCCACGGAAACGGGGCCCTCGGCATAGCTGAGGTAGGCGCCGTAATCGCGTCCGAATACGGCGCTGCCGCCCACCTCGCTGCCATTGGACTGGAACGAATACAAGGCGGAGGCGGTCAGCCCCCCGAACCGGCCGACATACTTCACGGCATTGTCCGCGCGCGCGCCGAACTCGGGCGCGATCCCCAGGATGCCGTAGTGGTCGGCCAATGATGCCGGGTCATAGAGGTTGCCGAAGTCGCGCAATGCCGTCTGCTGCCGGCCCAGCAGCAGCGAGCCATACCGGCTTTCGGTGCCGACGTAGGCATTGCGGCCGAACAGGCGGCCGCCCTGGCCCCCGTTGCCGGTATCCAGGTCGAAGCCGCTCTCCAGCACGAAGACTGCCTTCAGCCCGCTGCCCAGATCCTCCGCGCCGCGCACGCCCCAGCGCGATCCCGACTGGTTCCCGGAACTCAGCCGCCAGAGACTGTCTCCCGCGCGTCCTGCGTGGCTGTTGTACTCGATACCGGCATCGGCGACACCGTACAGGGTGACGCCGGATTCGGCGTATGCGGCGCTGGCTACCGCGGATGCGGCGACTACCGCGAGTGTCTTCTTCATCGGATTTCCAATTGTCGTCTGTGGCTCTTCATTTCGGGAAAAGGCGATAGGAATCGCCGGCAGGAATCGCGGCCATCCGGCTCCGGATGGCCGCGGCGGTGCATGCCCGCCCTGTTCCTGCCCGCCGGCCACGCGGCGGCCAGGCAGGCGCGAGCCATGCCGTGCGCGCGTGCCGGGGCACGTGCAATTTGACGGCGGGCGTGTATCCGCCCTGTTTCCGCAAGCGAGAGAAATTGAAACCTTGTTTGTCTGTCGGCCCGGTAGATACAAGGCGATACAAGGCGATACAAGAAGACGTGCCGGCGCGGGCCTGGCAGAAAAATGGCGTGGAAACGGCGGACCCGACCTCAATGGCGAGGACTATCGGCGACGACTGGCCACCCGCGAAAGCCTCGACACGCTGATCCTCGCTGCGCGCCAGCGAGAGCGGCGCGCAGCGCCTTCGACGTCCGAAGTCCCCAGTTCGGTCGCCGGGCGAGCGCCCGGCCGGCGCATGCCCCTCGCCAGACGCCGCGGGCGCTGCCGGCATCGCGACGCATGCCGCGTCGTGTCAGACAAGCACCGATGGCAAAGCCGCGGCACCTGCGCAAAATGGAGCCATCGCGGTTTCCGGGAGACGCAATGTCAACGCACTACCTTCATGTCAGGCCCTACGGCGATGGCTGGGACGTGATCCACGACGGCGCCCGCTACGCGAATTCCCACCACGACACGCAGGAAGCCGCCATCCGCGCTGGCACGCGGGACGCGCGCCGCGAGCACGTGGAATTGCTGATCCATGAGATGGACGGCCGCATCTGCGACCAGTGCCTGCTCTACCAGGACTACCAGGACTATCAGGACTACCAGGAGGCGTTCGCCCCGGCTTGAGCCTTTCCCTCGCCGTCATCTGGCTGCAGGCGCCAGGCGCCGGCAGGCGATCACTCCGCCAGCCGCGCTCCGGGCCACAGCCGCACGGCCAGCGCGGCGCCCGCGGTGGCTGTGGACAGGGCCGTGACGGCCATCCATCCCCAATGCGCGAGCAGCATGCTGCCCAGCGCGGCGCCGGTAGCCATCCCGACGAACATCCCCCCGAACAGCACCGCATTGAGACGGCTGCGCGCGCCCGGCTCGATGCTGTAGACGATGGTCTGGTGCGCAACCAGCGTCACCTGCACGCCGAGGTCGAAGCCCAGCGCGCTGACTGCGATCAGCCAGAGCCGCGCATGCGGCGCCAGCAGGGGCGAGAACAGCATCCCGGCGAAGGACACCGCGGTCAGCACGGCGCCCAGGCGCGTCACCAGTTCCGGCCCCTTGCGGTCAGCCAGGCGCCCGGCCAGCGGCGCGGCAAGCGCCCCGGCCGCGCCGGCCAGGCCGAACGAGCCGGCCGCGGCGCTGCCCAGGTGGAACGGCGCGCCGTGCAGCATGACCGCCAGCGTGGACCAGAACGCGCTGAAACCCACGGATAGCAGCCCCTGCGCCAGCGCCGCCCGGCGCAATGCGCCGTGCTTGCGCCACAGCTTGCCCAGCGAGCCCAGCAGCGCGCGGTACGACAGGTGCGTGGTGGGCTTGAAACGCGGCAGGGCGCGCCAGGCCACGGCGCCGATCACCGCAATGCTCGCCGCCGCCATCACGAACATGATGCGCCAGCCGAAATGCTCCGCCACGAAACCGCTGGCCACGCGCGACAGCAGGATGCCCAGCAGCAGCCCAGTCATCACGGTGCCGACCACCTTGCCGCGATGCGATTCGGGCGCGAGCGTGGCGGCGGCCGGCACGATGTCCTGCGCCATGGTTGCGGCCAGGCCCGTCGCCAGGCTGGCCGCCAGCAGCAGCCAGATGCCCGAGGCCGCGCCGCTGACCAGCAACGCGGCGCTGAGCACCGCCGCCTTGGCCAGGATGATGCGCCGGCGGTCGTAGCGGTCCCCCAGCGGGGCCAGCAGCAGGATCCCCAGTGCATAGCCCAGCTGGGTCAGCGTAGGCACCAGGCCCACCATGGAATCGGACGCGCCGATATCGCCGCTCAGGACCCCCAGCATGGGCTGGCTGTAATAGAGCGATGCCACCGCCAGCCCGGCGCCCGCCGCAAGCAGCAGGATCAGCCTGGCCGGAAGTTGTGGCGTATCGCTCGTTTGATGGGGGGCGGCGCCGTCTGCCGCGCGGCTGGTGGCGCTTGCGGGCATGGCTTGCGTGGAGGACATGGTGTTTACCCTTGACTTGAAATCGAGACCCGAGTTTGCCGTTGCGGCGTGTCCCGCGGTAGTACCGCCCTCCGCACAACTGATATACGCTTCGCGTATGACAAAAGCCGCCCTGCCCGCATCTCCCCGCGCTGCCACGCCCGCGGCCGCCATGGACCGCATCGAACTGATGCAGACCTTCGTGCGCATCGTGGAGGCCGGCAGCCTTTCCGCCGCCGCCGCGCAGATGGGCACCACGCAGCCCACCGTGAGCCGCCGCCTGCAGGTGCTGGAGCGCTCGCTCGGCGTGCGCCTGCTGCACCGCTCCACGCATGCGATGAAGCTGACCGAGGACGGCGTGCGCTGCTATGACCGCGCCAAGGAACTGGTAGCCGGCTGGGAGGCGTTCGAGGCGGACCTGCGCGGCGCGCGTGACGAGCCGGAGGGCACGCTGCGCGTGGTGGTGCCCCATGCCTTCGGCCAGGAACAGCTGGTGGGCCCGCTCGCGCAGTACCTGGGACGCCACCCGCGCGTGAACGTGGAATGGCTGCTGCACGACCGCACCCCCGACTTCATCGCCGACGGCATCGACTGCGCCATCCATGTGGGCGAGGTCGGCGACCCGTCCCTGGTGGCGATCCGGCTGGCGGAGGTGCCGCGCATCGTGGTCGCGGCGCCATCCGTGCTGGCGGGTGCCGCGCCGCCAACGCAACCGGACACGCTGGCCGCGCTGCCGTGGCTGTCGATCCGCACCTTCTATCGCACCGAGGTGTCGCTCACCCACGTGAGCACCGGCGAGACCCGGCGGCTGTCGTTCCGCCCTCGCGTAAGCACCGACAGCCTCTATGCGCTGCGCAACGCCGCGGTGACGGGCCTTGGCGTCTGCATGGGCTCGGCGTGGATGATGGCGGACGATATCGCCCGGGGCCGCCTGCTCCACCTTGTGCCGCAATGGCAGCCTCCCCCGCTGCCCTTGCAGCTGATCTATCCGTATGCGCGCTTCTATCCGGCCAAGCTGCGCCGCTTCGTCGAAACCATGCGCGAGGCGGTGCCGCAGGCCATGGCAAGCTCGGCATCGCTGACCAGGCAGGCGGAATAGCGAACAGCGAATAGCGAGCGCGATGGCGCAGCGATGAGGCACGGAGCGGAACCACGGGTCCGAGACCCGCATCATGCAGCGGCAGCCTGACGCCCGTGCCTGGTCGCGCATCGATTTGCGCGGCCGCCAGGCGCGGGCATCGGACGAAATCCACGTCATGTAGGACGCCGCCGGATTTCAGCGCAGGCCTGGCCCGCCTAGGCTTCATGCATGACGGACTCGCCCGCAAAGGGCATGCAGAGGCCAGGCAATGCTCCGGGATTTCATAGTGCTGCCCACGCAGACCGGCTGGGTGCTCAAGGTGGCAGGCGCAGCCACCGCGATTCTGCAATACGACACGCGCGAAGAAGCGGCGCAAGCCGGGGCCGTGCTGGCGGCGCGGCACGCGGTCAGGCTGATCCTCGACGAGTCCGGCAACTGCGCGGACATGGTCCTCGCCGCCAGGCCATAGCGCCCCGCCCGTGCGTCAGACCGAATCCGGCACCTTGTCCAGGTCCCTGAGCCACACCACGGATTCGGAATCGCTCGGCGCGCGCCAGTCGCCGCGCGGCGAGAGCGAACCGCCGGAGCCCACCTTGGGCCCGTTCGGCACGCAGGAGCGCTTGAACTGGCTGGTGCGGAAGAAGCGGTCGAGGAAGATGCGCAGGTTGCGCTTGATGTCCGCCACCGTGTACTCGTTGCGGGCCACGTGCTGGCCCTCCGGCCAGTTACCCTGGTCGCGGTCGCCCCAGGCGCTGAGCGCCAGGAAGGCGATCTTGCTCGGCGTGAAGCCGAAGCGCAGCGTGTAGTACAGGTTGAAATCCTGCAACTCGTACGGGCCGATGAAATGCTCGGTCTTCTGCTGCGGCGCATTGGCCGAAGCGCCCGGCACCAGCTCCGGACTGATCTCGGTCTCGAGCACGTCGATCAGCACACCGGAACCGGCATCGCCGATCTGCCCGGTCTCCGCCACCCAGCGCACCAGGTGCGAGATCAGCGTCTTCGGCACGCTGCCGTTTACGTTGTAGTGCGACATATGATCGCCCACGCCGTAGGTGCACCAGCCCAGCGCGAGTTCGCTCAGGTCGCCGGTGCCGATCACGATGGCCTGGTTGTGATTGGCGAAGCGGAACAGGTGGTTGGTGCGCTCGCCGGCCTGCACGTTCTCGAAGGTCACGTCGTACACCGGCTCGCCCGCCGCGTAGGGGTGGCCGAGGTCCTTGAGCATCTCGATGCAGCTTGGACGGATGTCGATTTCCTTCGACACGCAGCCCACCACCTCCATCAGCTTCCTGGCCTGCACCAGTGTGCGGTCGCTGGTGGCGAAGCCTGGCATGGTGATGCCGATGATATTGGTGCGCGGCAGCTTGAGCCGGTCCATCGCCTTGGCGCAGACCAGCAGCGCATGGGTCGAATCGAGCCCGCCGGATACGCCGATCACCACCTTGCTGATGCCGCTGGCGGACAAGCGCTGGGCCAACGCCTGCACCTGGATGTTGTAGACCTCGTGGCAGCGCTCGTCGCGCCGCCGCGCGTCGGACGGCACATAGGGAAAGCGCTCGAGCTTGCGGCGCAGCGGCAGCGCGTCCTGCGCGCCGATGCCGACCGCATAGCCGATGACCCGGAATTTCTCCACCTCGCCGGCATGGCGCCGCACCGAATGGCCGAAGGTGGTCTGGTGCATGCGCTCGCGCGACAGGCGCTCGAGATCGACATCCGCGAAGGTGAGGTGCGAATCGTCGGCGAAGCGCTCGGACTCCGCCAGCAACTCGCCGTTCTCGTAGATCAGCGCCTGCCCGTCCCAGGCCAGGTCGGTGGACGATTCGCCCTTGCCCGCCGAGCTGTAGAGATAGGCGGAGAGACAGCGCGCCGACTGCTGGCTGACCAGCTGGTGGCGATAGCCCGACTTGCCCACCACGATATTGGATGCCGACAGGTTGACCAGCACGGTCGCGCCGGCCAGCGCCGCGAACGACGAAGGGGGCACCGGCACCCACACGTCCTCGCAGATTTCCACGTGGAAGCGGAACCCGCCGATGTCCTCGGCTTCGAACAGCAGGCCTGCGCCGAACGGCACCTTCCTGCCCAGCAAGGTCACCTCGCTGGCCGTGGCGTTGTCCGCCGAACTGAATTGCCGCGCCTCGTAGAATTCCCAGTAGTTCGGCAGGTAGGTCTTGGGCACCACGCCGAGGATGCGCCCGCCGGCCACCACCGCGGCGCAGTTGAACAGCAGGTGCTCGACCCGCAGCGGCAGCCCCACCACCAGCGTGGTGGCCAGGGTGCGCGAGGCCTCGACGATCTCGCCGAGCGCCGCCTCGCAGGCATCGAGCAAGGCGCGCTGGTGGAACAGGTCGTCGCAGGTGTACGCGGACAGCCCCAGTTCGGGGAAGGCCACCAGCGCCGCGCCCTGGCCCGCGGCCTGGCGGGCCAGGGCGATCGTCCCGGCAGCGTTGAAGGCGGGGTCGGCCACGCGGCAGACGGGCACGCCCACCGCCACGCGCGCAAAGCCGTGGGAATAGATATTCAGGAAGTTTTCGGTCATCTCGTTGGTCCTTGCGCCGCCGCGTAGCAGCGGCCCGGCGCTGGCGAATGCGCGGCGGCGCGCGCGGCCGCCGGCATGGTAACAGTGCAATTCTACGATGCGCGCCGTACCCGTGCGGCCTGCCGCGTCGGCAGGCCGCACGCGGATATCGGGCGCCCCTTCGCGCAGCCCCCGCAGATCCGCATGCATGGCAGTCCTGCGCGGCGGCGATGCCAGCCAGGCCACATGGCGCATGCCACGGGTCCTGGACGCGAGGACGACATGCCGGGCTGGCGGCAGCGAAGGGCGATACTGTATATTCATACAGTCCCCCTCTGCCATGCCCGTACCGCCGTGATCTCCGTCCATAAGTGCGCCCCGCCGCGCCTGCCACGCCGATGACCTATGCCATCGCCGTGCGTGCCCTGTGCGAGTTCACCGCCAAGCAAGGCGATCTCGACATCCGCTTCACGCCCTCGCCCACGGCGGCCGAAGGCCAGGCCGCGCACACCCTGGTGCAGGCACGCCGCGGCGCCGGCTACCAGGCGGAAATCCCCTTGCAGGGCGAGTACAAGGGCCTGCTGGTGCGCGGCCGTGCCGATGGCTACGACGCGCACGCCAACCAGCTCGAGGAAATCAAGACCGTGCGCGGCGACTGGGCCGCGCTGCCGGAGAACCACCGGCAGCTGCACCTGGCGCAGGCCAGGATCTACGCATGGCTGATGTGCTGCAGGCTCGGCCTGCCGGCCATGCGCGTGGCCGTGGTGTATTTCGAGATGACGAGCCAGCGCGAGTCGGTGTTCAGCGAAGACCGCGATGCAGCCGAGCTGCAGGCCTTCTTCGAAGACAAGTGCGAGCGCTTCGTCAAATGGGCCGCGCAGGAAGCCGACCACCGCGCGGCGCGCGACACCGCGCTGGCCGCCATGGCATTCCCGCACGCCGCCTTCCGGCGCGGGCAGCGCGAGCTGGCCGAGGCGGTCTATCGCGCCGGCCGCTCGGGCCGCTGCCTGCTGGCACAGGCGCCCACCGGCATCGGCAAGACCGGCGGCACCCTCTTCTCCACCCTGAAAGCGGCGCCGCAGGGCCAGCTCGACAAGGTGTTCTACCTCACCGCCAAGACCACCGGCCGCCAGATGGCGCTCGATGCCGCGCAGGGACTGCGCGCCGCGAACCCCGGCCTGCCCCTGCGCGTGCTGGAACTCGCCGCGCGCGACAAGTCCTGCGAGCATCCGGGCCAGGCCTGCCACGGTGAAGCCTGCCCGCTCGCGCGCGGCTTCTACGACCGCCTGCCGGCCGCGCGCGAGCAGGCCGCCGCGCAAACCCGTCTGGACCGCGCCGCGTTGCGCCAGGTCGCGCTGGCGCACGGCATCTGCCCCTACTACCTCGGCCAGGAGATGGCACGCTGGTCCGACCTGGTGGTGGGCGACTACAACTACTACTTCGACCGCGGCGCCATGCTGCATGGCATGGCCGCCGCCGGCGACTGGCGCGTGGCGGTGCTGGTGGACGAGGCCCACAACCTGCTCGAGCGTGCGCGCAAGATGTACTCGGCCGAACTCGACCCGGCTGTGCTGCCGGAGCTGCGCCAAGGCGCGCCGAAACCGCTGGCGGGCGCGCTGCGCCGGCTGGGCACGCAATGGAGCCGGCTGGCAAAGGACCAGGAGGGCGCCTACGCCGCCTATGCGGAAATCCCGCCGGCATTCATGGCCGCGCTCGAGCGCGCCGCCGCCGCGATCCTGGACCAGCTCACCGATGCGCCCGCCAGCGTCACCCCGGCGCTGCAGCGCTTCTATTTCGATGCGCTGCATTTCTCCCGCCTGGCCGGATCGCTCGACAAGCATTCCGTGTTCGACATCAGCAGGGACGACGCCGGCGCGCCCGCCGGCATCGCGAAGGCCCGCCCCGCCAGGGCGCGCCTGGCGGTGCGCAACATCATCCCCGCGCCCTTCCTCGCGCCGCGCTTCGCCGCGGCGCGCTCCGCCACCCTGTTCTCGGCCACGCTCTATCCCGCACGCTTTGTCTGCGACACCCTGGGCCTGCCTCGCGACACGGTATGGCTGGAAGTGCAGTCGCCGTTCAGCGCCGGCCAGCTCGCCGTGCACATCGCCGGCGGCATCTCCACGCGCTACCGCGACCGCGCGCGCTCGGTGCGCCCCATCGCCGAACTGCTGGCCGCGCAGTACCTCGCGCGCCCGGGCAACTACCTGGCGTTCTTCAGCAGCCACGATTACCTGCGGCAGGTGGCCGATGCCTTCGAGCTCGGCTGGCCCGATATCCCCGTGCGCAGGCAGGCACGCGCCATGACCGAGGCGGCACAGGCCGAATTCATCGGTGCCTTCGAGCCGGGCGGCCGCGCGCTCGGCTTCGCCGTGCTCGGCGGCGCGTTCGCCGAAGGCGTCGACCTGCCCGGAGACCGGCTGGTCGGCGCCTTCATCGCCACGCTCGGCCTGCCGCAGTTCAACGAGGTCAACGAACTCACCCGGCAACGGATGGAAGCCGAGTTCGGCAGCGGCTACGAGTACGGCTACCTCTATCCCGGCTTGCAGAAGGTCGTGCAGGCCGCGGGCCGCGTCATCCGCACCGAGGCGGACCGCGGCGTGGTCCACCTGATCGACGACCGCTTCGCGCGGCCCGAGGTGCTGGCGCTGTTGCCGGGCTGGTGGGACGTGGCAACCGCCGGGCGAGGGCCCTAGCGAGGGCCCTGGCTAGGCGCCTGCCGGCTGCCGCGCGGCGCCGCCCGCGCCTGGCGGGGCCCAGGCGCATCGATGCACGCGCGCTTGCCCCGCCCGCGCGGCATCAGGCGTCGGCCATGGCCGCCCACTCCGGCCTGGCGCCGCTGGCACGCGAAGCGCGCACATCGCCCGAGCGGGCATGCCCCTCGAAGTTCTCCGCGCGCGAGGCGCGCGCGCACAGCGCCCCCATCGCGGCGCTGGCCTCCAGGGAGGTGATTTCCTGGTACGTCACCGTCTTCAGGAACTTGCCCACCCAAAGCCCGCCCGTATAGCGGCTCGCGCCGCGCGTGGGCAGCACGTGGTTGGTGCCGATCACCTTGTCGCCGAACGACACGCAGGTGTTCTCGCCCATGAACAGCGCGCCGTAGGTGGTCAGCTTCTCCAGCGCCAGGCGCGGCTCCCTGATCAGCGCCTGGACATGCTCGCTGCCGTATTCGTCCGATACCGCGAACGCTTCGTCGAGCGTATCGGCGAGAATGATCTCGCCGAAATCGCGCCAGGCCGCCTGCGCGACATCGCGCGTCGCCAGGTTCGAGAACTGGGTTTCCATCTCCTTGAGCACGGCTTCGCCCAGCGCCCTGGACGTGGTCACCAGCACCGCCGGGGAGTCCGGGCCGTGCTCGGCCTGGCTGATCAGGTCGGTGGCCACCACGAAGGGATCCGCGGCCTCGTCGGCGATGATCAGTACCTCCGTCGGGCCGGCAAACAGGTCGATGCCGACCTCGCCGAACAACTGGCGCTTCGCTTCGGCGACAAAGGCATTGCCGGGTCCGGCCAGCATGTCCACGCGGGCGATGGTCTCGGTACCGATGGCCATGGCCCCGACGGCCTGGACGCCGCCCAGCAGGTAGATCTCGTCGGCGCCGGCGAGGTGCGCCGCCGCCACCGAAGCGTCCGGAATGCGGCCGCGGTTCGGCGGCGTGCAGGCGACCACGCGCCTGACGCCCGCGACCTTCGCCGTGGTGATGATCATATGGGCCGAAGCCAGCAGCGGATAGCGCCCGCCGGGGATGTAGGCACCCACGGAGTTGATCGGGATGTTCTTCAGCCTGGCGATGGCGTCCTCGATCTGCGCCTGGCTGAGACGGAACGAGGCCGGCTCCCAGCTATCGAACTGCTTCGAGAGATCGCGCACCGCGGCGTCGCCGCGGGCGCGGATCTGGCCGATCGCGTCCTCGACCACCTGGCGCACCTGCGGCGAGGACGATTGGGAAATATTCGTTTGGATGGCGGCTTGCTTCAGGTGGGAGATCACGTTCGCTCCAATTTTGTCAGTGGAGGCCGCCGCACGCCAGCCGGTGGCCGGCGCGCGAGGCGACCAGGTTGTTGCCGGGCGGAAAGCCTTCCGCCCCGGGTTTTCAGGACGAGCGCCGCCCTTGCCGGTGGCGGGCCACCGGGCACCGGTTGCTGCTATTCGTTGTTGCCGCCCGTGCTGTCCAGCGTCATCGGAGCGGGTCCGGTGCCGGGAGACAGCCAGCGTCGATGACGTGGCCGGACCGCGCCATGCCCGGCCAGGGGAATGTCAGGCGGCCTGTTGCTGCGCGGCGAGCGCCGCGACCACCACGATCTCGATGCGCCAGGCGGGATTGGCCAGCTTCGCCTGCACGGTGGCGCGGCACGGACACTTGCCTTGCGGCACCCAGGCGTCCCAGGCGGTGTTCATGCGCGCAATCTCGCCGATGTCGGCCAGGAAGATCTGGCACGACAGGATGCGCTCCTTGCCCGACCCCGCGGCGCCCAGCAGGCGGTCGATGGTGGCGAGGACTTCCGCGGTCTGTTCCTCGATGGTGCCCTCCAGCGTGCCGCGGGGCACCTGCCCGGCCAGGTAGACCAGGCCATTGTGGATGGTGACGTCCGACAGGCGCGGGCCGGTGTTGATTCGTGTGATGGAAGACGTGCTCATTTCCTGCTCTTTCTCCATGGCTAAGCCGTTGGTAAAAACTGGTTCTGCGCAAGGCAAGGATCGTTCAGACGAAGATCCTGCCTTCGTGCTGCCTGACGATGTCCATGACCGACTGGCGGCTGCGCCTGATGCCGGCCAGGGTGCGCGCCGCTGCCTCTTCCGCGTCGCCCGAGACGAGTACGTCGATCATCGACTCGTGCCCGTGGCGCCAGGACGCCGAGCGGTCGCTCGCGCTGATGCTCAGGTACAGCACGCGCAGCGCCTGCTCATGGAGTTGCTCGAGCATCAGCGCCAGCCGGCCGTTGCCGCATGCGCGCCCGATGCCGATATGGAACGCCGCGTTGGCCAGCAGGAACTGCCGCTTGGCTTCGGTGTCGTCCAGGTCGTACTCGCGCGTGCAGGCGTCGTTGAGCTTGACCAGCGTGGCGCGCGACACATGCCCCGCGGCCAGCCGCGCGGTATGCGGCTCCACCAGCTCGCGCGCATCGAAGATCTCCATCACGTCCTTGACGGTCAATGGCGAGACCACATGCCCCTTGCGCGGGGCGCTCACCAGCCAGCCGGACTCGGTCAGCCGCGCCAGGGCGCTGCGGATCGGGGCCTTGGTGACGCCGTACTCGTCGGCCAGCGCCTTTTCCGTGACCTCGGCGCCGGGAAGCAGGTCGCAGGTGATCACGCGGCGCTTGATATCGTCGAAGATCTGGTGCTGCAAGGGCTTCTTGCTGTCCCCGAGTTCGGGGTCCAGCAGGGGATCGCGAACGTTCATATTGTGTTTTCCTTGTAGTGGATCGCGTGCCGTCAACCGAAGCGTGCGATCGAGAATTCCTGCCAGGCATCGGACATCGACGCGTTGGCTGCCGCCATGCCGATCACGCGGCCCGTGAACGAGGCGGCTGTCAGCCCGACGTGGCCATGGCCGAACGCGCAGATCACGCGCTCCGCGCCGGGCAGCGGCCCGAGCACCGGCAGCGAATCCGGCGTGCAGGGCCGGTGCCCCATCCATTCCGAGCGCTGCCCGATATTGGCACGCGGATAGACTTCCTGCAGCGTGCGCGCCAGCTGCGTGAAGCGCGCCGGCGTCGGCGGCGCGGCGAGCCCGCCGATCTCGGCGGTCCCGGCCACCCGCAAGCCGCCGCCGATCGGCGTCACCAGTGTCTTGCGCTCCGCCCACATGACGTTGCGCGTGACGTTGACGCCCGGCTGCGCTACCTGGAGATGGTAGCCCCGATGGCTTTCGAGCGGCACCTTCCAGCCGAACGGGCGGATCAGCGCATTCGAATGGATGCCCGCCGCCACCACCACCTGGGCCGCGCGCCGCTCGCCATTGGCCGTGAAGACGCGGATGCCGCCGTCAGCACCGGCGATACGCACTACCTCATCGCGCACCAGGCGCGCCCCGCCGGCGCGCACGCAGGCATCGGCGATGCGGGCGACGAACTGCTGCGGGTTCGAGCAATGCCCGTGCCCCGGGAAAAAGATGCCGTGCCGGAACACGGGCGACAACTCGGGCTCGTACTCCGCCAGCGCCTGCGCGGACAGCAGCGTCTGCGCGATTCCCAGCCGTTCCCGCGCCGCGACGGCGGCGGCCTCCTCCTCGAACGCGGCATCGGTGCTGTAGAGGTACAGCTGGCCGACGCGATGGATCAGGTCCTGCGCTTCGGCGAATGCGATGATCGGCGCATAGTCCTCCAGCGAATTGCGCATCATCTTGCGCATGCCGGCCGCCGCCGTGTGCGACCGGGCCGGCGTGCCCGCGAAAAGAAAGCGCGCCAGCCAGGGCAACGCCGCGGGCAAGCGCCGCCAGGACACGGTGACGGGGCTTTCCGGGTCCAGCAGCCAGCCGGCCAGGTGACGGTACATGCCGGGGGTGGCCAGCGGAAAGCTGATGCCCGGGCTCAGTCCGCCGGCGTTGCCGAACGAGCAACCGAAGCCAGGTGCCTGCCGGTCCAGCAGCGTGACCTTCCGGCCTTGCAGGATCAGGTTGTAGGCGGCGGTGACGCCGATGATGCCCGCGCCGATGACCAGCACGTCGTCCTGCTCGATGGTTTGTTCTTTCATCATGCCCTCGCGGCGCCGGCAGCCTTGCGGCGCAGCAGGTAAGACACGGCAATGATCGCCAGCACCGCGCCGAACAGCAGCACGGATACCGCGGCGAGCGACGGGCTGACCTTCAGCAGTGCGTCGTCCCACATCTGCTTGGGCAGCGTGGTGAACAGCCCGCCGCTGACGAAGAGCGCGAGCGTGAGATCGTCGAACGACGTGACGAAGGCAAAGATGAAGGCCGACAGCACGCCCGGCGCGATGATCGGCAGCGTGATGCGGCGCAGCCGCGTCAGCGTGTTGGCGCCAAGGATGCTGGCTGCGTCGTCGAGGCGGCGGTCATACGACCGCAGGGACGCCGAAACGGTGATCACGACGTACGGCAGCGCGAGCGCCGTGTGGCCGATCACCAGCGCCAGGGAGGACCCCAGCCAGCCCAGGCGGGACAGCACGTAGAACAGGCCCAGCGCAACGATGATGCGCGGCAGGATCATGGGCGCGAGGATGGCGCCGAGCACGAGCGAGCGCAGCGGCAGTCGCTGGTGCGCAAAGGCAAAGGCCGCGGGAATGCCGATCACGCTGGCCAGCACCGCGGTGCCGGCCGCCACGCCGAGCGAGCGTTGGATCGCGCCCATCCACAGCGGCGAGGCGAAGATCTCCTCGTACCAGTGCAGGGTGAAGCCGGTGGGCGGCCAGTCGATGAACGCACTGGACGTGAACGACTCCGGAATCAGCAGCAGCACCGGCAGGCTGAGCGCGACGATGACGATCACCGCCACGGTGGCCGACAACCGGCCCCGGCCATCGGCGGCACCCTTGCGCGCTTGCGGCAGCGCCTGCGCCAGCGGCACCACCACGCGGTCGAGCGACTTGCCGAGGAACCAGCAGACTGCATAGGCGGCACTGCGAAGCCTGCCCCCGGCACGCGCGCCGGCCTTCGGCGCGGCGGCCTCGCCCGCCACCGTGGACAGCCCCACCAGCTTGTCGTAGCACCAGTAGATGATCAGCGTGGCGACCAGGGTCAGGACCGACAGCGCCGCGGCCAGGCCCCAGTCGAGCATCTCCTGCACCTGCTGGATGATGAGCTGCGCCATCATGGTCTGCCTGGGCGAACCCAGCAGCGACGGCGTGATGAAGAAGCCCAGCGCGGAGATGAACGTGGTCAGCCACGCCGCCGTGACGCCGGGCGCGCTCAGTGGCAGGTACACGGTGAAGAACGTCACGCCCGGCTGCGCGCCGAGCGTCTGCGCGGCCGACAGCAGGCGCCGGTCGAGCGACTCCAGGATCGGCAGCATGGTCAGGATCGCCAGCGGCAGCAATACATGCACCAGTCCGACGATGACGCTGAAGTTGGTGTAGAGCAGTTCGAGCGGCTCCTGGCTGATGCCGCTCGACGTGAGCACGCTGTTGACCACGCCGGTGCGGCCGAGGATGACGATCCAGGCGATGGTGCGCACCAGGAAGCTGGTCCAGAACGGCAGCAGCACGCCGAGCCAGAGCAACTGGCGCCATCCGCCCGACGCCCGCGAGATCGCCGCGGCCACGGGGAACCCGGCGATCACGGCAACCGTGGCCGCGACTGCCGACAGGTACAGGCTGTGGCCGAGTACCTGCATATAGACCGGCGTGCTCGCCAGCCGCGTGAAGGCGGACGAGGAGAATCCGCCGGCGCCGAACAGCGACGCGCAGAGCAGCAGGACCACGGGAACGAACACGGTGGCGGCCAGGAACAGCAGCGTCGGCGTGACCAGCGCCGGGCCGGTCCATTGCCGCGCGGCAAGCGATTGACTAGCCATGCTGGGCTCCGAAGATCATGGCATCCGCCTCGTTGAAATGAACCGCGCTGCTGCTGCCCGCGCCCTCGGCCCGGCCCGCGCGCGTCAGGCCCACCGCCACCAGGCGCTGGCCATCGGCGAGCACGACGTGCTGGCGCGACAGCGAACCCATGACCACGCTGTCCTCGATGCGGCAGGGCAGGTGGTTGGCGCTGCTGTCGGCCACGCTCATGGAGACGCGCAGCGACTCCGGTCGCACCAGCATCACCGCCTCATGGCCCGGCTCGACCGCTTGCGCCAGCCGCCCGCGCAGCTGCTGCCCCGACGCGGTGCGCAGGCAGGCAAGCTGCCGCTCGCCGTCGACCGATTCAAGCACCCCACGCAGGCAGTTCGACTCGCCGAGGAACTGGCCGGCGAACAGGCTCTGCGGTGCGAAGTAGAGCGATTCCGGCGTGCCGATCTGCTCGATCCTGGCATTGTTCATCAGGCAGATGCGATCGGACATGGTCATCGCCTCTTCCTGGTCGTGGGTGACGTACAGCACCGTGATGCCGAGCTGCTTCTGCAATTGCCGGATCTCCGCCTGCATATGGATGCGCAGCGACTTGTCCAGCGCCGCCAGCGGCTCGTCCATCAGCACGATCGACGGCTTGTGCACGATCGCGCGCGCCAGCGCCACGCGTTGCTGCTGCCCTCCCGAGAGCTGCGCCGGGAAGCGGTCGCGGATGCCCGGCAGCTTGATCAGGGCCAGGATCGCATCGACCTCGCGGGCGATGGCCTCCTTGCCCATATTGCGCATGCGCAGCGGGAAGGCGATGTTCTCGCCCACCGTCATGTGCGGGAACAGCGCATAGCTCTGGAACATCATGCCGATATCGCGCCGGTAGGGCGGTGCGCGCGTGGCGTCCTTCTGCTCGATCCAGATGCTGCCCGAGGTCGGCGGCACAAGGCCGGCGATCATCATCAGCAGCGTCGTCTTGCCCGAACCCGACGGCCCGAGCAAGGTCACGAACTCGCCCTGCCGCACGGCGAGATCGGTCGGCTCCAGCGCACAGGTATCGCCGTAGTGCTTGGACAGGCATTCGATGCGCAGCTTTTCCGCGCGCTGCGGGCACGCCTGCGGCGGCGTGGCGCCGGCCTCGGCCTGGCCCGGTGCCTGATGGTCGTGCGCGGCGTCGCCGGCGTCTTTCCTGGCTACCATTTTCATGCTCTGCATCCTTTGCTCGCAGCCGGGTTCATGCCAGCAGCCAGGTGTTGAACGATTCCGTCATCCTGTCCTTGTTGTTGCCCCAGTAGCGCGCATCGATCTGGATCGCGGTGGCCAGGTTGTCGGGATGGGTGGGCAGCGACTTTGCGCGCACCGGGTCGATGTACTTGTAGGCGTTGGGGTTGGAAGGCCCGTACGCGAGGCGCCTGGTGTATTCGGCCTGCCGCTGCGCGTCGCAGGTGAACTTGATGAACTCGCGGCACAGCTCCGCCTTGGGCGAGCCCTTGAGAATGCAGAAGCCTTCGGTGCTCCACAGGCCCTGGTTCCAGATGATCTTGACGGGCGCCCCTTCATCGATGGCGGCCTGCGCACGGGCGTTCCAGGTGGGGCACATGTCGACCTCGCCGCTCTTTAGCATCTGCGAGGTCTGCGCGCCGCTGGTCCACCACACCTGGATATCCTTCTTGATGCGCGCCAGCCCCTCGAAGGACGCCTTCGCATCGATCGGGTAGACCGACCCGGCGTTGCCGCCCATGCCGAGGAAGGCTTCCTCCAGCGTGTCCTGCGGATGGCGGCGCAGCGCGCGGCGTCCGGGGAAGTTCTTCACGTCCCAGAAGTCCTTCCACGATGCGGGCACGGCGCGGCCCTTGAACTTGTCGGTGCGCACCGCCAGCACGGTCTGCAGCAACAGCGTCGCGATCATGTACTGGCTGTTGTACTTGTCCGGGATCTCCGGCGCCTTGACCCTGACCTCTTCCAGGAAGACTCCGGTCCTGGGGTCGGTCAGCACTTCCTGCGACTGCCGGTTCAGGAGCGCCAGGTCCCACGCATAGTTCCTGGCCTCGACCATGCCCTTGATCATCGCGGTGGGATCGGACTGCGCCACGATCGGCACGACCTCGATGCCCGTCGCGGCCTTGAAGGGCTTGTAGAAGGCTTCGGCGAACGCGTCCGCATACGGGCCGCCCGGGTCCCGGACGACGATGCGCTTTTCCTGCGCACGCGCCGTGCCTCCGATATAGGGAAACGCCAGGCCGGCAACGGCCGCCCCGGCGAGTTGGTGGATGACTTTGCGTCGGGCTCCGTCAACTTTCCCCGACTTCATTTTGCGCGCGGCGACCATTTCGGCTCCTGGGATGGGATCATCAGCGCCAGCGTTTGCTGACATGTCACGATCATAGTAGACATGTCACAGAGGGACGTCAAAGAAAAATGAGGCGGGGTAAACGCTTAGTGCGCCCCCCTCGCCCACTTGCATTCCACGTCACCCCGATCCGCGCGGGCGGGCTATGCCCGGACCTGCCGCGCCAATGCAAAGGGGCCGCACGCGCGGCGTGCAGCCCCTTGTCCCGCCTCGCCAGCCAGTCCTTCGCCGTCGGGCAGAAATGTGATCGTCGCCCCCCTCGCCTTGCCGGGCGGCCCCTCCTTCGTGACACCACGACGTACCGCTGCCCCTTCTTGCCGGGGGCGTGCGTGTCGTCTTGGTCATCTCCCCGCGATCTGCGCCTTGTGGAAAAAAACCATCCGCGCTTGCCTCGCGCGGCGCTCCGCTAGTCCTCGCTGCTACCGCTCGCCGGAGCCTGGCTAGTGCCAAGCATGCGGGCAATGGCCACCGCCTCGGCCGGCGCGAACTGCAGCACGCATTCGCGCGTGAGCGCCAGCGTGTAGGAGAAAGCCATGGCGCGATCCCCGAAGGTGCGGTTGAGCATGAAATGGGCCGCGGGCGCGCCGCGGTCGGCCAGCTTCGACAACCGCACCAGTGCCCCCCACGAGCCGTCCTCCACCCGCATGATGTCCACCTCGATGGCGTAGCCCGCCTCGACGTGGATCCTGGCCGTTCCTGCCGGCCGGCGTTCCTCTTTGTCCACCACCATTTCCAGTTTCCTCCATGAATCGGCTCCAAGAATCAACCTCGGACAACCACCGCGCGCACGGCATGGCGCGCGCGACCTGCGTCCCGCGGCGCGCGGCTCCCCCGCGTGCCTCGAGCGTAAAAACCGTTGTGCCGGCCACCCGCTCCCTGCGTCAGCGCCGTGGCGCCAGCGGCGGCGCGGTGGACTGGCGCTGCACCAGGCCGCTGGGGAAACACATGCGGGTCGGCGCCAGTTCCGGCTGTGCCAGCCGCATCACGACCCGGCGCACCATGGCCTCGGCCATCTCGCCGAAGGGCATGGCCACCGAGGTCAGCGCGGGATTGGTGTAGGCGCACATGCCGATATCGTCCATGCCGATCACGGAAACGTCGGCCGGCACCGACAAGCCAGCCTGGTGCAGGCCCGACATCAGCCCGATGGCCATCATATCGTTGACCGCGATCAGCCCGGTGGGACGCGATTTGCTGCGTGCCAGCCGCATGCCCTCGAGCTGGCCGAGCTCGGCCAGCTCGGCGTCGCCATAGTAAGCGCTTGGCGGGCACTCGAGCACCTCCGCGCCGTCTCCAATGCCGGCCTCGCGCGCGGCGGCGAGAAAACCATCGATCTTGCAGGCGCGGCTGACGGTGCGCCCGGCAGGCATGACGAAGGCAATGCGCCGGTGGCCCAGGGCAATGAGGTGCGAGGCGGCGAGATGGCCCGCCTGGAAGTTGTCGGGCTGGACGTGGTCGATGCGCGCCGGCACCCTGGGATCGACGCCGCCGTCATAGCTCACCATCGCCAGGCCCTGGCGCGCGGGCGCCTCGAAGTGCAGCTCGTCGGTCAGGGAGGAGACGATGATCACGCCGTGCACGCCGAAGGAGAGCAGGTCGTCGAGCATGCTCGCTTCCTGGTCGCGGTCGCGGTTGGTATTGCCCAGCAATACGCGGAAGCCGGTCTGGCGCTGCGCCTCGGCTTCGATCAGGACCGCGAACTGCCCGTACATGGGATTGGCGGTGGACGGCACGAGCAAGCCCAGCATCGGCGTCTGCCCGGTCTTGAGCTGGCGCGCGACCTGGCTGGGGCGAAAGCCCAGCGTGCGGATAGCCTGCTCCACGCGCGCGAAGGTGGCGGGATTGAGCCGCTCGGTACGGCCGTTGAGCACGTTGGAGACGGAGCTGACGGATACGTTTGCCAGCCTGGCCACATCTTGTATGGTTGCCATGTTCGGGTTCTCAGGCCAGCTTCCATGCGTTGCTGGCCGGCGTGCTGGTGTTCCGCGAACTCGATGCGCGCGCGGTGGTGCGGCTGTTCGTGCGCGCCGCGGCCATGGCCGGAGGCATCCTCTTCGTGTTTGCCACTGCCTCGAGCCTGGCCTTCTCGCTTTCGGTGCAGCAGCTGCCCGCGCTGATGCAGGCGGCCCTGACCGGGCTGGCCGCCCACGACGGCAGTGGCGCCTTCGTCCTGGTCGCGGCGCCGCTGATGATCTTGTTCGGCACCTGCCACGCTTCTTGCTTATGGTGCGCCGCAACGGCCGTGGGTGGAATCAAGGTCTTAAGTGTTTCAGTAAAACGGTTTACTAAAACGATTTACAGGATGATAGGCGAGTGCGGGGCAAATGCAAGTGCCCCGCCGAAATCGCACCACCGCACCGGCGCGGCGGCGCGCCGGCATGGAATTCGACAGCAAGACACGGAGTGATCGGCGAGGAATCCTGGCCTAGAGTTGGCTTCATCGCCATCTATGCAAAGGAGTCCGCCATGCAAGGCATGCCATCCACCTCACAAGGCAAGATCGCCGGTCCTGGCCTCGCGCCAGTCCGCTACGCGATCGGCGCCTGCGCGCTTGGCTACGTGCTGGTCGCGCAAAGCGAACGCGGCGTCTGCGCCTTGCTCCTCGGCGAGGATGAGCAGGCGCTGCACGGCGAACTGCGCGCGGCCTTCCCCGCCGCCACGCTGCGGCGGGCGCAACCAGACCTGGCGGGGCTTCTGGCGCGGGCCGCCAGCCTGGCTTCGTCGCCCGGAAGTGCCTGCGACCTGCCCCTGGACATTGGCGGCACCGCCTTCCAGCAGCGGGTATGGCAGGCGTTGCGCGCGGTACCGGCAGGCAGCACGGCAAGCTATGCCGACATCGCCGCACGCATCGGCCGGCCCGCAGCGGCGCGCGCCGTGGCCGGTGCTTGCGCAGCCAACCTGCTGGCCATCGCCATTCCCTGCCACCGCATCGTGAAGCAGGACGGCGCGCTCTCCGGCTATCGCTGGGGGGTGCAACGCAAGCGCGAACTGCTGCAGCGCGAGGCGCGGGCATGAAGGCAGACCATGCAATGGCAGATAGCGGCGGCGCATTGACGGGCGGCGCGCAGGCGGCTGGCCGGCATGCCGATACGTTGCCCTGGGATGCCATCGGCGAAGAACTGGAGCGCCAGGGCTGCGCCGTCATCGCCGGGCTGCTCGCACCGCAGGCCTGCGATGCGCTGGCCGCGCTCTACCCGCGCGAGGACCTGTTCCGCTCACGCGTGGTCATGAGCCGCCACGGCTTCGGCCGTGGCGAATACAAATACTTCAGCTATCCGCTGCCCGGCCTGGTCGAGGCCTTGCGCGGCGCGCTCTATGCGCATCTCGTGCCCGTGGCCAACCGCTGGAACGCCGCGATGGACATCGGCATCCGCTATCCGGCACGGCACGCCGATTTCCTGCGCCGCTGCCACGATGCCGGCCAGGCGCGCCCCACCCCGCTGATCCTGCAATACGGGCCGGACGACTACAACTGCCTGCACCAGGACCTGTACGGCGAGCATGTGTTTCCGCTGCAGGTAGCCATCCTGCTGTCCGAGCCGGGCAGGGATTTCACCGGCGGCGAATTCGTGCTGACCGAACAGCGCCCACGCATGCAGTCGCGCGCCGAGGTGGTGCCGCTGCGCAAGGGCGACGCCGTGGTGTTCGCGGTGAACCAGCGCCCGGTGCAGGGCACGCGCGGCAGCTATCGTGTCAAGCTGCGCCACGGCGTGAGCCGGCTGCGTTCGGGACACCGGCATGTGCTTGGCATCATCTTCCACGACGCCGCCTAGCGGCATGCGGCATGCGGCACAAGCCACGGCGTGCGCAACGCGCGGCATCGGCATACAGTGAGCATCATGAAAGCAAAGAAGGCAACGGCGGCAACGAAGGCAACGACCGAACACGACCCGCGCTGGGCCCGCGTGCTGGCGCGCGACCCGGCGGCGGACGCCGACTTCGTCTATGCGGTGAAGACCACCGGCATCTACTGCCGCCCGAGCAGTCCTTCACGGTTGCCGCGCCCGGAAAACGTGGAGTTCTTCGATACACCGGCAGCCGCCGAGGCTGCCGGCTACCGCCCGAGCAAGCGGGCCGCGGCGGACCAGTCAGCAATGGCGGCCCAGCATGCCGCGCTGATTGCCGAGGCCTGCCGCCAGATCGAGAACGCGGACGAGCCGCCCGCGCTCGACGCACTCGCCAGCCAGGCCCGCCTGAGCCCGTTCCACTTCCACCGCGTGTTCAAGGCCGTCACCGGGCTTACGCCCAAGGCCTATGCCGGCGCCCACCGCGCACGCAAGCTGCGCGACCGGCTGGGGCGCGCCGGCTCCGTCACCGAAGCCATCTACGACGCCGGCTTCAACTCGAACAGCCGCTTCTACGAAACCTCCGGCCAGATGCTCGGCATGACCGCAAGCCGCTACCGCGCCGGCGGCGCCAACACGGATATCCGCTTTGCCGTGGGCGAGTGCTCGCTCGGCTCCATCCTGGTGGCGCAGAGCGAGCGCGGGGTCTGCGCGATCCTGCTCGGCGACGACCCCGATGCGCTCGCGCGCGAGTTGCAGGACCAGTTCCCCAAGGCCAACCTGATCGGCGGCGACGCCGGCTTCGAGCAGTTGATCGCGCAGGTGGTCGGGCTGATCGAAGCGCCGTCGCTGGGCTTCGACCTGCCGCTCGATGTACGCGGGACCGCCTTCCAGGAGCGCGTGTGGCAGGCGCTGAGGGAGATCCCGCCCGGCTCCACCGCCAGCTACGCGGAGATTGCCGCGCGCATCGGCGCGCCGAAGGCGGTGCGGGCGGTGGCGCAGGCATGCGGCGCGAACCATATCGCCGTGGCGATTCCCTGCCATCGCGTGGTGCGCAGCGACGGCCAGCTATCGGGGTATCGCTGGGGCGTGGAGCGCAAGCGGAGCTTGCTGGAGCGCGAGGGGCAGGCTTGACCGCGGCGCGCAACTGGACCCTGGTCGGGCCGGACGGCAAGCCATACCAAAGTCCGGCGCCCGGCACGCTGGGCGGCCACCGCGGCGGGCGCCTGTACGGCCGGCTCGATTGCCGCAGCGCGCTGCGCGCCATCGCCCGCGGCGGCTATGCGCCGCAACGCGTGTTCTTTCTCGACGAGGCACATGCCATCGCGGCAGGCTACCGGCCGTGCGCGGCGTGCATGCCAGTGGCGTACGCCCGCTGGAAGGCAGCCGCTCTTCCGCCCATTCCACCGCCTTGAACAGGATCACGCCTGGCGCGCAGCAGCGCCAGCGCGACGAACACCGCAGCTGCCGGCTTTGACTCGACCACCGGTCCACCACGCCCACCACGAAACCAGCGAGGCCACAATGCCGTGGCCGCCCGACCCGGTAACGGCAGATGCCCGAACAAGCAGTGCACCAGCGCTCAGGGGCATCACCACGAAACAAGCACCTCTCGCAGTGTAGTGGCCGTCAGCGCCGGTACCGGCAGATTCCAGCAGAACCGACACACCCACCACGAATCCGCAAATCCCGTAACCCCTGGATGCTTCTGCCCCTCCGGCCAGGAGTCCGCTTTCTTGGCCTACTTTCTTTTCGGACAAAAGAAAGTAGGTCGCGCCGGGGGCGCGAAAGCCTTTGACGTTGACGTTGACGTTGACGTTGACCTTAAGATTTTGCCTTTGATGTTGACGTTGACTTTGAGAATTCGCCTTCGAAGTTGTCTTCGACATTAAAACCAAAGCCTTTACGCCCTAGACGTTGACCCTGAAGCCAAGACTATCCCTCCCCCCAAGAAACCAATAACAAACCCGATAACAAACCATTTCCCCCACCCACAGCACATCAGGCATACCATAACAAAACCCCACCTCCCCATGCTGCAACGCAATACAGCAACGGCGCATGAGGCGCCACACGCCATCGATCCACCACCTCAGGGAATCCCATGCGCGACCGCTATCTCTCCCATCTCCGCGACACCCTCGACACCATTCGCGCCGACGGCTTCCACAAGGCGGAGCGGGTCATCGCCAGCCCGCAGGCGGCCGATATCCGGCTGGCCGGCGGCGAGCATGTGCTGAATTTCTGTGCCAACAACTATCTCGGCCTGGCCGACGACCCGCGCCTGATCGAGGCGGCGCGCCGCGGGCTGGAGCAGGACGGCTTCGGCATGGCGTCGGTGCGCTTCATCTGCGGCACGCAGTCGGTGCACAAGACGCTCGAGGCGGTGCTGGCGAAATTCCTCCACACCGGCGACAGCATCCTGTACTCGAGCTGCTTCGACGCCAACGGCGGCCTCTTCGAGACGTTGCTCGACGACCAGGACGCGGTCATCAGCGACGAGCTCAACCACGCCAGCATCATCGACGGCGTGCGCCTGTGCAAGGCGAAGCGCTACCGCTACCGCAACAACGACATGGCCGACCTGGAAACCCGCCTGCGCGAGGCGGACGCGGCCGGCGCGCGCTTCAAGCTGATCGCCACCGACGGCGTGTTTTCCATGGACGGCATCATCGCCGACCTGCGCTCGATCTGCGACCTGGCCGACAAGTACGGCGCCCTGGTGATGGTGGACGACTCGCACGCGGTGGGATTCGTCGGCGAGCACGGGCGCGGCACGCCGGAACTGTGCGGCGTGGAAGGCCGCGTGGACATCATCACCGGCACGCTGGGCAAGGCGCTGGGGGGCGCCTCCGGCGGCTACGTGGCGGCCCACCGCGAGATCGTGGAACTGCTGCGTCAGCGCTCGCGCCCCTACCTGTTCTCCAACTCGCTGGCGCCCAGCATCGCCGCCGCCACGCTGAAGGTGCTCGATCTGCTGGCCAGCGCGGAAGGCGCCGCGCTGCGCATGCGCGTGCGCGAGAACGGCGAGCACTTCCGCCGCGAGATGACCGCGCTGGGCTTCACGCTGGTGCCCGGCCAGCACCCCATCATCCCGGTGATGCTGGGCGACGCCGCGCTGGCCACCGGCATGGCCGATGCCTTGCTGGCCGAGCATGTGTACGTGGTCGGCTTTTCCTTCCCCGTGGTGCCCAAGGGCCGCGCGCGCATCCGCACGCAGATGAGCGCCGCGCATACCGCCGAGCAGATCGATCGCGCGGTGGCCGCCTTCGCCAAGGTGGGCAGGAAATTCGGCGCCATTGCCTGAAGCCGCAACCCGCGCCAGCACAGGAACCCAGCCATGAAAGCCCTCGCCAAACTCGAACGCGCGCCCGGCCTGACACTGACCGACGTGCCCGAGCCGGAAGTCGGCCACAACGATGTGATGATCCGCATCCGCCAGACCGCCATCTGCGGCACCGACATCCATATCTGGAAATGGGACGAGTGGGCGCAGCACACCATCCCGGTGCCGATGCAGGTGGGACACGAATACGTGGGCGAGATCGTCGCCATCGGGCAGGAGGTGCGCGGACTGTCGATCGGCGACCGCGTCTCCGGCGAGGGACACATCACCTGCGGCTTCTGCCGCAATTGCCGCGCCGGACGCCGGCACCTGTGCCGCAATTCGGTGGGCGTGGGCGTGAACCGCCCGGGCGCCTTTGCCGAATACCTGGTGATTCCGGCCTTCAACGCCTTCCGCATCCCCGACGACATCCCTGACGAGATCGCCGCCATCTTCGACCCGTTCGGCAACGCCACCCATACTGCACTGTCGTTCAACCTGGTGGGCGAAGACGTGCTCATCACCGGCGCCGGCCCGATCGGCATCATGGCCGCCGCCATCGCCCGCCATGTGGGCGCGCGCAATGTGGTGATCACCGATGTCAACGACTACCGGCTCGAGCTGGCCCGCAGGATGGGCGCCACGCGCGCGGTCAACATCGGGCAGGAAAACCTGAAGGATGTCGCGGCCTCGCTGCACATGACCGAGGGCTTCGACGTCGGCATGGAGATGTCGGGCGTGCCGAGCGCCTTCGCCACCATGCTCGAGCACATGAACCATGGCGGCAAGATCGCCATGCTCGGCATCCCGCCGTCGAAGATGGCGATCGACTGGAACCAGGTCATCTTCAAGGGCCTAGAGATCAAGGGCATCTACGGCCGCGAGATGTTCGAGACCTGGTACAAGATGGTCGCCATGCTGCAAAGCGGGCTCGACCTGACGCCCATGATCACCCACCGCTTCCGCGCGGACGACTTCCAGGCCGGCTTCGCTGCCATGCTCTCGGGCAACAGCGGCAAGGTGGTGCTGGACTGGACCGGCGGCACGGGCGCACCCGCCGCGCCCCCGGCTTCCTCTCCCGCCGCTTAATAAATCACAAGACCGACAGATAACAGGGAGGGCAGGAAAGCCTGCTCGCCCGGGCTACCCGCGTCCGGCGCAAAGGCCAGCGGCCACAGCGCCGGCCATTTCTGCGCCCAGCAGCAGGCATGGGTGGCGCCTTCCACCAGATGGACGGGCGGTCGCCGGGCGGCGGGAAAGCGCGCGGCATAGGCCGCGGCCACCTCGCGCGTGACATTGGTGTCCTGCGCGCCCACGAAGTGCAGCTGCGGAATGTCCTGCAGCCGGCGCCAGTCGTCGGCGGGGTTGAGCGAGCCTTCGAGTGCCGGCACGCCGTGCAGGGTGGTCCACGCCAGCGGCTCCAGGTTGCCCGCCACGGTCACCAGGCGCGCGACATCCTGGCGCCGTGCCGCCACCAGCGCCGCCACCGCGCCGCCGCCCGAGTAGCCCACCAGGACGATCCGGCGCGCGCCGAAGCGCTGCTTGAGCGCGTCGATGGCCTGGCCGGTGGCCTCGACCACCTCGGTGGAGAAGCGCCGCCCGGTCCACCAGGCCGTGCCGCAGCCGCGCAGGTCTTGGTCGTCGACGAATTGGCACGGACGCGCAAGGTATGCCGCGGCGCCCCGGACATGCGCCAGGGCGAGTTCGAGGGCCACCGGGCGCAGCGGGGTCGGATCGTCGGAGGGCTGCGTCGGGCTGAGCCAGGCCAGGCCGTCGCCTTCGATGTAGACGGCCAGCGTATCGGCCGCGGCGGCCGCGACGGCCGGTGCCGGCGCATAGGCGGTCAGCACGAAATCCCGTGTGGGCAGGCGGAGTTTCTGCCAGCCATGGGTGAGCGCCAGCGCGTCGGCGGCCTGCCGGCGCCCGGCAGGAGAGAAATGGGTACAGGCGGCCAGCAGCAGGGCCGCCAGCAGGATCAGGACCTTGGTCCGCACGAATGAAAGACCAGGCGAATAACGGGGAGGCGACACACGCAAAGACACACGGATTGAAGTAAGGAAGAAATCAAGGCGGTACCGGTTCCCCGGCACCTTGAGCACCACATAACAACAAGAAAGCAAGAAAGCAAGAAAGTCGCGAACACAAACAAGCGGCAAGTCTACTTCAGCGGCTTGCCTGACACTGAGCAACGAAGGCACCTACGGCAACTCGCCGGTGGCGGCGCAGAGCGCCAGCGTCGACGGCTATCGCCTGATCGGCTACGGCAGCTACAGCCTGGATGCGCGCACCGACGTCAGCGTGCAGGCAGACTTCGGCACCGGCCACAACGAAGGCCAGCGCAAGAGGTGCGTGACCGCTTCACCAACCAGACCGCTTCGGTGAAGCTCCGCCTGCCGTTCTGAGGCGCCCGGGGCAGTCGGCGCAGGCAAGGCTGACAAGGCTGGGCTGACAAGGAGAAAGGGGAGGCACGCCGGGAGGCGTGCCTCCCCTTTTTTACGTGGCGCGGATGCCCTGCCGTGCGTGCCTGGCGCGCTTGCGCCGCCGACAGGCGCGGCATTCGCCGCCCGTCGCCCAGTCACGCCGGTGTAACACCGCGACATGTTTTCCACCGCGATTATTTCGCGCCCCGCTCCTATAGTTCGTCCCGTTGCCACGTCGCAGTGCGCGGCCAGACCCGAACCTGAAGGACATCCCATGACATCCCGTTACGTCTTCGCAGCCACCGCCTCGCTGATCATCCTTGCAAGCACCCCGGCCTTCGCGGGCTGGTCCGGCCACGGCACGGCCTACACGCCGCACGGCACTTATAACGGCGCGCACTTCGGATCGTGCTCAGGCGGCAGCTGTTCGCACGCCGGCGGTGTCGTCGGCCCCTACGGCGGGCTCGCGACCAACACCGGCACGGTGACCCGTACCGCGCCGGGGCAGTTCTCCAACGCCGGCACCGCGACCGGGCCGAACGGTCGTTCGGTCCAGCATGCCGGCGACACCAGCTGCGCAGGCGGCACCTGCTCGCACACCGGCGATGTCACCGGGCCCAATGGCCAGACCGCCGCCACGGCGGGCAGCGTGACGCGCGAGGCGCCGGGCCAGTATTCCTCATCCGGCACGGTCACCCGTTCGAACGGCAACACTGTCAGCCATGCGGCATCGACCAGTTGCGCCGGGTCGACATGTGCCCGCTCGGGCACGGTGACGGGTGCGGACGGCGGCACCGTCACGCACGGCGGCACCGCGACCCGCGTGGCGCCGGGTGTCGTGACGACCACCGGCGGCACCACGGTCGTACACGGCAGCACGGTAACGACCGGCGGTACGGTGACGACGGTAGGGGCCACGGTTGCAGTCGGTGCCGCGCCGGCGGTCATCGCCCCGGCGCCCGTGGTCGTCGCGCCCGCCCCGGCCGTGGTCGCCCCGGCGGCGGTGGTAGTCGCCCCGACGCCGGTGGCGGTCGCCCCGGCGCCGGTGGCCTATGTGCCGCCGCCGCCCCCGCAGCCGGTCTACGTCGCGCCGGCGCCCAAGGTGGTGTATGTCGCGCCCCCGCCGCCCAAGGTCGTGTACGTCGCACCGCCGCCGCCGAGGGTCGTCTATGTCGCGCCGCGCGCGGTCTATTTCGCGCGGGCGCCGCGTGCGGCGGTATGGGTACCGGCGCACTGGGCTGGCGGCGTCCTGGTACCCGCGCACTGGGCGTAACGGCACCATCATCCACCCGGTATCCGGTCCTTCCGGTCCTTCCGGTCCTTCCGGTCTTTCCAGCCCTTTCAACCCTTCGGCATCCATCACCAGGCCGGCACCGAGTGTCGGCTACACCACGGAGTCCATCATGAAGAAGATGATCGCAGTTCTTATCTTGTGTATTGTTTCTGCAGGCGCGTCCGCTCAGGTCGCCGCGCCGCCCGCGGGTGGCGGTGCCCGGATCGAGCGTGCGATGCAGCAATTGCAGGCGCGCTTCGCCAGCGCCAACACGACGCACGACGGCAAGCTGACCCGGGACCAGGCGGCGGCCGGCATGCCGATGGTCGCCAGCCGCTTCGACGAAATCGACACGCAGCGCGCCGGCTACGTCACGTTGGCGCAGATCGAGGAATTCATGAGACAGAAATCGATGGCCCGCTGATTCCCCGATCATCGCCGGAGACGCACCATGGAGCAGTCGAACAGGATCATCGTGCTCGATGATGAAGCCGAGTTGCGCAATATGCTGCAACGGTTCCTGACCGGGCACGGCTTCCAGGTGCGCGTGGTCGCCGACGGCAAGCGCCTCGACCGCTACCTGCAGCGCGAGCCGTACGACCTGCTCGTGCTGGACCTGATGATGGAGCCGGAAGACGGCCTGACCATCTGCCGCCGGCTACGCGCCGAAGGACAGACACTGCCGATCCTGATGCTGACCGCCAAGGGCGATCCGGTCGACCGGGTGGCCGGGCTGGAGACCGGCGCCGACGACTACCTCGCCAAGCCGTTCGTGCCGGACGAGCTGGTCGCGCGCATCCGTGCGCTGCTGCGCAGGCAGAGAATGGCGGCCGGCGAGCCGACCGTGACCTCGCAGACCCTGCGCTTCGGCGAATTCCAGTTCGACGTCGGCAAGCAGACGCTGATGCTGCGCGGCGAACCGGTCGAGGTGCATTCCGCGCAGATGCTGCTGTTGCACGCCCTGGGGTCGTCGCCGAACCGGCCGGTGAGCCGCGAGAACCTGCTCGCGCGCGCCCGCGGCCGCGACCACGACGCGCTCGACCGCAGCATCGACGTGCAGATCCTGCGGCTGCGCCAGATCCTCGAAGAAGATCCTTCGAAGCCGCGTTTCATCAAGACCGTGTGGGGCGTAGGCTATATGCTGATCGCCGGCATCGAGTCGTGATGCGGCTCGCGCTGCCCCGTTCGCTGCTCGCGCGCAACATCGCCTTGCTGGTGGCGCTCGTTGCGCTCACCCAGGTCTGCTCGCTCACTGTCTTGCTGCATTTCGTGCAGCGCCCGCACATCGAACGCGCGGCGGTCATCTTTTCCAACTACGTGAAGACGCTCGATGGCGTGCTTGCCGCCATGCCGGCCGACGAGGGCCGCGCGGCGGCCGCGCGGCTTGGCGCCATGGCGCAGCCGCCCGGGCAAGTCGCACTCGAGCCGCCGCCCAGTCCGGTCCGCATTTTTCGTACGTACCAGCGCGATGTCTTCATGGAAGCATTGCAGCGCTATCTGCCGCCGGACATGCCGGTACGATGGCAGACCGGCGAGGGGGACGCGGAGCGGCTATGGATCCGCGTGCATGTGGCCGGCGCGCCCAGCTGGATCGCCTTGCCGATGACCGAAGACGCGCGCGCGAGCGGCATCGCCGCCGCGCTCGCGCTGTCGGCGGCCTTTGCGTTGCTCGCGGCACTCACGGGCTACCTGATCCAGCTGCACATCAACCGTCCGCTGCAGGACCTGGCACGGGCGGCGCGCCACGTCAGCGCCGGCGAAGCCCCGGTGCCGCTGCCCACGGACGGGCCGACCGAGATCGCCCAGGTGAGCGGCGCGTTCAACCAGATGACGCAGGCCTTGCAACAGGCCGAAGCGACCCGCACGCTGATGCTGGCCGGCGTGTCGCACGACATCCGCACGCCGCTGACCAAGCTGCGCCTCGCCATGGCGATGGCGATCCCGCGCGGCGCCGACGACACCTTCGTGGCATCGGTGGAGGGCTATCTCGACCAGATCGACACCATCCTCCAGCAGTTCATGGACTACGCGGGCAGCGGCGAGCGCGAGGTCCCGCAGCCCGGCGATGTCGATGCGCTCATCAGCCAGCTCGCGGCGGATTTCGCGGGGCTCGGGCACGAGTTCGAGCTGTCGCTCGGCGGCATGCCGGTGTTCCCGTTCAGGCCGGTAAGCCTGATGCGCCTGCTGATGAACCTGATGCAGAACGCGGTCGTCTACGGACGGGCGGGTTTTGCCGTGCGCACCTGGGCCGAAGGCGATACGGCGTACGTCGCCGTGTGCGACCGGGGCAACGGCATCGGCGCGGAGGAACTGGAACAGCTCAAGGCGCCGTTCAGCCGCGGCAGGAACGCGCGCGGCCATTCGGGCGGCACCGGGCTCGGACTCGCGATCGTCGAACGCATCGCGCGCCTGCATGGCGGCTCGCTGCGGTTCCGCGCGCGCGACGGCGGCGGTCTCGAAGCGGTGGTGGCACTGCCGCTGAAAGGGCATTCCGCGTAGAGGCGGGACACGCCGCCCCCAATCCCCCCCTTATTCCCTCGATTGCCCTGCGCCCCACCGCACTATCATCGCGGGCGATCCCGCCGTGCGGTCCCCGCCGGCAAGCCATCCCCGACAGCGTTCACCCATGACCGACAACCTGCCACACACGCACGGCGCAACCACCCTGCCTCTCTACGCGCTCCCGGCCCGCGGCCTGGCCGTGGGCGTGTTCGATCTCTTCCATGTCGGCCACCTGCGCTACCTGCAATACATCCGCGCGCGCTGCGCCACGCTGGTGACGGTGGTCACGCGCGATGCCACCGTGCTGGCCAGGAAGGGGCGCACGCCGGCCGTGCCGGAGGCCGAGCGGCTGGAAATCGTGCGGGGGCTGGGGTGGGTGGACGAGGCCTTGCTCCAGCCGGGCGGGCTGGATGACACCGAAGGCGCGGTGCGCTGGGTGGCGGACCTGGGAGTCGATCACGTCTTCATCGGCGAGGACTGGCGCGGCAGCGCGCGCTGGGAGCGGCTGGCGCCACGGCTGGCGGCGCTCGGCATCGGGCTGAGCTGGACGCCGCGCGCCAGCGAGGTCTCGACCACGGCGCTGCGCGAGCGCATTCTGGCCAGCCTGGAGCGCGCCGCTTAACGGTGCGTAGCGGTGCGGGCGCGGCGCTTCAGGCTGGCGGGCGCAACCCGGCCAGCCGGCCTTCGAGCACCCCGCCGATGCGCAGCAGCAGCCTGTCTTCCGGCGTATGGCGCTCCAGCACCAGCCGCACGAGCCGCAGCGCCTTCTCCCAGTAGCCGTTCAGGCAGGCATTGGCGATGCGCGAGTAGGCATACCACTGCGTCAGGGCGGAGAAGCCAAGCAGGTTATGCGCGCCGATGATGGTGTCGAAGGCCGGATCCGGCACGCGCCAGGCCTTGCCATAGACCGCCTCGAGCCAGCCATGCGGATCCTGCAGCTGCCACACCTGACCGGCGGGGCTGCCGGCTTGTTCAAGTTGCAGCGGGCCGGGGAAGCGGGTCACGCGCTGGTGGCTGGCGGGCGTGCCGCCGCCGGTCCAGAAGCCGCCCAGCAGCGTGGCACCATCCGCTTGCGGCTGCAGGCCGCAGAGGTCCAGCACCACGTCCAGGCGCGGATGATGGTAGGTCGCCATATTGTCGATGGCGAAGACAGGCTGCGGGCGCTGCCAGCCGTGGGCGCTCAGGATGGCGTGCGCGGCCGGCAGTTCCGCCACCAGCAGGCCCAGGTCGAGGTCCTTGTCGAACGGAAGCAGGCGGCCTTCGCGCACCAGCCCGAGCAGGGTGCCGGCATGCGCGAAGGCGCGCACCCCGCTGCCCGCGAGTTGCGCCAGCACCTGCCACAGCAGAGCCTGTACCTGCGGATCGGCAAGCTTGCGCATGGCGGGCTGCGGATTGTGGACCAGCGGCGCCGCGCACAAGGCTTCGAGCGCCTGCCGCTCCACCAGCACGCCCTCTTCGATGCGCTGCTGATGCAGCAATGCGGTGCCGAGGAAGAACAACCAGTACGGCAGGAGCGCCGGATGCGCCTGCGGCGCCGCCAGCAGGTTCTGGCAGACCTGCTGCACGGCGGCGGCGTAGCCCTGTTCGAGGCCGAGCTGGCACCATTGGCGAATATCGTCCGGCGGCAGCACGCCGCCTTGCTGCAGGCGTGCGGTCAGCGCGCCAAACTGGGCGGCGGCCTGGGCGGCGCCCTGGCCGGCCGGATGTGGTGCCGGTTGTGTGTCCATGCTGCTGCGTTGTCGATGCGGAGCCGCCAGTCTAGGCGCAATGCGCGGCGGGCAATCGCCGGATCAGCGGGCAGGCTTGCACGCAAACTTCACGCAAGGCGCGTCCCCTACTCCACCGTCACCACGATGGCAACCCGCCGGTTCTCCGCGCGGCCCGCGGCGGTGCGGTTGTCCGCCACCGGGCGGCTCTTGCCCAGCCCGCGCACCTCGATGTCCTGCGCCGCGAAGGCATTCACGGCCAGCACCCTGGCCACTGCCTGCGCGCGCCGCACCGAGAGTTGCTGGTTGTAGTCGGCCGGGCCGGAGTCGTCGGTGTGGCCGTCGAGCCGGACACGGCCGATGCCCGCGCTCTTCAACGCCATGCCGATGCGCAGCACGATCGCCTCGTGGTCGGTGCCGATGGTGTCTTCGTTCAGGCCGAACAGCACTTTCTCGGACAGGTTCAGCTCCCAGCCGCTCTCGGTCTGCGTGAAGCCTTGTTCCTTGAGCGTCTCGATCTGCGGAACGCTGAGCCCGGCGCCGCTCGTGCTCTGGCAGGCGCCCAGGGCCAGCGTGGCGGCGGCCAGGACGGCGGCCAGGCATCGCCTTGCGCTTCCCGACAGGTTCGATGACACGATGCTTCTCCTATCCTCTTTGCGATTTGTACGGCGCCCATGGCGCTGCTTTCGCGCCGGCGCCGGCGCACCCTGCTCCCGGCACTGGCCTATTGCGGCTCGGCGACGGGCTCGCCGGCAACCAGTCCCGGCTCCGCGATCTGCCAGCGTCGCCCGCGGCCGCGCTTGGCCTCGTACATCGCCTCGTCGGCCTTGTGCAGCAACTCGGCGGCGCTCTGCCCATGCTGCGGGAACACCGACAGGCCGATGCTGAGCGAGGCCTCGATGCTGGTGCCGCCGCTGAGCCGGACCGGATCCTTCATGCGCTGCAGGATGTGCTCGGCCACCTGGACGATGTCGGCGGGCCGGCGCAGGGGCGTGACCAGCACCGCGAACTCGTCGCCACCCAGCCGCGCGACCAGGTCGCCCTCGCGCAGGCAGGCACGGATGCGCTGGGCGATGCCGGCCAGCACTTCGTCGCCGGCGGCATGGCCAAAGGTGTCATTGATCTCCTTGAACGCATCGCTGTCCAGGTAGAGCACGCCCACGTGCGAGCGGGAAATCGCGGCAAAGCGCACGGCGCGGTGCAGCGCATCCTCGAACGCGCCGCGGTTGAGCAGCCCTGTCAGGCTGTCGTGGCTGGCGCGGTGCGCCAGCGAGCGATTCTCGTGCTGCAGCTGGTCCTGCCAGCTTTCGAGCTCGTCGAGCAGGCCGTTGAAGTCCTCGCCCAGCGCATTGAGCTCGGCAATGCGCGCCGGCGGCGTGCGCTGGTCGAACGCGCGCCCGGAGCGCACCGCGTGGGCCACGCGCATCAGGTTGCGCACCGGCTCGATGATATGCACCAGCATGCGGCTCGACATGTAGTGCGCGCTCACCGCGGTCAGCAACAGGCAGGCCAGCAGGCCAAGCAGGCCGCTGAGCACGAACTGGAACAGCTTGGCGGGATCGGCCGACAGGCGCACGGTGCCTACCACCTGGGTCTCGTGCAGGATGACCTGTTCCACCGGGCCTGGCGCCATCAGCCTGCTCGCCATGCGCTGCAGGCCGGCGAGGCGCTTGTTGGCCGGGTGATGCCATTCGGCCAGCAGCCGGTTGTCGCGGTGGTAGACGCTGGCCTGCGCCACCTCGGCGGTGGCGATGGCCACCAGCGCTTCGCTTGCCGCCGCCGGGTCGCGGAACACCACCGGGGCCTCCAGCGTGTAGGCGAGCGAGCGTGCGATCAGGTGCAGGTTGTGGTCGGCGTAGACGCGCAGTGCGGCCAGGCCGAGCGCCGTGAGCGAGAGCCCCGCCGTGCAGACGGCGATCAGCGCCACGCTCAGGTGGATGCGGCGCAGCGTGTGGTAGAGCGTGGGGCGCGCGGCCGCCGCGCCGGGGCGGGAGCGCGGCCTCATGACGCCGCCCCCCGCCGGCGCCCGAGCTGCAGCACGCCGGGATGGATATGGATGCCGCTGCGCGCGACGGAATCGAGGTTGACGCGGAACGAGACGCGGTTGTCCGCCACGCTCAGGCAGAACATGCTGCCGACCTCGCACTCGAAGTCTTCTTCGGTGATGACCAGCACGGGGCGCCCGCCCAGATCGGCCGCGACCTTCTTGCGGCTGGCGTCGGTCATCGCGGCCAGGTAGACCGAGTCGCAGCCTGTCATCGAGCCCGCGGCCATGACATCGATGCGCCGCGACTGTATCGGGCGCCCGCTGGCCAGCGTGCCGCCGTCGGACAGCTTGCCGGCGTAGCGCGCCGAGCTGTCCACGCACAGGCGCAGCACCTCGCGTTCGACGGGCCAGCGCGCATAGCCGAGCAGGCTGTACACGGTGCGCATCACCGCCTCGGAGCGCGGCTGGGCCGTATCGGCCGCGGCGCCGGGCGGCTGCACGCACAGCAGCGCCGCGAACAGGGCCGGCACGATGCGCAAGAGAAGAAGCCGGCGCAAGCGCTTCGAGCGGTTGCTCGCATCGCCTGGGTCAGTAGCCATGGAATGGGGCAAGGAGGGGTGCCTGCCAATTGTCTTGTTCGGGGCAGACCAGGTCGCAGCATGCGCGCCGGTCTGGCTCTGGCTAGAAAAACGGCAGCGCGCCGATGCAACGCACCCGCAAGCCTTGCTAGCCCACTCCCTATATCGGCGCGCCGGCAGCGATATTTACCCCGGCGCACGGCCGGGACGGAGGCGGGGGCGGAGGCTTAGGCGGACTTTGCCTACAATGCCTGGAACATCCAGGCACGACCCCGCGCCCCAATGAACGAGACCGAAACCCCGCCGCCCGCGCGCAAGCGCCTGACCCTGCCGGCCCGGCTCTACCTGCTGGGCGCCGTCATCCTCGGCGCGGGCTGGATCGGTGCTGCGCTGATCTACCTGAACGCCGCGCGCGAAGAGGCCTCCGCCGACTTGCTGTACGGCCCGGGCTGGCAGCGGCAATACGATTTCCAGCTCGAGCGCATCGGCGGCAAGGCAGCGGTGCTGGCGGCCGAGTTTTCGCAGTGGTTCGGCGGCCTGTGGCACGGGAGGCAACTGGCGATCACGCTGGCGATCCTGGCCACGGCGGCGGCCCTGCTGTGCTTCGCGGTGGCGCGCGAAGTAGCGCTGGCGGCCCGGCATCGCGGCGGGGACAGCGAGGGCTGAAGGGCGCCCCGCCTGCCTTCAGAGCAACGGCAAACCCGCGTTGCGCTTGACCTCGCGCAGCGACAGCATCGACTCGACGGCCGTCACGCCGGGCAAGGTGCGCAGCACATCGCGCATGAAGATGCCGTAGTCGTCCAGGTCCCGCGACACCACCAGCAGCAGGTAGTCCGCGCTGCCGGAGACGTTATGGCAGGAAATGATGCGCGGAATCGCCTGCACCTCGCGCTCGAAGCGGTCGGACAGTTCGCGGCTGTGCACGCCGAAGCGCACCTGCGTGAACGCCATCACTCCAAGCCCGAGCGCCTGCCGCGACAGCAACGCGCGATAGCCCTCGATATAGCCCTCCGCCTCCAGCCGCTTCAGCCGGCGCGCGCAGGGCGTCTCGCTGAGCCCTGCGGATTCCGCCACGCTGGCGTTGGTGGCGCGGCCGTCGGCCTGTACCGCCATCAGGATCGCGCGATCCACTTTATCGAGTTCCATCGTCCTGCCTCCACGGAATCCCGGAAGATTAGCGCATTCCCCCAATTTCCATAACTTTTCCGTGGAAAAACGCCAAAAATCCCTCCGCGCCGTGCGTCATCATGACGCCATCCCCGACAGGAGTGCATCATGGTTTCGCTTCACCTGCTGCTCACGTTCATTGGCGCGCTGGCCGTGGTCTACGCCTTGCCCGGCCCCGACATGGCGCTGGTGCTGCAGACCAGCACCAGCCGCGGCGTCCGCCATGGCCTGGCCAACGCGGCCGGGCTGGCGCTCGCGCGCGCCACCCATGTCACGTTGTCTGCCTGTGGCGTGGCCGCGCTGCTGCGCGCCGCGCCGTGGCTTTACCAGGGCGTGCGCGTGGCGGGCGGGCTCTACCTTGCCTGGGTGGCCATCCAGATCCTGCGCAGCCCCGCCTTCGGCATCGACACCGGCGCGGGCGGCGCCGGCGCGGCCGCGCCCCTGCGCGCCTCGGTCGCGCGCGGCGCGCTGAGCAGCCTGCTGAACCCGAAGGCGCTGTTGTTCTGCTCGGTGCTGCTGCCGCAGTTCGTCGATCCGCACGGCGCGCCGGTGTGGTCGCAGGTGGTGGAACTTGGCGTGGTGCTGGTGCTGACCGGCATCGCCTTCGACCTGGCCTGCGTGTTCGGCGCCGCGCGCATGGCCGCCTGGCTGCGCGGCAGCCCGCGCGCGCAGGCGGTCCAGCGCTGGTCGTTCTCGGCGGTGCTGCTGGCGTTTGCGGCACGGCTGTCGATGGAGTGAGTGCCTGCCTCCGCCCGCCCCGCCGGCGCGCATCGGGCGGTCTGCCGCGCCGCCGAGGCTGCCATCATCGAACGGGTTCCGGGCCGGGCGGCGGCCGCGACACCAGTTCGATATAGCGCCGGATCGCCGCACCCCGTTCGTGCCTGCGCGACATCAGCGAGAGGTAGGAAGTCACCCCGAGCCCGGCGATCTCGCGGTACACCAGGCTGGGCAGGCTGATATGGCCGGCCACCGCGTTCGGCACGATCGCCACCCCTTCGCCCAGCGATACCAGCGTCAGCACCGCGACCAGCCCGCCGGGCTGCGGCCCCAGCCGCGGCGCGAAGCCGCCCTGCTCCGCGGTGGAAAGCGTGCCCGAGACCTGCTCGGGCAGGATAAACGTCTCTTCCTTGAGATGCGCAGGCTGGATCTCGGGCAGGCCACGCAGCCAGGACGCGGCATGCAGCGCCAGGATGAAGCCTTCGGGGGCCAGCGGCAGCGCGTCCACGCCCTCGGGCACGCGCACCGGCGAGCGCACGTAGGCAATATCGAACCGGCCATCCCTGACCTGGTCCGGCAGGCTGTCCATCGGCGCCTCGCGCACCAGCAGGCGTACATCGGGGCAAGCGGCGCGGAAGGCCTCCACCTGCCGCTGCAGCACGCCCGAATACGCCGCCGAGGCCACATAGCCGATATGGATCTCGCCGGTTTCGCCGCGCGCCTCGCGCTGCGCATGCAGTTGCGCTGACTCGAACTGCGCCACCACCGCGCGCGCTTCCACCAGCAGCACCTCGCCGGCCGGCGTCAGCGCCACCGACCGCTGGTTGCGCTCCAGCAGCCGGATCCCTAGCGCGGACTCCATCTCCTGGATCTGCCTGGTCAGGGTGGGCGTGGAAATGCCAAGCCGGGCCGCGGCCCGCGTGAAATGCAGGTCCTGGGCAACGGCGATGAAGTAGCGGAAATGACGCAGTTCCATTGGTTGCCAACCACTCCCAAGGCTTTGTTAGCTAGTAGGCAACAAAATAGCATGGCCAGCGCAACAACGCCGGCCACGGCCAGACGTATGCTGGCGCTCCTCTAGACAGGAAGCAACGACATGCGGTATACGGCGAACCAGCGGCGAAAAGGCCGCCTGCGCGGCACAAGTGGCGCAATTGTTTCATCGGGGGCAATAGCATGAGCGGCGGCACCGGCTCCCGCGCGGCGCTCCTGACGGCGTCCGGCGCCTGCGCCCTGATCGTGCTCGACACCAATATCGTGGCCGTCACGCTGCCGCGCATCGCGGCGGACCTGCATGCCACGTTCTCCGATATCGAATGGGTGGTCAGCGCCTATATGCTGACCTTCGCCGGCGGCCTGCTGCCGGCGGGCAGCCTGGCCGACAAGTTCGGCCGCAAGCGCATGCTGCTGGTGGGACTGGCGGTGTTCATGCTGGCCTCGCTGGGTTGCGGCCTTGCCGCCACCAGCCTGCAGCTGAACCTGGCGCGCGCGGCCAAGGGCGTGGGCGCGGCGCTGCTGCTGACCTCGGCCCTGGCCACCATCGCGCATGCGTTCCACGACGAGCGCGAGCGCGCCCGCGCCTGGGCGTTCTGGGGCGCGTGCATGGGCATGGCCACGCTGGTGGCGCCCGGGCTGGGCGGCATCATCAGCCAGACCATGGGCTGGCGCTGGGTGTTCCTGCTGAACCTGCCGGTGGGCTTGCTGCTGGGCGCCATGGTGATCCGGCATGTGGAGAACTCGCGCGATGCCGGCGCCGCGCGCATCGATGCGAGCGGCGCCCTCACCTTCAGCGGCAGCCTGTTCCTGATGATCTGGGCCCTGATCGAGGCCAACCGCATCGGCTGGGGCGATCCGCACACGCTGCTGCGCGTGGCCGGCGGCGCGGCGCTGTTCGCGCTCTTTATCGTCACGCAGCGCGTGCAGCGCCGGCCGATGCTGGACCTGTCGCTGTTCCGTAACCCGCGCCTGATCGGCGCGCTGCTGGCGATGGCGGCCTACGCCGGCTGCGCGCAGGTGATGATGACGCTGATCCCGCTCTACCTGCAGACCGGGCTGGGCTTCTCGGCCATCGCCTCGGGCGCGGCGATGTTGCCGTTCGCGCTGACCATGCTGGTCTTTCCGCGCATCGGCGTGCGCCTGTCGCACCGGATCGACGCATCCACCATGCTGGTGACCGGCCTGGTGCTGGTCGGCCTGGGCAACCTGCTGAGCGCGTGGGCCGCCACCACCATGAGCTACCTGCCATTCGCGCTGGCAATGGCGGTCACCGGCAGCGGCGCGGGCCTGCTCAACGGCGATACGCAGAAGAACATCATGGCCTGCATCCCGCGCGAACGCTCGGGCATGGCGTCGGGCATCAGCACCACCACCCGCTTCAGCGCCATCGTGCTGTCGTTCGGCCTGCTCGCCGGCCTGCTGGCCTGGCACATGCAAGCGCTGTTCGATGCGGCCTTGCGCGCCCTGGCGCCCGGCGCCTTGCCGCAGGACGCCGCTGCCCGCGTCGTGGCGCGCGTGGCGGCCGGCGACCTCGACGGCGCGCTGGCCGCCTTCGCCCCGCCGCTGCGCGACACGCTGGCGCCGCTCGCGCGCGGCGCGTTCGCGGGCGGCTTTTCGTGGGTGCTGTGCGTGGCCGCGGCGGCGGCGCTGACGAGTGCCGTGCTGGTGCGCCTGCTGATGCGCGACAACACCGTGCGCCAGCCGGCGCGCGAAAAAGTGGCGGCGGAGGTAGCGAGTGATGCCGGCTAGTCGATGCGCATCTGCGCATCGTGCACGATCTTGCCCAGGCGCGCTTTCTCCTGCTGGATAAAGCGCGTGAACTCGACCCGCGTGCCGGCCACGGGCCGGTAGCCATAGGTCTCGAACTGCGCGCGCAGGGCCGCGTCGCCCTGGAACGCGGCCTGCGTGGCCTGCGCGATTCGGTCCAGCACCGGCCCCGGCGTGCCCCGGGGCGCGTAGATGCCGCCCCAATGCTCCATGCGGATGCCGGCAAAGCCCTGCTCCACCGTGGTGGGCACATCGGGCAGCGACGGCGCCCGCTGGTCGTCGGCCACCGCCAGCGCGCGCAGCTTGCCACCGCGCACGAAGCCCATCACGCCCACCGGCGCTTCCGAAGCCAGGTCGATCTGGCCGCCGATCACCGCGTTGAGCGTCTCCGATCCGCTCTTGTAGTGCACCAGCGTGACCGGCACGCCCAGCGCCGCCTGCACCATCTCCGCGACGAAATGCCCGGTGCTGCCCGCGCCCGCGGTGCCGAACGTGATGCCGCCCCTGGCCTTGCCATAGGCCCGCAGGGATTTGAGATCGCTGAACGGCGCGGCGCTGCCCGCCACCATCACCGACGGCGCGGCGTTGGTGCTGACCACGGGCACGAGGTCGCTGTCCGCATAGGGCATCTTCGGGCGCAACAGCGCGTTGGCCACCGCGCCGTTGCCGGCGATCAGCAGCGTGTAGCCGTCCGGCGCGCTCTTGGCGACGAACTCGGTGCCGATGATGCCGCCCGCGCCCGGCTTGTTGTCCACGATCACGCTCTGGCCCAGCTGCGCGCCAAGCGCGCGCGCGATCATGCGGGTGGTGATGTCGCCCGGACCGCCGGCCGCGAACGGCAGCACCAGGCGGATTGGCCTGGCTGGCCACCGTGGCTGCGCAAAGGCGGGCAGGCCCGCCAGCGCGAGCGCCAGGCACGCGGCGGCGCGCGTCATTGCGGCGCGCCGGTCGGTTGAATGCTTCATGTCTTGCTCCTGGTCGTTGCCTTGCCGTGCGGCATGCCTACTCGAACGGGTAGCGCTTGACCAGCGCGCCGAGTCGCTCGCTGTCCTGGCGCACCTGGGTCGCGAACTCGGCGGGCGAGTTGACCACCGGCTCGGCGCCGGCGGCGGCGATGGTCTTCTGCACGTCCGGGTCCTTCACGGCTTCGCGTAGCGCGGCCACCACGCCCTGCGTGACCGCGGCCGGGGTGCCCTTCGGCGCGAACAGGCCGTACCACGTGACCGACTGGAACTGCGGGTAGCCGGCCTCGGCGGTGGTGGGCACTTCCGGCAGCGCGGCCGCGCGCTTTTGCCCCTGGGTGGCCAGGATCCGCAGCGTGCCGGCCTTGTAGTGCGGCAGCGCCGCGGTGATGCCGGTAAACGACAGGTTGACGTTGTTGGCGATCAGGTCCGTGACGATGGGTCCGGTGCCGCGGTAGTTGACGATGATGAGATTGGGCAGGCCGGTTTCTTCCGCCAGTTGCCTGCCGGAGATGCGCGCCACGCTTTCGCCGGTGCCCAGCGAGCACGCCCTGCCCACTGCCTTGCAGTACTGCACGAACTCGGCCATGGTCCTCACCGGCAGCTTGCCGCTCGCCACCACGGCGGCGGGCGACTGCGAGATGGCCGTGACAGGCTCCAGCCGCGCGAGCGGGTCGATGCCTTTCAGGCCCGGCGTGTATTTGGTGACGACGATGGCGGGCACCTGCAGCAGCAGGGTGTAGCCGTCGGGCCTGGCTTCCATCACGCGGCGCGTGCCGATCAGGCCGTCGGCGCCGGGCAGGTTCTCCACCACCACGGGCTGTCCCCACAGCACGCCGAGCTGCTTCGAGACGGCGCGCGCGGTGGCGTCGGTGCCGCCGCCGGCGGCGTAGGGCACCACCAGGGTGACAGGTCGCTCAGGGCGCCAGGCTGCCTGCGCTGCGGCGGCCATCGCCGGTGCCTCGGCGCAGGCCAGCAGCCATGCCGCGCAGGCGAGTGCTGCCGGCGCCGGCCCCGGGCGCCGGCGGCCGGCTTGTTGTTCGGTACTGGGTTGCATGTCGTCTCCTTGTGTTTTTGTCGGGTACATCCGGGCGCTCACGGCAACGCCGCGGCCGGCGCCAGCACGCGGCCGCGCCAGTCGCGCTGGAACACGCCGTCGAGGCGGCCACGCGCGACGGCGTGCCGGCGCAGCCACGCCACCAGCGTGGCGCGCTCCAGCGCCGCGGGCGGCGAAGCCGACAGCGCGTAGAGCTGGAACACGTAGCGGTGCGGGCCGTGCCCGTGCAGGGGACGCGGGCCGTCATAGCCCGCCGCGCCCAGGCCGTTGAGCGCCAGCGTCACGCCTGCCGGCGCCTGCCCGCCGGCGAGCGCGCCTTCGGCCAGGCCGCGCCGCGCGGCCGGTCCCCACGCCAGCGCATGCACCAGCGCGCGGGCCAGCGGCACGTCCGGGTCTTCCACCAGCAGCAGCCAGTGCGTGGCGGCTCCCGGCAGCGGGTTCCAGTCCAGCGCGGGCGAACGGTTGGCGCCGACGCCGGTGCCGGCGCTGCGCAGCGGCATCGCGCCGCCATCGGAAAACGCGGGGCTGCGCAACGCCAGCGTGGCGGGCAGCGCCGCTAGCGATGCATCGTTGCAGGCCAGCGCGGTATCGCCGGCATGGCGCCCGCGCAGCAGCAGGCCGATCCAGCGCACTACCCAGGGGGGCGGCATCCGGCTTGTCATGGCGCGCTCTTGCGTTCCACCGTCCACGCCCATGGCCTGCGCGCGCGGTCCGCCTGCTGCCAGGCGCGGATCAGGTGATCGTCCTTGAGCGTGAGGCCGATATCGTCCAGGCCGTGCAGCAATGCTTCGCGCCGCAGCGGGTCGATCGGAAAGGCGATGACAGTGCCGTCGGGCGCGGTCAGCGTGGCTGTCACCAGGTCCACCCGCAGCGCAGCGCCGCGCGCGCACTGGGCGGCCAGCGCCTGCACCGCCTGCGCCGGCAGGTGGATCGGCAGCATGCCGTTCTGGAAGCAGTTGTTGTAGAAGATGTCGCCGTAGCTCGGCGCGATCACGCAGCGCACGCCCATGGCCATCAGCGCCCACACCGCGCCCTCGCGCGAGGAGCCGCAGCCGAAGTTGGCGCCGGCCAGCAGCACCGGCGCGCTCCGGAACACAGCCCGGTTGAGCACGAAGTCCGGGTCCTCGCTGCCGTCGGCGCGATAGCGCAGCGCCTCCAGCGCGTACGGACCCAGCGCCTCGCGCGACAGGCTGGTCAGGCGCTCGATGCGGATGATCACGTCGGTGTCGACGTTGGCCCGCATCAGGGGCGCGGCGGCGCCCGTTACCACGGTGAAAGGTTGCATTGTCATCGGAGGTTGCGCACATCGGTGATGCAGCCGGTCACCGCAGCCGCGGCGGCCATGGCGGGACTGGCGAGGTGGGTGCGGGCGCCCGGTCCCTGGCGCCCGACGAAGTTGCGGTTGGAGGTCGACACCGAGCGCTGCCCCGGCGGGACCTGCTCGCCGTTGGCGGCCACGCACATGCTGCAGCCCGGCTCGCGCCACGCGAAGCCGGCGTCCTCGAACACGGCGCGCAGGCCTTCGGCCTCCGCCGCGCGCTTGACGTTCTCCGAGCCCGGCACCACCCAGGCGGTCACGCCTGGCGCCACGCGGCGCCCGCGCGCCACGGCGGCGGCGGCGCGCAGGTCGGACAAGCGCGAGTTGGCGCACGAGCCGATGAAGACCCAGTCGACCGGCGTGCCGGCAATCGGCGCGTTGGCTGCCAGGCCCATGTATTCGAGCGCGGCATCGATGGCATCGCGCGCCGGCTGGTCGGCCGCGGTGGCCGGGTCCGGGATCGTGCCGCCGACCGGGATGGCGTGCTCGGGGCTGGTGCCCCAGGTGATGGTGGGCGCCACCTCGCTGGCATCGATCGCTTCCTCGTGGTCGAAGACCGCGCCGTCGTCGCTGACCAGCGTGCGCCAGTAGGCGGCGGCGGCCTCGAAGGCGTCGCCGGCCGGGGCATGGGGGCGGCCGCGCAGCCACTCGATGGTGCGTTCGTCCGGCGCCACCATGCCGAAGCGCGCGCCCAGCTCGACGCTGAGGTTGCACAGCGTCAGGCGCCCTTCCACATCGAGCGCGTCGATGGCCGTGCCGGCGAACTCGATGGCATGGCCCACGCCGGCGGCCGTCCCGAGCCTGGCGATGATATGCAGCGCCAGATCCTTGGCGGTGATGCCCTCGGCCAGCACGCCGTCGCAGCGGATGCGCATGCGGCGCGGCTTCTGCTGGCGCAGCGTCTGCGTGGCGAGCGCATGCGTGCTCTGCGACGAGCCCACGCCGAACGCCATCGCACCCAGGCCGCCGTTGGTGCAAGTGTGGCTGTCGCCGCAGATCACGGTCAGGCCCGGCAGCACGATGCCCAGCTCGGGGCCCATCACGTGGACGATGCCCTGCCCCGGCTGGCCGAGATCGAACATCGTCACGCCGGCCGCGGCCGACTGATCGCGCAGCGCGGTCCACAAGCGTCCGCCCAGGGGGAAGGTATGGCCGTCGCGCCCCGGCTGGCTGGATACCGCGTGGTCCGGCGTGGAAAACACCAGCGCCGGATCGTGCAGCGGCAAGCCGCGCGCGGCCACCTCGCCCAGCGCGGGCGGGCCGGACAGGTCGTGCAGCAGGTGGCGGTCGATATGCAGCAGGGCCCAGCCGTCCCCCAGTTCGCGCACGACATGCGCATCCCAGAGCTTGTCGAACAGAGTGCGGGCCATGGTCAGGCTGCCCTGGCGCCGGCCGGCGCGTCGGGGCTGGTGGCGCGCGCGCCGGCGTTGAAGCGCTGGCGCAGGCCGTCCCATTCGTCGGCGCCGAAGCGGCGGAAGGTCTGGCCCACGCTGGCCGATACGGCCGGCGCGGTGAAGCTCGACTTGAGTTCGGCCAGCGCGGCGTCCCCGGCCTCGATGGCCGCCTTGAGCATCAGGCCGGGCAGTATCGCCAGCTTGTAGCCCATCGCCTCGGCCTCGCGCAGGTCGAAGATCGGCGTGCGGCCGCCGGGCACCACATTGAGCAGGCAGGGGCCGCGCACCAGCCTTGGTACCGCGGCCACTTCCTCGAGGGTCTGCGCGGCCTCGACGAAGGCCATGTCGGCGCCGGCCTCGAGCGCGGCGTTGGCCCGCCACACGGCTTCGTCCAGGCCCAGCACGGCGCGCGCATCGGTACGCGCGATGACGACGAAGTCAGGCGTGCGGCGCGCTTGCACCGCGGCCCGGATCTTGGAGACGAACGCCTCGCGCGACACCACTTCCTTGCCGTCGAGGTGGCCGCAGCGCTTGGGCGCGACCTGGTCTTCGATATGGATTGCCGCCACGCCGCGCGCCTCGTACTCGCGCACGGTCCGGGTGACGTTCAGTTCATTGCCGTAGCCGGTGTCGGCGTCCGCGATCAGCGGGATGCCCGTGGCGCGCGCCATCACCGCGGCATTCTCGACCATCTCGCTCATGGTCAGCAGGCCAAAATCGGGAAAGCCGCGCGCGGCCGAGGTGCCGGCGCCGGTCATGTAGCAGGCGGCAAAGCCGGCCTGCTCGATCAGGCGTGCGCCGATGGCGTCATAGGCGCCCGGGGCGATGATCATGCCGGGCGCCTGGAGGCGCTGGCGGAGGGTGGCTGCGGGAGTCATCGGGTGGATCCTGTTCTGCCGTTCGGTGGGTGACGGATCAGCGGCTGCTGTCCGGTTCGTGTTTATGTGTTTATATTCTAGATACAACTACTCGGGTGCGTCAAGGAGGGGAAAAACCCGCAAGGTCCTTGTGCTATGCTCCCCACGCCACCCATCCGCCATCCCATGTCGCGCACCACCTCTACCGCCTCGCCGCTGGGCCATGCGCCCGGCACCTCGCTGCATCGCCAGTTGTTCATCGTGTTGCGTGACGAAATCACGCGCGGCGTCTATGCGCAGACCGGCGCGCTGCCGAAGGAAGAAGCGCTGTGCGAGCGCTTCGGGGTATCGCGCATCACCGTGCGGCGCGCGCTGGCGGACCTGGCCGCGCTGGGTATCGTCGAACGCCGGCACGGCCTGGGCACCTTCGTGCGTCCCGATGCGCCGGTGGGGCGCAGCAGCCCCAGCCTCAGCGTGATCGACGGCCTGCGCAAGGCCGCGCTGGAAACCGATGTGGAAGTGCTCGGCGTGAGCACCGCCGTGCCGCCGCCGGATATTGCCGGCCTGCTGCAACTCCAGCCGGGCGAGAGCGCCGTGCACGCGCTGCGCCTGCGCAGCATGGCGGGCACGCCGGTCATGCTGACCGATGCCTGGGTGCCCGCCACGCTGGGCAAGCGCGTGACGGCCGCGGCGCTGCGCAAGCACGCGCTCTACGAGATCCTGCAGGCCCAGGGCGTGAAGTTCGGCCGCGTGGTGCAGGAGATCACGGCGCAGGCGGCCGATCCCGCCTTCGCCGGCTGGCTGCGTACCGAGGTGGGAGCGCCGCTGCTAAAGCTGGTGCGGCTGATGCATGATCCCGAGTCGCGGCCGGTCCTGTACATCACGGTGCAGATGTCGCCTGAGCGAAGCCGGATCCTGATGGATATTTCGGCGGACCAGGTCAACACGCTCAGCGCCGGCCGCTTTGTTCACGACGCGCCCGGGCAATAGCGCCCCGGCGTCTTGGCGCCTTGGCGGCGCCAAGGAATCAAGGAATCAAGGACTCAGGAACGCAAGGGTTCAGGGTCCAGGGCTTGCAGGCTGCGGGCAACCCACCGCCCGCCGCAGCGCCGCCCTTGCGAGCAAGCGTGTCGAGTCCAGCGTGGGCAGCGGCGAGTTGGCGTCGTTGACGATCAGCGGGATCTCGGTGCAGCCGAGCACGACCGCGTCGCATCCCTTCGCCTTCATGTTTGCGATCACCCGCAGGAAGCAAGCGAGCGCTTGCGGCGTGACGACGCCGTTCACCAGTTCATCCATGATGATGCGGCCGATCTCGTCGCGCTCGGCGTCATCGGGCAGCATATGGCGCATGCCGCGCGCGGCGAGCTTCCCGGGGTAGACCTCGCTGTCCATGAGCCACGCGGTGCCGGTGATGCCCAGACAGGAAAAGCCGCGCTCGGCCGCGCTGGCGGCGACCACCTCGGCGATATGCAGCCAGGGCAGCGGCGAGCGCGGCGCCACGTACGCCATGGCCTGGTGGATGGTGTTGTCGGGGCAGATCAGGAAGTCGGCGCCCATGCCGGCGAGCTTGCTGGCGGAGGTGAGCATCAACTCACCCACGGCCTCCCAGTCGCCGCGCCCGAGGTGTCCGACGTATTCGGCCAGCGATGGCGTGTGCATCGAGATCTCGGGATGCGCGTGCGGCCCGAGCAGGGCCGCGCCCTCCATGCAGATAGTGCGGTAGCACAGCGCGGCGCCTTCGGCCGAGCAGGCGACGATTCCGATATGGCCAGGCATGGGGATCGGCTCCGTGGGAAGGTGCGGCATATCCTGTGCGCGGCGCGCCCGCGCGCGGTGCGTCGCGCGTGCGGCCCGTCAGCCGGCGATGCGGGGCTTGACGCGGCTGGCCGCGTCCTTGGCGCGGGCACGGGCGGTCTCCACGTCGGCGTCGTAGGCCAGCGCCACGCCCATGCGGCGCTTGGCGAAGCTTTCCGGCTTGCCGAACAGGCGCAGCTCGGTCTGCGGCACGCGCAGCGCCTCGTCCACGCCATCGAAGACCACGCCGGCGGCGTCCACGCCGCCATAGATCACGGCGCTGGCGCCGGGGCTCTTGAGCGCGGTGCTGACCGGCAAGCCGAGGATGGCGCGCGCGTGCAGTTCGAACTCGTTCTGCCACTGGGTGATCATGGTGACCATGCCGGTGTCGTGCGGGCGCGGGCTGACCTCGCTGAACCAGACCTGCTCGCCCTTGACGAACAGCTCCACGCCGAACAGGCCCTGCCCGCCGAGGTTGGCGGTGACGGCCTGCGCGATCTGCTGGGCGGTCTCCAGCGCGGCCGGGTGCATGGGATGCGGCTGCCAGCTCTCCACATAGTCGCCGCTCACCTGCACATGGCCGATGGGCTCGCAGAACTGCGTCTGGACCTCGCCGCCGGCGCCGACGGCGCGCACCGTCAGCAGCGTGATCTCGTAGTCGAAATCGATGAAGCCTTCCACGATCACGCGGCCGTGGCTGACGCGGCCGCCGGCCATGGCGTAGTCCCATGCCGCCTTGACGCCTTCAGGGCCGTCGATCTTGCTCTGGCCCTTGCCGGAGCTGCTCATCACGGGCTTGACCACGCACGGGTAGCCGATGCCGCCGTCGATGGCGGCCTGCAGCTCTTCCAGCGAGTCGCAGAACTTGTAGGGGCTGGTCGGTACGCCAAGGGTTTCCGCGGCCAGGCGGCGGATGCCTTCGCGGTCCATGGTCAGGCGCGCGGCGCGGGCGGTGGGAATCACGCGCACCGCGCCGCCGGCCTCCAGCGCCTCGAGCATCGGCGTGGCGATGGCTTCGATCTCCGGCACCACCAGGTCAGGCTTCTCGGCTTCGATCAGCGCCTTGAGCTGCTCCGGATCGCTCATCGCGATGGTGCGGGCGTGGTGGGCCACCTGCTGCCCGGGGGCGTTGTCGTAGCGGTCCACCGCAATGGTCTCGACGCCGAGCCGTTGCAGCGCGATCAGGACTTCCTTGCCGAGTTCGCCGGAGCCCAGCAACATGACTTTGGTCGCGTTGGGCGAGAGAGGGGTGCCGAGAGTGGTCATGTGAGAGCGTCGAAAGCGAGTCAAAAGCGGAATTGTACGTCGGCGTGGGCCGGCGCCCGCCGATCTGCGGATGCGCTTGCGGACTTCCTGCTGCCAGGATGGCTCGCCGCACCCGGACGGGTTCGCCGGACCGAGCGGCGTGACGTAGCCCCGGCCCCGCATGCACGCCGCATGGCCAGCCATCGTTCAACGCAGCCGAAAGGTGCTTTGTCCGGCGCTGCCTTGGAGGAAGGGCATGTGGCAAATACACTGTGTCAGACGGCTTCCAACCCGGACGCCACCAGACCAGGAGTTTCCATGAAGATCGACCTTTCGGGCAAGATCGCCCTTGTTTCTGGCTCGACCGCCGGCATCGGCTTCGCCGCGGCCAAGGGGCTCGCCGAGGCGGGTGCCCGCGTCATTATCAATGGCCGCAGCGAGGCCGGCGTCGACAAGGCGCTGGTAGCCTTGCGCGGCGCGGTGGCCGGCGCGGACGTCACCGGCTTCGCGGGCGACCTCGCGGACGCGGACGTGTGCGCACGGCTGGTGGCGCAACAGCCGCACGTCGATGTGCTGGTCAACAACCTGGGCATCTTCCAGTTGCAGGACTTCTTCGAAACGCCGGACAGCGAATGGACGCGTTTCTTTGAAGTCAACGTATTGTCCGGCGTGCGGCTGTCGCGCGCCTACGCGCCTTCCATGGTCGCGCACAAATGGGGACGGATCGTGTTCATCTCGTCGGAATCGGGCCTGAACATCCCCGCCGACATGATCCACTACGGTTTCTCCAAGACCGCGCAACTGGCCGTCTCGCGTGGCCTGGCCAAGCGGCTGGCCGGCACCGGCGTGACGGTCAACGCCGTGCTCCCGGGCCCGACCCTGTCCGAAGGCGTCGCGCAGATGCTCAAGGACGAGGTGCAGAAGACCGGCCATTCGCCCGAGCAGGTCGCCGCGGATTTCGTCAAGGCGCACCGCTCGACGTCGATCATCCAGCGCGCGGCGACCGTGGAAGAAGTCGCCAACATGATCGTCTATGTCTGCTCGCCGCAGGCTTCCGCCACCACCGGCGCCGCGCTGCGCGTCGATGGCGGCGTGGTGGACACCATCGCCTGACAAGTATCGACGAGGGGCCCGGTGCGCTTGCGCCGGGGATGCCTGCCGGGAATCCGCTACCATCATGGACTCGGATTCCGGCGAAGAAACCATGGACAGACTGGACGCGCTGCGCCTGCTGGTGGACGTAGCGGAGGCTGGCAGCTTCTCGGCTGCGGCACGCAAGCGCACGCTCGCCACGTCCACCGTGACGCTGGCGGTGCAGCAACTCGAGGATGAGCTCGGCGCCAGCCTGATCACCCGCTCCACCCGCCGCCTGGCCTTCACCCACGAAGGCGAGCGCTTCCTCGCGCATGCCCGCCGCCTGCTGGCGGACTGGGATGCCTCGGTCAGCGCCATGCATGAAGATGGCCCGTTGCGCGGGCCTATCCGCCTGACCGCCACCAATGATTTCGGCCGCGCGCACGTCGTTCCCCTGCTGGACCGCTTCCTCGAACTGCACCCTGCGGTCAGCATCACCCTGCTGTTCGACGACAGCGTGGTCGACCTGATCGACACCGCGAACTCGCGTCCGGCGAACTGGAAAGCGCGCTCGACGAGTTTATCGCCGAGCGCGTGGATCTCTATGCCGTGTATCCCGGCACCGCGCCGAGCCGGCGCGTGGCGGCCCTGATCGACTTCCTGGCCGCCGGGCTGGCGGGCTAGAGGCCCGTCGCATCCGGCCAGGGCGGATCCCCGTCCCGGCGCGTTGCGCAAACGGACTCGATGTGTTTCGCCCGGCGGAGCGCGCCGCACATCGCTGTGCTCGGGCAGGCCCCTTGTCGCCTGCGGTCTTGCCCTTTGCCCCGATTCCGTATAGGCTTAAACTACGATTCAATTCATCTTAGTTAAGCCATGTCATTCATCAGCACAGGGGTCGAGTACGGGCTGCATTGCATGCTCTTTCTTGCCGATACCCCCGCCGGCGTGAAGGAAGCCAGCGTGCGCGACCTCGCCGAGTTGCAGGGCGTGCCGGTCGAGTACCTGGCCAAGCTCTTCACCAAGCTGGCCAAGGCCGAGCTGGTGGTCGCCACGGAAGGCATACGGGGCGGCTTCGCGCTGGCCCGGCCCGCGTCCAGGATCACGGTCCAGGACGTCGTGGAAGCCATCGACGGCGACAAGCCGCTGTTCGACTGCCGCGAGATCCGCTCCCGCTGCGCCCTGTTCGACCCCGATGCGCCGCCTGCGTGGGCGACCCGCGGGGTCTGCTCCATTCACGCGGTCATGCAGTCCGCGGAAAAAACCATGCGGCAGGAGCTGGCCAGGCACACGCTCGCGGATCTTGCCGACAAGACGCTGGCCAAGGCATCGGCCGGCTTCGGCCCGCATGTGGTGCAGTGGTTGACCGACCGCTCGGTCAACCGGCGGGGGGACCGCGCGGAAGCGGCCCCCAAGGCAAGGAAGTAAGACCCGCTTGGTGCGGCGCCGGCAAGGGCCGGCCCGCACACCCCGCTGCCGCTACGCGGCGAAAGCGCCATGAACACGAAAGCCGGCCAGTCCACGCAAATGGACCGGCCGGCTTTTCTACTTGCTTCGCCCGCGGCGGCGCGAAGGCTCTGCGCACCGCCGCGGGCGAACACCCAACCCGCTACACAAGCACCCGCGCTCAGGCAACCACGATGCGCAGGGGATCCGCCGCCTCGAACACGTCGGCGCGGTTGGCGCTGGGCGGGTAGATCCATTCGGTGTTGATCCTGGTCTTGAGTTGCTTGGCGTCGGCGCCGGCCATCTTCACCTCGCGCTCCCATCCTTCGGTATAGACCGCCCCCCACGGGCCCAGGTCCAGGCAGGTCACGTACTTCGGCTGGCTGTAGGGAATCGGCTCGACACCGAGCAGGTCGGCGGTCACGTTGTGACCTGCCGAGCGTCCGAGGTTCATGGCGTGCTGGCACGACATGGCGGCGTAGTTGCCCTCGTCATCGGTGGCGGCGTAGGCCACGTCGCCGGTGGCGAAGATGTTCTTCACACCCTTGACCTGCAGGTTGCGGTCCACGTGCAGGCGACCGAAGTTGTCGCGCTGCGCGGGGATCTGCTCGGTCAGCGAGCTGGCACGCACGCCGGCCGTCCAGATCACGGTGCTGGCGTCGATGCGCTCGCCGTCGGCCGTGGTCAGGCCGGTGGCATCGACCGACGCCACCGCGGAGCCGAGCTTCCACTTCACGCCGAGCGCTTCCAGCGCTTGCGAGATGACGGGTCGCGGGCCGGCGCCGAGTTCGGCGGCGACTTCGGTATTGCGGTCGACCACGATCACGTTCACGTCGGCGCTTGCGCCCAGCGCGGCACGCAGGCGCGCCGGCATTTCCGCCGCGGTCTCGATGCCGGTGAAGCCGCCGCCGGCCACCACGATGGTGTTGCGCGCCGGCGTGTCAGGTTGTTCGCCGAGGGCCTTGATATGGGCTTCGAGCTCCGCCGCTTCATCGACCTGGTCCACGCTGAACGCATGCTCCTTCAGGCCGGGGATGCCCGGGCGGAACAGGCGGCTGCCGGTGGCCAGCACCAGGCGATCGTAGGCCAGGACCGACTTCGCCTGATCCGCGCCGACGACTTCGACTTCGTTGCGATCGTGGTGGACGCGTTCCACCGTGCCCTGGATGAAGCTCACGCCAACCGAGTTGAAGATATCCATCAGCGGGGCTTTCATCTGGCCGGGGGCTTCCTCATACAGGCGCGGGCGGACGTGCAGTTCCGGCGCCGGCGCGATCAGCGCGACTTCGACGTCCGTCCGCTTCTGCTGGTCGAGCAGACGCGCCGCGCTCAGTGCGGCCCACATGCCGGCGAAGCCGGCGCCAATTACCAGGATACGTTTGCTCATATGCATCTCCATTGATGTTTGCAAGTGTCACTGCGCCGGACCTGCAGCCGCGCCTCGCGCATGCCCGATCCGCCTTGGAAGGGTGTTGGGGATGGGCCGCACCGGTTTCGCGCCTGCGTCCGTAGCCTTCCCTCGTCCGGGCAGCCGGTGCGCCGGCCGCCCTTCGGACTCTGGCCCGGAACACTGCTTTGCCGCGGGCCCTTCCATAACTCCGATTCTAATTGTCGTAGTTTAAAGATTCAAGAATTTTTTTGCACCCCGCATGAAGGTGGCGCGTCCTGCTCGCGATCCCGGTGATCCGGTGGGCCCACGCGCCGACAGCACGCAAGAAAATCGCCTTGCGCGGTCCGCAGAAACGGACTACGCTCCATAACTACGATACCTCGAGTCGTAGTTATGGAGCAGCCGAACCCGCTTCAAGGCTGCAGCAAGGAGCCGAGACCATGAAATTCCAACCCGTGACGCTGGCGAATGTGCTGGCAATAGTGCTGGCCGGCTACGGCCTGGGCGGGACGCCCGCGCCCGCGGCCGCCGCGCCGGAGGTCGCCGCGCCGCGCGAGACCATCGCCCCGGCGTTCCGCTATCCGATCGCCAACGTGCAGGGCAAGACCATCACGACCATCGTGGTGGACTACCCGCCGGGCGGCAAGACGCCCGGCCACCGCCACGGCGGTGCCTTCGTGGTGGGCTATGTGCTGCAAGGCGCCATCCGCAGCAAGATCGACGACGGCAAGGAGCACGTCTTCCACGCCGGCGAGAGCTGGACGGAAACACCGGGCGTGGACCACCGCATGAGCGAGAACGCCAGCGACACCGAGCCGGCGAAGATGCTTGCCATCTTCATTGCCGACACCAAGGAAACGGACCTCGTGAAGTTCGGCAAGAAGAAGTAGGGAAGCGGAAGCGAAGGCAGCGGACTTTGAAACGGAACCCGGACCTCTCCGGGGCCCGCAACCCCGCCGGCAAGGCGGATCTATAGCAGCAAGGAGAGTATCTTCATCATGAACAAGCATCTCATTTTCAAGGACCTGCTGATCGCGGGCAGTCTCGTGGCCGCCTGTCTATCGGGCGCGGCACAAGCCACCGGCCCGCGCGAAAGCACGCATCCCGGGGACAGGTACGGCTACAACCTGCATCGGCCGGCCTCGGATGCCTTTACCGACAGGATGCACGACGGCAAGGCCGCACCTGCCGCGGACCCGGCACGCATCGTCGCCGGCCAGGACCAGAGCGGCGTGTCGGCGGCGCCGGCGCGCACCATGAGCCCGGCCGCCGAAGGCGCCGCCGGCCATCCGGGAACGAGGGGTGCCGAAGGCGGCCGCCTGCTTGCCGGGCGCGATCTTGCCTGGCCCTCTTCGCAACCCGAACATGCGCGGGTCCGGCCCGCCGGCGCATGACACCATGCCGGAAGCGCCCGCCCTTCAGGCCGGACGACCGCATGGCTCGCGCAACTTGCGGCTGGCTTGATTGAGCGTGGCGCGGCGTGCCATCGGCAACTGGCGGGCTGCGCGATCGATGCAGAAGCCGGGCATCGACATCGCCGGCTGCAACGGCACATCCGCCACGTCGTCGGCAGCCCGCGAACACCCTGGCACACCATGTCTGCCGCGAGCCACCACCTTGCCGCGGCGCTGCCGCCTGCGGCGCACAGTGCGGCCGATTTCCCGATGGCACATTCCATGCGTCTTGCCTGTGAGCGCACCTCTGCCGCTCGCAATCAAACCGTCTGGAGACTGTCATGCAAACCCTGTTGATCCGAGACCTGTCCCGTGCCGATGGCATGGACCGCCACGCCATGGCCGCCACGCGTGGCGGCATCGCCTATCTCAACCGCGACCTCGACCCCGGCTTTTCCCCGCCATCGGCGTCCTGTGGCTTTCCATGGCTGCCGCCGCAGATGCGCGACTTGCTCAAGTCGATGCCACTGCCAGTGACCCTGCCCGGCATGGGTCATGCGGAATCGCCGCCGCCCAAGGTCGTCCCGCTGTGATGCGCAACCGGCGCCGGCACCTGGTGTCACGGTGCCGGCGCCATATCCCGCTGACGGCGCACTCAGCGCCCGTACCTGCCGACCACGCTCTGTGCGCCGAGCGCGTGCCCCTTGAGCGCAGAGAACAATTCGTCCCGGCTCAGTCCCTGCGGTAGCGCGCCAGGCGCGAGGTCGCTGGCGACCACGCTCAGCACATAGTGATGCGGCACGTCGCCGACCGTCGGACAGGGGCCCCGGTAGGCCATGTCGCCAGTCACGTTCTTGCCCACCGTGATGCCATCCCCGCTGCTCCTCCCTTCGCCCTGCTTGAGCTGCCCGCGCTCGGCCGCGATGTTGTACGCGACCCAGTGCGAGACGCTGAGCCCGTTTGCGCCATCGGGGTCGAACAACAGCACCGCGACCGATTTCGCGCCGGCGGGAAGATTGGACCAGGAGACCTGCGGTGTCACCCCCTTGCCGCCGCAATTCTGCGTGTCATTGGCATGCAGCGAGGGTATGGAGGTGCCTTCCGCATACGAGGAAGAAGACACCTGCATTCCCGCCGCGCGAGCATTGCCGAGCCCGCAGGCGAGGCCAATCGCGATCAGTGCGCCGGCGGCCGGCGCGTGCCATCTGCATTTGAATTCCATTCGTGTCCCCTGCCGATCAGATAAGTGAAATGCATGGATCCGCGCGAACGGGAATGCGCGTGATTTCGTGCGGCGCGCGCGAGGAATGTGCGCGTATACCCTCTGGCCGTCCCGATTGCAGCGCGGAGGTTACAGGCATACCATGAACTCGAACGTGCTCAAGGCAGCTCTGCGTACGGACGGTGTCATTAGATATAACGTTAAAGATATAACGGCTAAGGGAGACATCAAATGCAAGATTATCAAAGCCTTGTCTTCGTGTGCGCTATTGTCCTGGTGTGCCTCTATGTCCTGCTCGGCACGCTCGCGCAATCCCGCGCCATCAAATTCGGCGCCCCCGCCATCGTCTCGGCCCTGATGGTCGCGTTCTCGGTCTCGCCATGGCACACCATGGGGTGAACGGGGCAAGCCGTTAGCACGGCCCCGATTCGCTGTCCGCTGCACTGCAGCGGCATGATCCATGCCGCGGTCTTCGCCTGCGCCCGGCTTCGAGCAGGAGACACACAATGCACCGCAGCATAGTGCAATGCGCCCTGGCGGTATTCGCCACCGCGGCGGCCTTGCCCGGCGCGGTCCATGCGCAACCCGGGCGGGCATTCACGGCCGGCCCCGTCAACCTGCTGGCCGGACCGGGACAGGAATACCCGGTGGTTGCCCAACTCGCGGGCGGCACGCCACTCTCGGTCATGGGCTGCATCGCCCAGTACACCTGGTGCGACGTGGCCTTGCCCAACCTGCGTGGCTGGGTCTATGCGGGCATGCTCAGCTACCCCTACCAGGGCAGCCAGGTACCGGTGCTCAACTACGGCACCATGATCGGCTTGCCCATCGTCAGCTTCACCATCGGTTCGTATTGGGGTAACTACTATCGCAATCGTCCCTGGTATCACGACCAGGGACGCTGGGCGCCGCGCCCGTCACCGTACGGACATGGCCCCGGCTATGCGCCGCCGCATGCGCGCCCGCCCGGCGGTCCTCCGCACGGAGAGCGTCCGCCGGGCTACGGCGGCGGGCATGGTGGCGGCGGAGGTGGTCACGGCGGCGGTAGCGGCGGTGGTCACGGTGGTGGTCACGGTGGTGGCCACGGCGGCGGTAACGGAGGCGGTAACGGAGGCGGTGGCGGTCACGGCGGTGGCAACGGAGGTGGTGGCGGCCACGGTGGCGGCGGTGGCGGCGGTGGCGGCGGTGGCGGCGGTGGCGGCGGTGGCGGCGGTGGCGGCGGTGGCGGCGGTGGCGGCGGTGGCCACGGCAACGGCCACGGCAACGGTCACGGCGGCAGCCACTAGTCTCGTCCGACGGCGGCGCGGCAAACGCGCACTGGCAAACGGGTTCAGTCAGCGTGCGCGGCGAGGCCATTGCCGCGCACGCGGGCCTGGCCCAGAATTTCGCCAGACGCGGTCCGCACGCACGCCCGCCAATCACGAGAGACACCAAGGAGACCACCATGCGCGATTACGCCGAGGCCATCGCAGGCTTTTCCTATGAGGCATCGCTGGCGGAGCGCCTGAGCGGCACGCCGGACGCCCTCAACGCCTGCGTCGAATGTTGCGACCGCCATGCGCTGCCCGGACGCATCGCGCTGTTCTGGGAAGGCCGCGACGGTAGCAGCGAAACCTACACCTTCGCCCAGTTGCAAAAGCTCTCGGCGCAGTTCGCCGGGTTCCTCAAGGCGCAGGGCATCGGCCCCGGAGACCGGGTCGCGGGGCTGCTGCCGCGCACGCCGGAGCTGCTGGCCACCATCCTCGGCACGTGGCGCGCAGGCGCGGTCTACCAGCCGCTGTTTACCGCCTTCGGGCCAAAAGCCATCGAGCACCGCCTGCAGGCATCGGGAGCGCGCCTGGTCGTCACCGACGGCGCCAACCGCGGCAAGCTCGACGACGTGCAGGGCTGCCCCGCGGTGCTCACCGTGGCCGGCGCCAAGGGCCGCGGCCTGGTGCGCGGGGACTTCAGCTTCTGGGCCGAGCTGGACCGCCAGCCGGCGGACTTCGCGCCGGTCATGCGCAAGGGCAGCGACCCTTTCCTGATGATGTTCACCTCCGGCACCACCGGCCCCGCCAAGCCCTTGCTGGTGCCGCTCAAGGCCGTGGCCGCATTCGCCGGCTATATGCGCGACGCGGTGGACCTGCGCCCCGATGACGCGTTCTGGAACCTGGCCGATCCCGGCTGGGCATACGGCCTGTACTACGCGGTCACCGGCCCGCTGGCCCTGGGCCATCCGACCACCTTCTACGACGGCCCGTTCAGCATCGAAAGCACCTGCCGCGTCATCAACAAATACGGCATCACCAACCTCGCCGGCTCGCCCACCGCATACCGGCTGCTGATCGCCGCCGGGCAGGCGGTGTCCGGTCCGTTGCGCGGCAAGCTGCGCGCGGTCAGCAGCGCCGGCGAGCCGCTCAACCCCGAGGTCATCCGCTGGTTCGCCGACCAGCTCGGCGTCACCATCCACGACCACTACGGCCAGACCGAGCTTGGCATGGTGCTATGCAATCACCACGCCTTGCGTCATCCGGTCCACCTGGGCGCGGCCGGCTTCGCCAGCCCCGGCCATCGCGTGGTCGTGCTCGACGACGAAGCGCGCGAACTGCCGGCGGGCCAGCCAGGCACGCTGGCGCTGGACCTGGCGCAGTCGCCGATGTGCTGGTTCGGCGGCTATCACGAAACGCACACCAGCGCCTTCGTCGGCAAGTACTACCTGACCGGCGACACGGCGGAGCTGAACGAGGACAACAGCATCAGCTTCATCGGCCGCAACGACGATGTCATCACCACCTCGGGCTACCGCGTCGGCCCCTTCGACGTGGAGAGCGCGCTGATCGAGCACCCGGCCGTGATCGAGACCGCGGTGATCGGCAAACCCGATCCGGAACGCACGGAGCTGATCAAGGCCTTCGTCGTGCTGGACCCGCAATACCGCGCGGGACCCGAACTGGCCGAGCAACTGCGCCTGCATGTGCGCAACCGCCTGGCGGCCCACGCCTATCCGCGCGAGATCGAGTTCGTAGCCGAACTGCCCAAGACGCCGAGCGGCAAGGTCCAGCGCTTCATCCTGCGCAACCAGGAAGTGGCCAAGCTGCGCGAAGCCGGAACGCACGCCTAGCAGCGCACCGGCCCGCGCCGTCCATCTGCAAGAGGGCTCACGCGGACCGGGTGGCGCGAGCGGACGCGCTGCCGTCGCGGCCGTCCTCATCCTCTGCATGCCCGCGCAGCCGGGCGATGCGCCCGCGCGCCCAGCGCGCGCCCTGCAGCAGCCTGTAGCCCGCCAGCCCCCATTGCGTATGCGCGACATGGAGGCTGGCCGTGGCGTAAGCGACACCATTGCTCCAGAACTGCTTGTAGTGCTGCCGTCCGGAGCCGAAGTCGAAATCGAAGCGATGGTCGAAGGCCCATTTCACGCACCAGTCGATCAGCACCGTGCCCGGCGACAACTTCGCGTACGCGGCGTCGTAGGTGTTGATGACGAGGTCGACGCAATGGTTCTGGATGGCGAGCAGGTTGAGCGCTACCGGCACGCCGTCGAGCGTCAGCACAAAGAAGCGGAAGGGCTGGGCATGCCGGCTGGCATGCATGTCGCCGACCGCCATCAGGCGCATCAGGAACGCGTGGCTGTCGTCGGAGAACAGCCACGCGCTTTCTATCTCGCCGCGCTCGGCCCAGCGCCGCTTGTGCAGCAGCAACCAGTCGACGAAGAAGGCGGCCCGGCTGTCGTTGTGATCGACGATCAGGACCTCGGCCTTGCCCTGCCCCTCGAATCGCCGCAGCAGGTAGTCCGGCGGATTGCGCGAGCGGCCGGTGCGCGAACGGCAGAATGCGGTCCACCCGGCCTGCTCGCGCATCCGCGCCACGGGGGTGATCTCGTCCAGGCGATAGGCAACCCGGCCGCTTTCGCTTGCGCAGCGGTGCAGCAGCGAGCTGCTGCGCACGCGCGGCAGGTAGACGAGGTCCGGCCTGGCACTGGCGAGCATGGCGTGCCAGGCGGCAGACACGATCGCCGCGGCATCGGCGCCGGGTTCGACCAGGATGTCGTGAGGCGGGTTGTAGCCGGGCCCCAGCGGCTGCATGAAACGCCAGCCCGCCCTGCGGTAGACGACCAGCGGCCATAGCACCACGAGCCGGCCCTGCGAGCGTCCGGCCAGGCACTGCAGCTTGCGGCCCGCCATGGTGGCGGCCACCCCTAGGCTGCTTGCGCAATAGGCAAACGACTGGAAATGCGCGCCATTGGCCCTCTGCCACAGCGCATCCCATTCCGGCGCGAGCGCGTGAAAGGCCTGGGTATCGCTGATCACTTCGTGCTGGACGGCGCAGTGGCGCATGGCAGGTCCGTGCGTCGGGAAGAACAGCGGCATGGTAGCCGCCGATTCCGCCAGCGCGACGTGCGGTAGCCAACATAAGCCCGCCGGTTGAAACCGCTCCCCACGTCACGGGGGTGCGCTTGATGTCGACCATGCTGCACAGCAACAGCGATAAGCGCCAGATGTCCGGGTATGTCCCTAGGGGCTATCCAAATAGCCCCCTCTAGAATCTGCCCTTGGATGGTGCACTGCGCAAACCGGTGACGCCCATCCCTTCCGAACCAGACCCTCGACCCGATCCGCACGGCATCCACATCCAGTGCATGCCGGCCCTGAGTCGGCCAAGCGGCCGGGCGATTCACAGGAGAGCACGCATGTTCGTTTTTTCGTCCGACCAGTTCGCAGAAGCCCAGAAAGCCCATTTCGCCAACCTGTTCGCGCTGACGAATACGGCCTTCGACGGTTTCCAGAAACTGGCCGAGCTGAACCTGCAGGCAGTCAAATCGTCGATCGCCGAAAGCCAGGATAATATCCAGGCCGCCCTGTCGGGCCGCGACCTGCGCGACGTCTTCACCACGCGAGGCACGCTGGCGCAACCGGCGGCCGACAAGGCGCTGTCGTACGTGCAACACGTGTACGAGATCGCCTCCGACACGCAGACCGAACTCGCCAAGGCCGTGGAAGCGCAGTACGAACAACACACCCGCCGCGTGCAGGCTTTCGTCGACACCTTCGTGAAGAACGCGCCGGCCGGCTCGGAAGCCCTCACCGCGCTCCTGCAGTCGACGGTCGCGGCCGCCAACAACACCTATGAATCGGTGCAGAAGGCAACCAAGCAAGCCGCCGAGACGGTCAAGTCGAACTTCGAGGCCTCGACCGCGGTAGCCTCCGGCGCCGTGCAGCAAGGCGCCCGCCGCGCCGTCAAGGTAGCCTGACGGCGCATCGCGCGGCACAGCTCTCGTGCCGCGCGGCAGCAGACGCTCAGGTGGCAGGCGTCGCGCGACGACGCCGCGACCCGCCTGATCGTCCTGCCGGGAACAACAGGAACGCGCAGCGTTCCTGTTGTCATCCTTCTCCTGGACGAGAAAGAAGAAGAGCCCTTCGGACTCAGCGCGAAAGAATCGTCACGCAGGCAACTGCCTCTTCCACGCCGATCAGTCCGCCACCATTCTCGGCAATGCCCACCGCGGCATGTTCAACCTGCCGCCCCTGCGCCTCGCCACGAAGCTGGAGCACCAGTTCGTGTATCTGTGCCAGGCCTGTCGCGCCAATGGGGTGCCCTTTGGACTCCAGTCCGCCGGAGGGATTCACAGGGATCCGTCCGCCGAGCGCCGTGTCGCCGCGCTCCGCCAGCGCCCCGCCCTCGCCGAACGCGCAGAGGCCAAGGTTCTCGGTCTGGACAATCTCGCCCATCGCGGTGGCGTCGTGAACTTCGGCCACCGATACGTCCGACGGAGCGATGCCGGCCTTTTCGTAAGCTAGCCTGGCCGCGATCGCGGTGCAGGCGTTCTCGACATCGTTCACATCCCGATCGGCCCCGGTGCGTACGACCGACGCGGCGATGCGCACCGCCCGGGAGCGGCTCAGGCCGAGCCTTCGCAAGACGCTCTCGCTGCAGACGATCGCCGCGGCCGCACCGTCCGACACGGGCGAGCACATCGGCGCGGTCAGCGGATAGACGATCGGGGGCGCCGCCAGGATCTCCTCGACGGAGTACGGGTTCCGGTACTGGGAGAGCGGGTTGTACTGCGAGTGCTTGTGGTTCTTGGACGCGACGGCTGCGATCTGGCGCTGGGTGGTGCCGTAGCGCTTCATGTGCTCGCGTGCCGAAGCCGCATAGATGTCCATGAACACACTGTACGGCTTTGCAGAGGTGCTGCCCGGCGGGACTTCGACGCCCCGGCCGAGCTTGAGCAGCCGCTCCCTGGCGGCCTCGACCTCTGCGATGTCCCAGCCGCTGTCGAACGCAGAGAACATGCGCTCCCGGTCCTGCGAATACATCTTCTCGGCGCCGACGGCGAGCGCGATATCCCCCTCCCCCGACCTGACGAAGTTGTACGCCAGGTTCAGCGCGGTACTGCCGCTGGCACAGGCATTCTCGACGCTGGTGACCGGGATGCCACCGATACCCATATGGCGCAGTGCCACGGGGCCGCGGATCATATGCTGCCCTTCCATATGGCCCTGCACGCAATTCGCAAAGAATGCCGCCTGCAGTCTTTCCTTTTCAACGCCGGCATCCTTGAGCGCCGCGTCGACGGCTGCGCTTGCCATCTGCTTGATGCTCAGATCCAGCAAGCGGCCGAATGGCGTCATCCCGACGCCAATGACATATACGTTTTCCATGTTGTCTCCTGTTTCTCGTCCCGGTCACCGCGCTAGCCGGCGGTGACGACAATCTTTCCGAAATGCCCGTTCTGCGCCATGTGCTCCAGCGCGCCGGCGAGGTCGGCGAGCGGATACACCTTGTCCACCGGCATGCTGATCTTGCCCAGCTTCAATGCCGGCTCCAGGTCGTGCCTGGCGCGCGCCACGACGGCGGCCACCTCGGCCGGGGTCCGGGTGCGGAAGCTCACGCCGATGTAGGTGATCCTGCGCATCGAATGCAGGTCGAAGTCGAAGTCGCCGCTCTCGCCGGCGACCCGCCCGACATTCACCATGCGGCCGCCCACGCGGGTTGCGGACATCCCGCCATTCACGAACGGCCCACCGATCAGATCGACCAGCAGGTCGACGCCCATCCCTGCGGTGGCCTTGGTCACCTCCTGGACCCAGTCGCTCCTGCCGGTGTCGACCGGCAGGTTCGCACCGTAGTCGCGCAGCCTTTGCCGGCGCGCCGCGGAGGTCGAGGAGCCCAGCACCAGGCCCGCGCCAAGCAGCCTGGCAATCTGCATCCCCATCAGCCCCATCCCTGAACTCGCCCCCTGGATCAGGACCGACTGGCCGGCCTGCATGGCGCCGTGCGTCGAGATGGCGTCGTGCATGGTCTGCATGGCTACGGGCAATGCCGCGGCCTCTTCGAAGGGCATGCCCTGCGGGATGGCGTACATCATGGCCGGATGGGCCAGCGTGTACTCCGCGAATGCGCCGATGCCGGCGCCCATCACCCGGTCACCGATTTGCCAGGCCTTGACCTGGCTGCCGACAGCGACGACTTCGCCGGCCCATTCGACACCCAGAGGCACGCCCTGGCCACCCGCCGCGCCATGCCGTTTGCCCTTGGCCATCGTCAGGTCGATACGATTCAACGCGCTGGCGCGGACCTTGACGAGCACTTGCCCGTCGGCCGGCGAAGGGCGAGGCACGTCGGCCGGGACGACACTGTCGCCGTCAGATAAAAATGCACGCATGGTTTTCCTTGTGACATGAAGTTCCGATTGCCTTGGCCCGGGCTATGCCGCGCATGGCCATGCCGGCAATCCACACGATCCGGGCCGGCCCGCGCCGGCTAGCGGCGCAGCGTATAGCCCGCCTTTTCCCGGTCCCAGGTCGAAGGCGTGATCCCTTCTTCGCGCAAGCGATACTTTTCAACGCGATGCGTCGGCGTCTTGGGAAAGTCGCTGCGGAAGTCGACAAAACGAGGCACCGAGAAATACGGCATGAGCTTCTCGCAGTGCTGGATCAGCTCGAGCGCGGATAGCGCCGAGCCCTCCTTGCGCACCACGCAAACCATGACCTCGTCCTCGCCAACCTCGGATGGCACGGCAATGGCAGCGGACTCGAGAACCGCCGGGTGCGCGTTGACGACCATCTCGACCTCGAATGCGGAGATGTTCTCGCCGCGACGGCGGATCGCATCCTTCTTGCGGTCGACGAAGTAGAAGTAGCCGTCGCTGTCCCGCTTCATCAGGTCGCCGGTGTGGAACCACAGGTTCTGGCTCTGCGCCAGCGTCGCCTCGGGATTCTTGTAGTAGCCGTCCATCATGATGTACGGCTCCTGGGGCCGGAACACGAGCTCGCCGATCGCATCCACGCCAACCGGCTCGTCGTTGCCGTCGACAAGATCGACGTCATAGCCGCAGATCGGCAATCCCACCGAACCCACGCGCGGCGCGTCGATGGGGCTTGCGAGCGCGACACAGTTCTCGGTCTGGCCATACCCCTCGTAGAGCTTCAGGCCGAAGCGCTGCTCGAATGCTTCCCACAGGTCCCTGGGCGCACCGCCGCCCGAGGCAAACCTGACGGCGTGGTCGCGATCGGCGGGGCTGTCGGGCTGCTTCATCAGGATCGGGATCATGCCGCCGATGTAGTTGATCTGCGTTGCGCCGAAGCCCTTGAGACGCTCCCAGAAATTCGACGCGCTGAAGCGATCGTCCACGATCAGCGTGGCGCCGGCCATCAGCGCCGGCGTGACCGTCACCAGCTGGGCATTGGCGTGGAACAGCGGCAGGCAGGTGTAGAGGCGGTCATCGTCGCCGATGTGCCGCCCGTCGGCGGTCTTGCTGCCATGCCACCAGAAGTAGTTGTGGCAGAGCTGGATGCCCTTCGATGGCCCTGTCGTCCCCGACGAGTACATGATTGCCAGCGGGTCCCGGTTCGAGACGTGCACATCGGGCAGGGGCACGCCGGACGATTCCAGCGTTTCGAAGCGGACGCCCGGGATCGGCAAGTCCGGGAGCGCTTCGCCGTCCGCCCGCGGCACGATCATGGCCTCGAGCTTGCCGAAGCCGACGTGCGCATCCTGGAAGCGTTCGACAAACGCTTTCGAGACCACGGCCATGCGCGCATCCGAGTGCTCGATCACGTGCCGCAGCAGCGGGCCACGGTAGGCCGTGTTGACGGTCACCTCCAGCAGCCCGAGACGCGCGCACGCGAACCACAAGCCCATGAACTCGGCGCAGTTGGGCAGCATGATCGCGAGCTTGTCCCCCTTGCGCAGGCCGAGCCCGGTCAGTCCGCGCGCCAGGCGGGTCACCCAGGCATCGAACTCGCCGTAGGTATAGGTCCGGTCTTCGAAGACAAGGAATACCTTGTCGGGGCGCAGTGCCGCCTGCATGGCGAGGCACGCGCCCAGCGTCCGTTGCTCGTTCTTGAGTGAGAGCGCATCCACGGGATCAGTCCCCCGCACCGGTCTGCGCCGCTGCCGGCGGAACCTCGACGATGCGCACCGGATCGGATCCGTCCCACGCCAGCCCGGCCTGCCTGATCGCCTCGAAGTACTGCGCCTTCCCGCCCGCCATCTCCGAGATCTCGAACATCCCGCTCGGAAAGTCCGGGTGCACGAAGTACGCAAAGCGGCCGGCGCCACCCATGCGACCGCCATGCCCCTCCACATAGCCAAGTCCGAGCAAGGTTGCGACGATCTCGTCGTAGCGGTCCTCCGTCCAGTAGGCGACGTGCTGCGCGATTTCCCCGTTGCGCTTCAGGGAATCGTTATACAGCGACGGCGCATCGTCCCTTTGCTGGATCAGTTCGATCTGCAGGTCGCCCGAGTTCGCCAGCGCGATCGAGAGTTTCGGCAAGCGGGAGTTCTCGCCGAAGTAGCGAAACTCCCTGGTGCCGACGTCGTCCATGTAGAACCAGGGCCCGATCCCCAGGTTGACCCAATGCGCCATCGCGGCCTTGATGTCGCGCACGACGTACCCGACCTGGCGGACGCCGCCGAATTTCTGACTCATTCCTTGTCTCCTCGATCCTCGTTGATTCGCCCCCGGCACGCACCGGCCGGCCCTGACCGCCCGCCGTTGCCGCTCGAAGTGAGGCGAGTTTAGTTCGTTTCTGGAATCGATTCCCAATAGGGATAACCCTAGGATGAGAGACCGGCATTCCTCTCGCTGGCGAACGGATAGTGCAGCGATTGCGAAATACGCCGCATTTTTGTGGGTTTTGGCCGCCATCGAGACATGAGCACGCATCCGGCGACCGCAGATCGGTTCGTCCGATGCGCGCCCATGGTTATCCCTATGTGCAATCGATTCCAGTCGAACTACACTTGCCTCGGACAAGCCCCCGACAGTGCGGGCTGGTACCAAAACGAGGAGACAATTCATGCACTCAACATCGGGCGCCGGCCCCAGCGAAGCGGCAAGCGCTTCGACGCCATCCGCAGACGACGCGCTCTTCCGGCGCATATCCTGGCGATTGCTGCCGCTGCTGTTCCTGGCGTACTTCATCAACTACCTGGACCGCACGAACATCGGGTACGCGCAACTGCAGATGCAGGAAACGCTCAGGTTCGCGGACACCGTCTTCGGGCTGGGCGCGACCGTGCTCTTTCTCGGCTACGTGCTGTTCGAGATTCCCAGCAACTTGCTGCTGACGCGTATCGGGGCAAAGCGCACGCTGGTCCGGATCATGGTCCTGTGGGGGGTGGCGTCCGCGGCGACGGCGTTCGTCACCACACCCACCCAGTTCTACGTGGCGCGATTCTTCCTCGGCATGTTCGAGGCCGGGCTCGTGCCGGGCGCGCTCTACTACCTGACGCTCTGGTATCCGCCGGAACGCAGGGGCCGCGCCAACGCCATCTTCCTGATGGGCGCCGGCTTTGCGCCGATCCTTTCCGGGCCGATTGCCGGCGGCGTCATGACCTGGCTGCACGGCAAAGGCGGGCTCGAAGGGTGGCAGTGGCTGTTCGCGCTGGAAAGCCTCCCGGCGTTCGCCCTCGCCACGGTCACCCTGCTGCGCTTTGACGACCATCCCGGCCGCGCGCACTGGCTTGCGCCGGAGGAGAAGTCGCGCGTGCAGGCATTGGCGCGCTCCGGCAACGAAGGCCGGGCCGCCGGCCACCTTGGCACCGCACTGCGGCAGCCGAGGGCCTGGGGCTTCGGCCTGGTCTGCTTCCTGACCGTCCTGGGCATCTATGCCCTTGCCTTCTGGCAGCCGACGCTGCTGAAAAGCATGGGCTTGTCATTGATGGAAATCGGCCTGCTGTCGTCGCTGCCCGCCATCGCCGGCGCGACAGCCTCGTTCTGGATGGCCTCCCACTCCGACAAAACGCGCGAGCGCCGCGGACATTTCGCGGTTGCGGCGCTGGTGGGCGCGGCGGGCCTGACGACGGCGGCGCTGATGCAACAGCACCTGTTCATCGCCATGGTGGGCCTGGTGTTTGCAGGTGCCGGCCTGGCAAGCGCACTCACGCTGGTATGGGCGAGCGTCGGGGAAGTGCTGCCGCGCGAGGGGCTCGCGGCTTCCATCGCGCTGATCACCACCTGCTCGAACTGCTCCGGCCTGGTCGGACCGCTGCTGGTGGCGACCATCCGCCAGGCCACGGGCGGATTCGGATGGAGCCTCGTCATCTTGTCCTGCACCCTGCTCCTGGCGTGCGTCGTGATGCAGATCATCCTGTGGCCGTCGAAACGGATCGCCGCCTCCATGGGCGTCCCCGCCGGCCACCGCTAAGTATTTGAACAGCCAGAGACCAGCATGAACCGCATTGAAACCAGAACCATGACCGGGAAACTGCTTGCCGGGAAGACCGCCGTGATCTCCGGCGCGGGCCGCGCCAAGGGAATCGGACGGGCAACTGCCAGGCTCTTCATCGAACACGGCGCGCGGGTGGCGCTGCTCGACCTCGACGAGGACGAGGTCAGGGAGGCCGCGCGCGATGTCGCCCGGGGCGAGCCGGTGGCCCTGGGGGTTCGTTGCGACGTTACGAGCATGGAATCCTGCCTCGCCGCTATCAGCGAGGTGCGGGAATGGGGTGCTTCGGGCGGGCACATCGATGTCCTGATCAACAACGCCGGCCTCACGCAGAAGGTCTGCGCGGCCGACATCACGCTGCAGGACTACCTGCGGGTCACCGACGTTGTGCTCAGAGGCACCATGCAGCTCTCCCAGGCGGCGATCCCGGCCATGCGGAGCCAGAAGGCCAGCTCGATCATCGCCGTGTCGTCAATGTCGGCGCAGCAAGGCGGCGGGGTATTTGGCGGCGCGCACTACTGCGCGGCGAAGGCCGGCGTGCTCGGCTACATCCGTGCACTCGCCCGGGAACTGGGTCCCGACGGCATCCGCGCGAATGCGATCACGCCTGGGCTGATCGTCACCGACTTCTCTCGCACCAATACGCCGGAGGATGTCCTGCATGCCGCGGCGGGGAGCTGGCCGCTCGGCCGCGCCGGGAGCGCCGGCGAGATCGCGGGCGCGTGCCTGTTCCTTGCCTCGGACCTGTCGTCGTACATGACCGGCAGCACGCTCGATGTGAACGGGGGCGCCTATATGCGCTGAGCTTCCGGCGGCGGCATGCACGAGCGTCGCAGCAGGAGTTCGGTCGGGAACATCACCGTCCTGCTGTCGCCGCCGCGGCCCTCGATGCGATCCAGCAGCAGTTCCGCCGCCGTGCGGCCGAACTGCTTCAAGTCCCAGCGCAGCGCGGTGATGCCGGGCGCGGCAAACTGTGCCAGGACGGTGTCGCCGATACTGATGACCGAGATATCCTCCGGAATCCTGAGGCGACTCGCTTCCACTGCCGCCAGGGCACCCGCGAGCATCTCCGTGCCGAGCGAAACGATGGCGGTCGGCCGCGCTGGCTTCGACAACTCGTGCAGAACGTCGCTGAATACGCGCGTCTGCGAAGGGTCGGCATGCTCGATGACCGTGAGTACCGACAACGGCAGGCCGGCCGCCTGAACTGCCTCTTGCGCGCCCGCGATGCGCTCGCGGCCCGGCCGGACACTCGCCGGCGGCGTCTCCAGCAGGATATGCCGGTGCCCGAGGCTGAGAAGAAACGCGATCGCTGAACGCGCGCCTTGCCGATGATCCACCGTGACGCGATCGCAAGACAGGGGACTGTCGCGATCCAGCAGCACAAGGGGCGCTTCCGCACCCCGCATGGCATCGAGCACATCCTCACGCGTATCGTCATCCACGGTCAGCAGCAGGCCATCCATGCGCCGGCGCCTGAACATGTTCAGGAGTTCGAGTTCCTTCGTGCCATTGCGCGAATTCGCCACGATCATCAGGTATCCGGCTTCCTGGAACCGAAGCTCCGCCGCGCCGACGATCTCCGCGTACATTGGATTGGTCACGTCGGAAACCATGCATGCGATGGTACGACTGGACTGGTTGCGCAGGCTCTGGGCCAGCGAATTCGGCTCGTACCCCAGCGTTGCCACGGCGTCCGCAACCCGGGCGCGGAGTTCTTCGCTGGCGTAGCGGTCACGATTCAGGGCGCGCGACACGCTGCTCGCCGATACCCCGGCTAGCTTGGCCACATCGCGGATTTGGACAGGTCGCTTCATGCCGAAAGTATACCCCAGCGCACTGACTGGAACGCGCCGCAAAGCATAGGGCCGCACCCCCGGAGAGCTGCGGCCCGCTTGTGGTCGATCCGGCGTCTTCGACCTGATTTTCGCCCTGATTTCCGGCCTGATTTCCGGCCTGACTTGCGCCTGCCGATGTCGATCAATCGAGCGTGATATTCGCTTCCCTGGCAACCCGCTTCCAGACTTCGATCTCGCGGGCATTGACGGCTGCCTGCTCTTCGCCGGCCAGGTAGTCCGGGGTAATGCCCCAGTCAAGCATCCTGGCCTTGACGGCGGGGTCCTGCAGCGCATCCCTGAGCGCAGCCGAGAGCTTTTCGACGAACGGCTTCGGGACGCCTGCGGGGGCGTACATGGCCCAGCCGGTCCACTGGTCGAAATCAACCCCCTGCTCCTTGTACGTCGCCACGTTCGGGAAGTTCGACGTACGCCGGGTGCACATGGCAAGCGCCTTGATCTTGCCGGTCTTCACTGCCGCGGTTCCCGAGCCGATATCGAGCCAGCCCACCTTCACGACATCGCCCATCATCGCCGTCATGACGGCGGCGCCGCCCTTGAACGGAATGTGATCGAGCTTGATGCCGGTCTTTTGCGCAAGCACCTCCGCGCAGAAATGGCCGGTCGAGCCCGCACCCCAGGTACCGAACTGAATGGGCCTGGGACTCTTCCTGGCCAGCTCGATGAACTCCTTGAGGTTGTTTGCAGGCAGATCATTTGTCGCCACGAGAATGATCGGCGACGTGCCAACCCGCGCCAGCGTGGTGAGGCTCTTGACGGGATCGTAGGGCAGCTGATGATAGACCGCGGGCGCTAGCGTGGTAGTGGTCATCGTCCCCAGCGCAATCGTGTAGCCATCCGGCTTGGCATGAGCGAGCTGCGCGATCGCGATCGTGCCTGCGGCCCCTGCGATGTTCTCCACCACGAACGACTGCCTGAGTCGCTTGCCGAGCTGCTCGCCGAGCAGCCGACCGAACGCATCCGCGCCGCCGCCCGCCGCCGACGGCACGATCAGCTTGACGGGACGCGCCGGGTATTCATCGGGGGTTTCGGCCATGGCAGTGCCAGCGAACGCCGCGCATAAGGCCAAGAGACCCAAGCAGAGGGACTTCTTCATGACACTTGTCTCCGTTGTTTTCTTATCGGTGAGGATCGATCGACCACGCCTTGCGCAGCGTGCGCCGACCGCGCATGCCCTGTCCCAGGGCACGCATGGGGAAGCGCATTTCGAACTATCGAGAGTCAGTCCCGCGAAAACTCCGCGCCGCCCTTGGGCCGGATATAGCGGGGCACGGGGAGGCCTGCCTGCCGGGCCGCGGCAAGAATGCCTTCTTCGATGGCTCCGGCATCCCGGACACTCTGGTATTCCCCGTCGGAGAAGATGACGTTGGCGCCGTACACCACCATGAAGCCCTCGGCCGGCTCCTTGGCATCGGCCGGCACTGAAAACGTATGCGCCGAGCCACCGGGCTCGTAAAGGTAGCTACCCGCGGTTTGCGGGTCGGCCGGGTACTCTACATAGTTCCACTGCCCCTTGGTCGTAAAGAAATGCACGGTGCCGGTGTGGAAGTGCGGCGGCAGCGTCGTGCCCGGCTCGAACTTGCCATACAGCACCCAGACGCCGTTCTCGCGGTCGAGAAACAAGGGGATGATCGTGGAGCCCGGTTCGGATCCCGGGAACTCTTGCGACTCATGGATATTGACCGTCAGCAAACGGTCCTGATGCGTAACAACCTTCGGTAGTGCCATCTCAACCTCCTATGGAATGATCGCCTGCTGGTGCAGCACATGGCGGTGGCCAGCCACCCGGCGGCCCGGCCACCGCATCCGGCGCCTGCCTACTCCAGCGTGATATTTGCTTCGCGCGCGATCCGCTTCCAGACCTCGATATCGCGGGCGTTGATCGCGGCTTGCTCGCTGCCTGGCACGAAGTCCGGCGTAATGCCGAGATCGGCCATCTTGCTGGTCACGGCCGGATCCTTCAGCGCTTGCTGAACCGCTGCGGCAAGCTTGTCTGCGATCGCCCTGGGCAGGCCCGCCGGAGCAAACATGGCCCAGCCGGTCCATTGGTCGAAATCGACGCCCTGCTCCTTGTACGTCGCGACGTTGGGGAAATTCGCGCTGCGGCGGGTGCACATGGCCAGCGCCTTGATCTTCCCGGACCTGACCGCGGAAGTGCCGCTGCCAATGTCCAGCCAGCCCACCTTCACGATGCCGCCGAGCATTGCGGTAACCACCGGGGAGGTCCCCTTGAACGGAATATGGTCGAGCTTGATGCCAGTCTTCTGGGCAAGGACCTCGGCACAGAAGTGCCCGGTGGAGCCGGGCCCCCACGTGCCGAACTGGATGGGTGTCGGGCTCTTTTTCGCTACCGCCACGAATTCCCTCAGGTTGTTGGCGGGAAAGTCCTTGGTGGCGACCAGGATGATTGGCGATGTGCCAACGCGAGCGATCGTGGTCAGGTCCTTGACCGGGTCGTATGGCAAGGCCTGGTACACGGCGGGCGCGAGCGTGGTCGTGGTCATCGTGCCAAGGCCGATCGTGTAGCCATCCGGGGTGGCGCGCGCCAGTTGCCCGATGGCGATCGTGCCGCCGGCGCCGGCATTGTTCTCGACCACCAGTGGCTGCTTCAGGCGACGGCCGACCTGGTCCGCCAGGATGCGGGCAAACACATCGCCACCGCCGCCTGGCGCCGTGGGAACAATCAGGCGGATCGGCTTGCTGGGATACGCCACTTCGCCCTGTGCTTGAGCCGCAACGGACAGGGTGATCGCAGTGAGCAAGGTGAGGGCGCTGAGCTTCTTCATTTCTGTCTCCAACTTGTGGGGCGGTGCACCACTCTTTTCAGATTTCTGATCAGACTTCTGATCGTGGCACTTATCATGTCGATGGAACAAGGTAAAACGTTTCCACATATTTTGCGGTGACAGCCTTTACGATCAAATGGTGGTAAACCCGCGGGGAATTTGATGCCGGGTGCGCAAAGGCACTCCGGTGCAGGCGGCCAGGGAGATCCGGTATCCCCGCCCGGCCTGGGTCCGGAGACTATCGGCGGCGGACCGGCATTCGGGACGTCTGCCAGCCAGGTCGCTCAGGAATCCTGGGTGAGGACGATCTTCCCGAAATGTGTGTTCTCGCGCATCATTTCGCACGCCTGCGCCACGCGATCGAGCGGCAGCCGCACATCGATGGGAAGGCGCAGCTCCCCACGCGCGAGTGCGGGCCAGAAGTCCTTGCGCACGCGCTCTGCGATCGCCCCCACGTCTTCGACCGAGCGGGTCCTGAACGTCATGCCGAGATACTGGATCCGGCGCATCGAGTGAAGATCGAAATCGAAGGTTCCGCTCTCTCCCGCCATCCGGCCGATATTGACGATCCGCCCTACTATGGCCACGGCGCGCATGCTGTCGTTGATCAGCGGCCCCGCCAGGAAGTCGACGAGAAGGTCGACGCCGCGGCCGTCCGTGAGCTCGAGCACCTTTTTCACCCAGCCCGGATCGTTGCTGTCGAGCGCGACATCGGCACCGAACCCGGCCAGCCGATCACGCCGGTCCGCTTTGGTCGAGGTGCCGATCACCAGGCTCGCGCCGAAGTGCCTGGCCACCTGGAGACTCATCAGGCCGACGCCGGACGATGCCCCCAGCACCATGACCGACTGGCCCGCTTCCAGTTGCGCGGTCTGCCGCATCGCCGTGTGCGTCGTTCGCAGCGCGACACAGAGACAGGCGGCGGTTTCATAGTCCATGTCGGCCGCCGGAAACGGGAAAGCGCGACGCCAGTCCGTGACGGCATACTCGGCGAACCCGCCGATGCCGGAGCACATGACCTTGTCGCCGGCTTTGTATGCGGTGACCGCCTCTCCCACTTCGACCACGTCACCAGACCACTCAAGACCCAGGACCGTGCCGGGGCCCCCGACGGAGCCGTGCGACTTGCCATCGACGAGCGACAGGTCTGCGCGATTCAGGGAACTCGCCCGCACCTTCACAAGGATTTCGGTGGCTTTGGGGCGAGGGATCTCGATATCTGCAATGACCAGTCCGGTCTCGTTGCGAATCGCAGCTTTCATGCATGTCTCCTGTCGAAATAGTTCTGGCGCGACCTCGTGTCCGAAGGCTACGACGCCGTTGGCATGATCATTGTAGAAACGTTTCTACCGTTTGGGCAAGTGGATGCAGGACAAAAAAACCGCTTCAGTTCGAAGCGGCGCTGTCCGGGTTCCGTCGGGGTCGGGAATGTCTATGCCGTGGTCTTCTTGCGGCTGGCGGCAACGGGCCCGCAAGACTCTCTGAGAACGAGCTGGGTCGTGATGGCGATCGTCTCCGGCTCGACCTCCGCATCCTTCTCCAGGCGCTTGAGCATGATCTGGGAGAGGACCGTGCCGACTACGTCGAGGTCCCAGGTCAACGAGGTGATCGATGGGCTGAACAGTTGCGAGAGATCGGTATCGCCGATACTGATCACGCTCACGTCATCCGGCACAACCCTGCCGGTGTGCCGCAGCGCCTGGAGCACGCCCGACAGGATCCGCGTCCCGAGACACAGGAATGCGGTGGGGGCATCCGGACCGGACAATAGCGACAGCGCTTCGCTGAAAGCGAATTCCATCGCCGATTTCTCCGAACGGATGAGCTTGGGCGCGGGCTTGAGCCCGCGCTCCTTGTACGCATCCGTGAATCCGGCAATCCGCTCCCGCCCGGGTCGAAGCGCACTCCCAGGCGTCAATAACGCGATGCGCGTATGCCCCAGGTTCAGCAGATAGCGGGTCGCCTGCATGGCACCGCCATAGTGATCGACATGAACACCGGTTCCGACCACGGAAAGGTCCCGGTCAAGGGCGATGACCGGCATTTCCTGCGAAAGCTGCTCCAGCATCCTTGGATTCTCTGCATCGCAAGGGGCAAGGATCAGCCCGTCCACCCGTCGCCGGCGAAAGAGGTCGATCAGGTTCTTCTCGCGCTTGCCATCGTTATGCGTACTCGCGATCAGCAGCGCGTAGCCCGCGGCCTGCAGGGACGCCTCGATGGAGATGATGATGCGTGCGTAAAGCGGGTTCGACAGATCGGAGACCAGGATGCCGATGGCTCCCGACGAGCGCGTGCGCATGCTCTGGGCAATGGCGTCCGGCTCATACCCCAGGCGGGTCGCGGCCTTGGTGACAGCGGCAATGGCGGCTTCGCTCACCCGCCCTGCACGATTGAGCGCGCGCGAAGCCGTGCCAATGGAGACGCCCGCTTCCTTTGCCACCTCCCGGATCGTGATGCGCGGCTTCATTTGGCGTGCATCGTTGTGCGCTGGCTGGCCAAAGCGCCCGGGGCCACGCGCATGCTCGACCAAACACCCGACACAGTCTGGTGCGACACGCTGCGCCACACATGTTCAGGCAGTGCACGGGACTGCAACATCGATTCTCTCCTTTTGCCCCAACGTGCGCCGCGAGGCAGCGGGTTCAGGCTGAGTAACGTCTTATATGAATGCCGAGCATTCTAGCTCACCGGATGACGCGCACTCGTGGAGGCAGAGATCGTCCCGCCCCGAGGTCAGAGCGCCCCTCGCGGAACGCTCCAGCCCCGGATGGCAACTATCGCGGGGCGCCGATCAGCCGGATGGCCTCGCCCTTGCCGTCCCAGGCGAGGCCGGCACGCCTCACCTCGGCAAAATATTCGGCCTTGCCGCCGGCCATTTCCGAGATCTCGAACATCCCGCTAGGCAGGTCGGGGTTGACGAAATAGGCAAAGCGACCCCGCGACCCCATGCGGCCGCCATGCCCCTCCACGTAGCCGGCGTCCAGAAGCCGGCCGACGATCTCGTCGAAGCGGTCTTCCGTCCAGTACGCGATGTGCTGCGCGCCCTCGCCGCTTCGCTTCAATGAGTCCAGGTAGAGCGAGGGCGCGTCATCTCGCTGCTGGATCAGTTCGATCTGCAGATCCCCCGAGTTTGCCAGGGCGATGGAGAGCTTGGGCGGCGTCGAATTCTTGCCGTAGTAGCGAAACTCGGTCGTACCAACGTCTTCCTTGTAGAACCAGGGCCCGACACCGAGCTTCTCCGTCCAGTGCGCCATTGCTTTCTCAATGTCGTTCACGACGTAACCAAGCTGCCGAACCGCGCCAAACAGATAACTCATCGGTGTCTCCTAGTGATCTTGAAAAGTCTGCCCTGCCCTTGCAGAAACGTTTTTACAATATATCATCAACAGGCCCGCCAACAAGGCTAGTGTTTACCATGATTGTTGCGATTTAAACCCGGAACAACAATGCAATCCATCTGTGGAAACGTTTCTTCAGTTTGACGAAAACGAGGCTCGCAAACTGGAAAGAGACTGCAGAACAACAAACAGGAGACAGGAAAATGGCGCAGTTCGCGGAGAAAGTAGCCCTGATCACTGGTGGCGCGTCCGGCATCGGAGCCGCCACGGCGCGCTTGCTGGCCCAGCGCGCGGCAACAGTGGTGATTGCCGACCTGGCCAGCAGCAACGGTGCAAAGGTCGCCGCGGAAATTGGCGGCGAGTTCGTGCCGCTCGACGTGACCAGCGAATCGAGCTGGGCGCACACCGTCCAAGCCATTCTGCACCGGCATGGCAGGCTTGATGTGCTGGTCAACGCGGCAGGCATCGTTGGCGACGTCGTCAATGGCACCTTGGCCAAGACCACGCTCGACGACTGGCGCCGCGTGCTTTCGGTCAACCTCGACGGGACCTTCCTGGGATGCCGCGAGGCGATGGCCGCGATGCGGCAGACCGGTGCAGGCTCGATCATCAACCTGGCTTCAGTGGGTGCCTACTACCCGACAACGCAAAGTGTCGCGTACGGCGCCAGCAAAGGGGCGGTCACACAGCTGACCAAGACGGTTGCCCTGGCCGGCGCGGAAAACGGCAACAAGATCCGCTGCAACTCAGTGCATCCCGGGAAGACGTCCACGCCGATGCTTGAGAGCATCTTCACCCAATACCAGCAACGCCAGGCCGCGGGCGGCGCAGACCCCAGGCCGAACGGACGCCAGATTCCGCTCGGCGACCAGGGACGGGCCGAGGATGTCGCCAATCTGATCGCATTCCTGGCATCGGACGAAGCAGGCTATATCACCGGCGGGGAGTTCACCGTGGATGGCGGGTGGCGTCTGCTTCGCTAAAAGCCGGACAGGGCCATGCCGTCGCGCGATCGGCCGACAGGCAACGCCCGGGCAGTTCAGCACCAATTCTCGCGGCGGCCCGACTCGAGCCGCCCATCATTACCCTAGACATATCCGACGGAGAACAAGGATGACCGATACTTTGAGCGCCGCGCGCATTCAGACCGTGCGCGACCACATGGCACTGGAATGCACCCACGAGTGGGACGCCGTGATCAACACATTCCAGCACCCCCGGTATGAAATGCACGCTACGGGGGTCGTGTTTGACGGCGAGGAGCAGGTCCGGGGTTACTTCGATTCCTCGCGCATCCCCTTCCCCGACCTTGCCAATGAGATCATCGCCATCGCCGCGGACGATGACACTGTTCTCGTTGAATTCTGGCTATCTGGCACGCACCTCGGCCCGCTGAAGGCGAACGGCAAGGTCTTCGAGCCAACCGGCCGGAAGTTCCGCGTGCGAATGGCGGCGACGTTCGAGTTTGCCGCGAACTCGGACAAGATCATCTGCGAACGGCCCTACTCGGCGGCGGACGCAAAGCTGCGCGCTCTTGGCCTGGTCTGAGGAATTGCTTCGACTGCCCTGGCCCGCGGCCGCCGGACAAACCCGGCAGACCGGTCACGCTCAGGCAGACCGCCACGGTGTAGCCCGGCAATCGCGGCGTGATCAGGATGCCAGCGCCCAGCCCCATCGGGGGTCGGCACCAGTAATCGCGAGCATGTGGCTTGCCTTTCCTTGAGCACGCGGACCGGCCCGCCGGGGCCGGCGCGATCCGCGCCGGGAAGGCCGTGCGCGGGACACGGCGGCAGGCGCCGGGCGGGAACCTGGTTCGCGCCCGCCGGCATCCGCCCGTGCTTACTTGCCCTTCATCAGGTTCTTGGCTTCTTCGATATTCTGCTCGGCGCGCTTGGTGATCACCGCCAGCGCTTCGGCCTGCGACTTCTGCGCCATCTCGGCCAGCTCGCGCATATTGTTGAAGGCCTTCTGCAGTCCCTGCTGCACGAACTCGCCCTGCTTGGCCATGGCTTCCGCCGGATTGCCGCCCGTGGACATATGCTGCGCGGCCGTCTGGATCTCCTGCATGGTCTTGCTCAGGATCTCCGTCTGTTTCTGCACCAGCGCCTGCATGCCCTGGTAGGCAACCTTGTTCGCTTCCGTCAGCGCATCGATATCCTTGCGCCGGGCTTCGATCACCGAGGTCATGTCGACGCCGGGAAGCTTGAACTGCTCTAGCAACTTGCTGAAATCGGTAAACGGATTTGAGGTCGTAGCCATGGTGCATCTCCTCGCAAGGGGGGGTGAGGTCGGGAAATGAGCCGCGCCAGGCGCAGGCTTGCCGCACCCAGATCGCGGGCGCGGCAGCTCAAGTGTAGCGCGTGCCGCACAAGGCTAGGAAATGAATGCGTCCGGGGCGCCCGGCTGTGCCCGGTTGCAGGCGCGCCTTCCTTCGAATTCCGCGAACGCTTCTTTCAAAACTATGAACTGGCCCGCCCGCGGGGCCGTCGCTACACTCGCCCGCATCATCACCATCAGTCTTGCGGAGAACCCATGCTTCATCAGGCTTTGGCCGGCATCAAGGTGCTGGATTTGTCCCGGATACTGGCCGGCCCCTGGTGCACGCAGAACCTCGCCGACCTCGGCGCAGAAGTCACCAAGGTGGAACGCCCCGGCCACGGCGACGACACGCGCGGCTGGGGGCCGCCCTACCTGCAGGATCCCGCCGGCGACGACAGCCTCTCCGCTTACTTCATCTGCTGCAACCGCGGCAAGCGCTCCGTTGCCATCGACTACACCACGCCCGAGGGCGCCGCGCAGATCCGCCAGCTCGCGCTGGAAGCGGACGTGCTGGTGGAGAACTACAAGGTCGGCACGCTGCGCCGCTACGGGCTGGACTACGAAACGCTCAGGGCACTCAATCCGCGCCTGGTGTACCTGTCGATCACCGGTTTCGGCCAGAGTGGCCCGATGGCCGACAAGCCCGGCTACGACTACGTCTTCCAGGGCATGGGCGGCCTGATGAGCTATACCGGCCACCCCGACGGCCAGCCCGGCGCCGGCCCGCTGCGCACCGGCGTGGCGGTGGTGGACCTGACCACCGGCATGTACGCCACCTCGGCCGTGCTGGCGGCGCTGTTTCGCCGGCACGCCACCGGCGCGGGCGAATACCTGGACATCGCGCTACTGGATGTCGCCGTGGCGCTCAATGCCAACCAGGCTTCGAACTACCTGGTGTCGGGTCGCGCACCGCGGCGCAGCGGCAATTCCCACCCCAACTGCGCACCGTACGAAGTGTTCCGCTGCGCCGACGGCTATCTCATCCTGGCCATCGGCAACGATGCCCAGTTCGCCCGCTTCTGCGAAGTGGCCGGGCTCGGCGCGCTGGCGACGGACGATCGCTACGCCACCAACTCCGCGCGCATCGCCAACCTGCCCGCGCTGCGCCAGGTCCTCACCGATGTCTTCCCGACGCGCGAACGCCAGGCCTGGACCGATGCGTTCGACGCCGCCGGCGTGCCGTGGGGACCGATCAACTCGATGGAGGAGGTCTTCGCCCATCCGCAGGTAGTGCACCGCCGGCTGGTGCAGACCGCCGAGCACCCCACGCTCGGGCCCGTGCCGATGATCCGCAATCCCATGCTGGCCAGTGACGGCGCACCTGCGCGCGCGGCACCTCCCCTGCTCGGCGAGCACGACATGCCGGCCCACGCATGATGCGCGACACCGCGCGGCAGCGGGCAACGCCGGACACCGGCGCCACAACACCAAGACACACCCTTATCCGGAGACAACGCTTGAACACACATATCCTCGCCGCCACCCTGGTCGGCGGCCTTGCCCTCGCCAGCGGCGCCGGCGCCTCCACGTATCCCGACAAGCCCGTCAAGCTGATCGTGCCCTACGCCGCCGGCGGCACCACCGACATCATCGCGCGCATCGTCGGCACCCGCCTCGGCGCCGTGCTCAGGCAGCCCGTGGTGGTGGAAAACCGTCCCGGCGCAGGCGGCGCGGTAGGCAGCGCCTACGCCGCCAAGCAAGCGGCGGACGGCTATACCCTGGTGATGGAGGTGGAAAGCTCGCACGCGGTCAATCCCAATGTGTACGCGAAGAACGCCTACGATCCGGTCAGGGACTTCGACCCCATCAGCAACCTGGCCGACGTGCCCAACGTGCTGGTGGTCAATCCCGCCTTCCCGGCCGCCGACCTGCCCGCCTTCGTCAGGCTGCTCAAGGCCAACCCGGGCAAATACTCGTTCGGCTCCTCCGGCAACGGCGGCCTGAGCCACATGAACGGCGAGCTGTTCATGAACGAGACCGGCACCACGATGCTCCACGTGCCCTACAAGGGCCTGGGCCCCGCGCTCAACGATGCGGTGGCGGGACAGATCCAGGTGGTGTTCGACAACATCCCTTCCTCTTCCAGCCTGATCCAGGGCGGCCGCCTGCGCCCGCTGGCGGTGGCGGCAAAGCAGCGCCTCAAGGCGCTGCCCAATGTGCCGACCTATGCCGAGGCCGGGCTGCCGGCGATGAACAACCCGTCGTGGTTCGGCCTCGGCGCGCCCGCGGGCACGCCCGCGCCGATCCTGGACCAGCTTAACGACGCGGTGCGCCGCGTGCTGGCCGATCCGGAAGTCGTCACCGCCATCGAAAAACAGGGCGCCATCCCCAGCCCGATGACCCGCAAGGCCTTCGGCGACCTGATCCGCGGCCAGAACGCGCACTGGAAAAAGGTCGTCGAAGAGATCCATTTCACCAAACTCCAGTAAGCCGGACCCATGACACAGACAGACACCACCCAGGACAAGACCACCGGCAAGCACGCCGGCGTCGAGGTCGACGAGCGCGGCATCGCCACCCTCACCATCCGCGAAGCCGGCTCGCTGAACATCCTCGGCACGCCGGTGATCGCGGCGCTCACGCAAGCCGTCGGCACGCTCGCCGGCCGCGCCGATATCCGCGTGCTGATCGTGCAGGGCGCGGGAGAAAAAGGCTTTATCGGCGGCGCCGACATCAAGGAAATGGCCAGCCTGACGCGCGCCAGCGGCGAGGCCTTCATCAGCGGCCTGCGCGGCCTGTGCGACGCGCTGCGGCACTTTCCCGCGCCCGTGATCGCCCGCATGCCGGGCTGGTGCCTGGGCGGCGGCCTGGAGCTGGCGCTGGCCTGCGATATCCGCATCGCCGCGGACAACGCCCAGCTCGGCATGCCCGAGGTCAAGGTGGGCATCCCCTCGGTGATCCACGCCGCCCTCATGCCGCGCCTGATCGGCAACGCGCGCGCCGCATGGATGCTGCTGACCGGCGAGATATCGGATGCGAAGGAAGCCCTGGCCTGGGGCCTGGTCAGCAAGGTCGTGCCGCTGGCGGAGCTGGATGCTGAAGTGCAGCGCGTCGCCTCGCTGCTTGCCAGCTTCGGTCCGACCGCGGTGCGCCAGCAGAAGCGCCTGCTGCGCGCATGGGAAGACGCCCCGCTGGATGTCTCCATCAACGACAGCGTGGGCGAGTTCGGCAGCGCCTTCGATACCGGGGAGCCGCAGCGCTTCATGAACGAATTCCTGCAGCGCAAGCGGTAGGCAGCGCCAACATATGCGCGCGGGGCCGGCCTGCCGGCACCACGGTGGCCAGGCCCCCGTCACGCGCCCGCCAGCTCCCGGACATGGTCGCCGAGCGCCAGCGAGGCGGTCAGCCCGGGGGACTCGATGCCGAACAGGTTGACCAGCCCGCGGACGCCGTGCGCCGATGCGTCCTGGATGACGAAGTCCGTCGCGGTGTTGTGCATGGACGAGCCGGGCCCTGCCAGGCGCGCACGGATGCCCGTGTAGCCGGGCTGCAGGTCCTCGTCGCGCAGGCCCGGGTAGTAGTGGCGCACGGCCTCCAGGAAGCGCGGCTTGCGGCTCTCGTCGAAGCGGTAGTCCACCCCGTCGCGCCAGTCGAGGTCAGGGCCGAACTTGCACTGGCCGCCCAGGTCGAGCGTGACATGGGCGCGCAGCGCGCCCTCCCTGCCCGTGGGATAGACCAGGCGCCGGAACGGCGACCTGCCCGCCAGCGTGAAGTAATGACCGATGGCGTAGTACAGGCGGGGAATCCGCTCCGCAGGCATCTGCGCGATGGCGGCGGCAACGCGCTGGGCGCCGAGCCCGGCGGCATTGATCACCGTGCTGCACAGCACCTCCATCGGCTCGGCGCCGCCCACCCGCAACACGATGCCGTCGCGCGTGCTTTCGCCGCCCTGCACGGGGCTGTTGAGCGCCAGCGCGGCGCCGTCGCCCTGCGCATCGCCCAGGTACGAGAGCATCAGCCCATGGCTGTCGACAATGCCGGTCGAGGGTGACAGCAATGCGCCGGCGCAGCGGACTTCCGCTTCCAGGTCGCGCGCCTCGCTGGCCCCGATGATGCGCAGGTCGGTCACGCCTTGCGCGCGGCCGAGCTCCACGTACTTCGGCAGTTCGCCCAGGTCCTGCGGCTCCACCGCGACGATCAGCTTGCCGATCTGCCGATGCCCGATGCCGCGCTCGCGGCAATACGCGTAGAGCGCGGCCTTGCCGGCCACGCAGAGCCGCCCCTTGAGCGATCCGGGCGCATACGAGATGCCGGCGTGAATGACTTCCGAGTTGCGCGCGCTGGTGTGGGTGCCAAAGGCCGCCTCCGCTTCGAGGATGACGACCTCACGCCCCGCGGCCGCCAGGGCCCTGGCGATGGCGAGGCCCGCCACGCCGGCGCCGATGACGGCGCAATCGATTCTGTCCATGGATAGGGATCTCCTGCTTCGGTGCTTCGGTGCTTCGGCCCGGCGCGCGCATGGTGCATCTCGCGCCGGGCCGCCATGCCGCTGCCTGCAATCTGCTGTCTGCAATCTGCAGTCCGCAGTCCGGCGGCTTGCTATTTGTGGTCGTTGCCGGCCGGCTTCTGCCGGATGGCCAGGCGGTAGATCTTCACCGGATACGTGATCTGCGCCGGGGCGCCCGCCAGGTTCGCCGAGGTGCGGTCGAGCTGGGCCGCCGGCATGTAGAGGTCACCGTCGTTGGAAACCCACATGGCATCGATCCAGGTCAGCCGCGGGTCCGCGACCAGCGTGGAAACCGTGCCGTCCGGCGCGATCTTCATCACGCTGCGGTTGGTGACCTTCGACATATAGATGTTGCCGGCGGCATCGATCGCGCTGCCCGCCGCCATCCATGTGTCGGCCACCTTTTCCACGGCCGCGGCAACGGCCGCCTTGGGCGCGCCCGGATCGTCGAGCAGCGCGGTCGGCACCCGTGCCAGCGGGCCGCCGATCGGCTGGAAGTACAGCCACTTGCCGTCGGGGCTGACTTCGAGCTGGTCGATGTTGACGTACTTGCTGCTGGTAGGCTTGCCGGTGCTGTCCGGGATCGGGTCCTTCAGCGTGATCACGCGCCCGCCGTCCGCGATCATCGCGTGCGCGGCCACGGTGGACGGATGATCTTCCAGCGTGCGGTGCATTTTGCCGCTGGCCAGGTCCAGCACGACGACGGCGGGATGGATGGCGGCGGCATCGCTGATATAAGCCGTGTTGCCGTTGAAGCGGATGTCGTTGAAGTAGCTGTATTCGCGGACCACGGCGGGGTCGGCCTGGTAGATGCGGCGGATGCGGTTGGTCCCGACGTCGATCTGCACGATCTTCGCGGCCCCGGGCACGGCCTTGCCGCCTACGCGCGGGCCGCCGGCGTCCACCACCCACAGGTCGCCGTCGGGGCCGATGCGCACCGTGTTGACGTGCAGCAGCGTAGTGCGGGGATCCGCGGCGTCCTTCCACAGGCTCCATTCCAGGTTCGGGTAGGGCAGGAACTTGCCGTCCTTCAGCTCCGCGACCTGCGCGCCGGGTCCCTCCACCTGCGGCATCGACACGAACAGGCGGCCATCCGGCGTGGTCGCCACGGCGTTGACGACGCGGTCCGAGCTGGCCACCTCGACCAGCCGCGGGTCCTGCGCGGTGGGCATCGGATCCGTCGCGGCCGCGGCGCCGAATACCGGACCGGCGAGCATCGCGCCCAGCAAGAACCGGCGCAGGGCGGCGCCGATGCGGGCAGGCGCGTGGCGCTGCGGCGTCGGTGCGTTGGCGTGTGTGCGTTGCATGGTCTGTCTCCTTTCTGGCTTCTTCAATTGCCTTGTGGTGCCGTGTCGCCGGCATCCGCTTCAGGTGAGCTTGATCTGTGCCTCGCGGATCAGCGCGCCCCATTTGGCGTGTTCCGCGCGGATATGGGCGGCGAACTGCGACGACGTGGTGGGCGTGGCGATGCTGCCCTCCTGCGCCAGCTTCTGCTGCACATCGGGGCGTGCCAGCACCTTGATGGTCGACGCGGAAAGCCTTGCGGTGATTTCGGCCGGCAGGCCCGAGGGGCCGACCAGCCCCAGCCATGTGGTCGCCTCGAAGCCGGCGAAGCCCTGCTCGGCGATCGTGGGAGCCGACGGCAGCGCAGGCAGGCGCTGCGCGGAGGTGACCGCGATCGCGCGGATCTTGCCTGCCAGCAGCTGCGGCATCACCGACACGGTATTGCCGAAGTACGCGTCCACCTGCCCGCCGAGCAGGTCGGTCATGGCGGGGCCCGCCCCCTTGTATGGCACCTGCAGGACCCGCACCCCGGCGCGCCGTGCCAGCATCTCCCCGGCAAGATGCCCGACCGTGCCGTTGCCGGCCTGGGCAACGCCCATCTCGCCATTGCGCGCCTTCGCGGCCTTGACGAAATCGGCCAGCGTGCGCAGCGGCGAGTCCTGGCGCACCACCAGGACCACGGGCTGCGCCGCCACGCCGACGATGGGCGTGAAGTCCTTGAGCGGGTCGAAGGGCATCTTCGGATAGAGCGCCGGATTGATGGCGAGGTTGGCCGCCTGGCCCATGCCGATCGTGTAGCCATCGGCTGCCGCCTTGGCGACCGCGTCCAGTCCGATGTTGCCGCCGGCGCCGGGCTTGTTGTCGACCACCAGGGTCCAGCGCTCCAGCACGGTCAGCTTCTCGGCGATCAGGCGCGAAGTGGCATCGGTGCCGCCGCCCGGCGGGAACGGCACCACCAGGCGAAGGGGCTTCTGCGGCCAGGGGCCTTGCGCGCGAGCCAGGCCCGCGGCGGCCAGCGCGACCGCGGCGCCTGCTTGAAGAAATCGACGGCGTTGCATGAGTGTCTCCGCTTGTGTTGGATGCGCCCCTCTGCGGGGGCGGACTGCCTTCAGACCGGCAAGCCCTTGGCGCGCAAGGTGGCGTCGAAGCGCTCGGGGTCCGACGTACCGGCGGCATTGCCGGCGCGGATCTTCGCCTCCTTCTCCAGGTGGGCACGCGTGCGCAGCAGGATGTCGGCGGCCTGCGCCGCCGGCACGGCAATCACGCCGTCCGCGTCGCCCACGATCAGGTCGCCCGGCATGACCGCCATGCCCGCGCACGAGACCGGCACGTTGATTTCGCCGGGGCCGTCCTTGCTCGGGCCGCGATGCGTGTTGCCGCGCGCGAAGACCGGCATGCCGTCCTCTGCCCATTCGAGGACATCGCGGATCGCGCCGTCGATGACCAGTCCGCCGAGCTTCTTTGCCAGGCAGGTGGTGCGCATCAGGCCGCCGACCAGCGCCTGCGTCACATCCGCGCCGCCGTCGATGACGAGCACGTCGCCCGGCCGGACCATCATCAGGGCCTTGTGGATCATCAGGTTGTCGCCGGGGCGCACGCGCACGGTCACGGCGGGGCCGCACAGCACAGTCTCCGGGCGCCGGTGATAGGGGCGCAGGCCGATGGTGCCGATATGGCGGCTCATGGCATCGCCGATGGCTGCCACCGGCATCTCGCGGAAGGCCGCGACGAGCGCGGGCGCGGGGCCATCGGCAACCGGGTTGATGCGGTATCCGGCCGGCCATGACGGCGTGGGGTTCTGTTCGGCGTTCATCGGGGTCTCCTTGGAATGCATTGCGTGGGGATTGGCAGAGGCGGCGGCCTCATGCGGAAAGCAGGTCTTGCGGGTCGAGCGCGCCCGGGTTGACGCAGGCGTGGATCGGCGGCGGGGTGCCCTGCAGGAAGCCGAGTACATTGCGCGCCGCTTCACTGGCCATCGCGGCCAGCGCCGCCGGCGTGGAGCCGCCCACGTGGGGCGTGAGCACCACGTTGTCGAGCGTCAGCAGCGCGCTGTCGGCGGGCAACGGCTCGACGGCCATGGTGTCCAGCCCGGCCGCATGGAGCTGGCCGCCGCGCAGCGCGTGGACCAGCGCCGCTTCGTCGACGACTTCGCCACGCGCGGTATTGATGAGAATGCCGCCGCGCTTCATGCGGGAGAACTGCGGCGCGCCGAGCATATTGCGCGTGTGGCGGTTCAGGGGAACGTGCAGGCTCACCACGTCGCTGATGTCGAGCAGCGCATCGAGCGCCTCGCAGCGCACCACGTCGCCGACAGGAAGCGGGCCCCGGACCAGGCCCGGATCGAAGGTAGCGACCTGCATGCCGAGCGCCAGGCACACGCGGGCGACCCGCTGCGCGACCTGGCCAAACCCGACCAGGCCGATGGTGCGGCCGTGCAGCTCCATCCCGTCCTGCGCACGCGACCAGCGGCCGGCGTGCAGCTCGCGGTCCATCCACGCGAGGCGACGCGCCGCGGCGAACATCAGGCCAAGCGTCAGCTCCGCGACGGACTGCGCGTTGGCGCCGGGCGTGACATAGACCGGGATGCCCAGCTCCGTGGCGGCATCGACGTCGATATTGCTGACGCCGACGCCATGCTTGGAGATCACCTTGAGCGTGGGACAGGAACGGATGGCAGCCCTGCCGAGCGTGACGGTGCGGGAGATGACGGCGTCGACGGGAAGACTGGCGAGCAAGCGTTCGACCTCGCCTGCATCGTCGGCATTGGCCAGGTAGTGCACGCGGGCATCTGCGGCCTCCAGCAGGCGCACGCCGGCGGGTGCGAGACGGGTTGCGGTGACAAGGATGGTGTAGGACATGGCAGCGAACGTTGGATCGATGCTGAATTCTTGTCCCGCAGACCGATGCCGTCCAGCTTATAATTTTTGTCGTTTGTTAAATAAAAGTAATCAGTTGGGGTATCGCCCCCGCGGCTGCAACCGAGGTGCCGAGATGGATCTGCGCGACCTGAAGTACTTTCTTGCCGTGGCCAATGCCGGCAATTTCCGCCGCGCCGCCGAGCTGGTGCATCGCAGCCAGCCAACCCTGACCAAGGCCGTCGACCGGCTCGAATCGTCCCTTGGGGCGGCGCTGTTCGAGCGTGAGGGCCGCGGCCAGAAGCTGAGCGCCGCCGGCATCGCGCTGCGCGCCCGCGCGGCCTCCCTGCTGCAGGAAGCGGACCTGCTGCGCGACGAGGTGGGCGCCATCGCCCGTGGCGTGGCCGGCACGGTGAGGCTGGGCAGCGGGCCGCTGGGCGCGGAGTACCTGCTGCCGCGCATCTGCAAGATGCTGCTCGGCCAGGCCCCCGACGTGGTGCTGCAACTGACCATTCGCAACAACTACGAATTGCGCGACGAATTGCGCGAAGGCCGGCTCGACGTGGTGCTCGGCTTCGTTCCCGAACAGGAAGACGAGTTCCACTGCGAGACCTTGCTCGAAGACACCGTGGTGGTCGCGGCGGTCAAGGGGCATCCGATCTTCCGGATCCGCAAGCCGGTGCCCGAGTCGCTGACCGGCTACCGGTGGGCGCTGCCGAACCGGGCCGTGGCAAGCCGTGCCTGGCTCGACCATGCGCTGGAATCGCGCAGCCTGCCGCGGCCCGTGGTGCAGATCGAAACCAACTCGATTCCGTTGATTCCGCGCGTGGTGGCGGACACCGAGCTGCTGACCTTCGTCTCCCGGCGCACCCTGCGCGCCAGCGGCGGCGACCTCGTCGAAGTCAGGCTGGGGGCTGCCACGCTGGTGCGCAATTTCGGCATCACCTACCGCAAGGACATCGCGCTCTCTCCGGTGGCGGACCGGCTGGTGGGACTGCTGCACGAGCACGGGAAGCTGCTGTTCGACCAGGTGGACTGAGCGCCGGCCGCGCTCAGATATTCCATTTGTCCGCGTCCGCCGCCAGCGCGTCCCTGAGCAACGCAAACTCCTGCTCCAGCCGCGAGTTCAGCGACATATAGCCCGCCCACGGGCCCGCTGCTTCCGGCGCTTCGCGCACGGCCTTGCCCCGCGCCTCCAGCCGCCCGGTCACCCCGTAGGCCAGGGCACGCGCCATCCCGATCAGCATGGCTTGCATGCGCCGCGCCCGCGCGCGCAGCTGGCGCCGGACCGCGGCCGCGTCATCGGCGCCCCCGTCCAGCGGCGGGCGGACCGCCGCCAGCACCTCGAGCAGGCTGATGCACACCCGCAGCGCATGCTGGATCGACTCCAGCTGTGCCATCGGCATCCTGGTCTCCTTGGCCACCGATGGCATCAGCGAGCGCAGCTGCACCAGCAAGCCGCCCTGCAGGACCATCGCACGTTGCAGGGCGGCCTGGTCCAGGCATGCATCCGTGGCGATGGCGCCATGCATGCGCGCGCAGCTGCGCAGCACCTCGGCCAGCTGGTAGCGCCAGGTATAGGTGGCATGCAGCGGCAAGGCAAAGGAGAACAGCAGCGCCACCGCGATGCCGATCAGCACATCGCCCGCGCGCCACAGGCCGTCGGCGACGGCGTTCTCGCCGTGGCCGGCGACGATGAAAATGGTGATGGCCGACAGCAGCGCGACATAGCCGCCCTTGCCGATCGCGTGATACGCGCAGACGGAGCAGGCGATCACGATCAGCGCATAGCTGAGCACCGGCATGTGGAAATAGGATTGCTGCACGATGATCGCCAGCCCCCCGGCCGCGCCGATCAGCGTGCCGAGGGCGCGCTCAGCCGCCTTGCGGCGGATATTGCCGTGGTGCTGCAGGCCACCGATGACCACCAGCAGGGTGATCGATGCCCACTCGCCGTGCGGGATGCGCATGCCGGTGGTCAGCACGATGGACGCCAGCAGCCCGAGCGCCACGCGCACCGCGTGGATCAGGCGGGCATGGCGGTAGCGCCTGGCCGGATCGAGCAAGGGGCGCAGCAGCCGGCGCAGCGGCGGCGGCAGGCGCGAGTGCAGCGGCGACGCCGTCATGCCGGCACGCGGCAACGGCCCGCGCGCCGCGGATCAATGCGCACCGGGCGCCTCGGCGCGGGCCAGCTCCGCGCGCGCATCGTCGAGCTTGCGCTGGCGCGAGGCGATCTTGGATGCGCTGCTGTGGTTGTCCTGGGCCTTCTGCAGGTCAGCCTCCCGCTCGCCTACCTTGGCGCGCAGCCGGGCGATCTTCTGCTGGTGCTTGTGTTCCTGCGCGGCGTCGGTGCAGTGCTTCCTGGTCTGCGCCAGCGCCGTTTCCAGCCCGGCGAGCTGCTCCTGGTTGCCATGCGCCCGCGCGGCGTCGATCTGGCGGCTGATGCGCTGCATCTTGTCCCGGCACGACTCGCCGGTGGACTGCGCTGAGGCGATGCCTGCGAACAGGCAGAGGACCACGGTCATGGCGGCGCGCTGCATTGTGTCTCCCCGGACGACGATGAACCAGCAAGATGCCTGCTAGTGTCGCGCGCCTTGCGCGGGAAGGCAACCCGGCCACCGAAGGCCGGCGCCGCGCACGCGCCAGCGCTCCCGGCCGCGGGGATCGGTCAGCAGCCAGGCGCGGCGCGGTATGGGCGCGGTATGGGCGCGGTATCGCCGCGGCAGGCCGTCAGCCGGCGTCGAACGCACGCTGTTCCTGCGCTACCAGCCTTGCCAGCAAGGGTGCCGGCGCCCAGTGCGCGCCATGGGCGGCCTCGAGCGCGCGGATCTTCTCCAGCGTCGGCGCCAGGCCGGCGGACTGCGCATGGAACATCGGGCCACCGCGCCATGCCGGGAAGCCGTAGCCGTGCACGTAGACCACGTCGATATCCGCCGCGCAGCGCGCGATTCCCTCCTCCAGGATGCGCGCGCCTTCGTTGACCAGCGCCAGCATGCAGCGCTCCACGATCTCCTCGTCGCTGATATCGCGGCGCCGGATGCCGGCCTCGGCGGCGCAGCCACGAATGATCTCGTCGACCACCGGATCGGGCAGCGGCACGCGGCTGCCCGGTTCGTAGCGATAGTAGCCGGCAGCGGTCTTCTGGCCAAAGCGGCCCATCTCGCAGATGCGGTCGGCCACGCTGGAATAGCGCAAGTGCGCGGGCCGCGCGGGCGCCAGCCGCTTGCGCGTGGCCCAGTTGATATCCATGCCGGCCAGGTCCGCCATGGCCAGCGGGCCCATGGCCATGCCGAAGCGCGTGAGCGCGCCGTCCACCTGCTGCGGCGAAGCACCTTCCTCCAGCAGGAAGCCGGCTTCGCGCCAGTATGGCGTGAGCATGCGGTTGCCGACGAAGCCCTCGCATACGCCCACCAGCACTGGAATCTTCCCGACCGCCCGGGCCAGCGTCATGCAGGCAGCGATCACCTCTGGCGCGGTGCGCTTGCCCTGCACCACCTCCAGCAGCTTCATCACGTTGGCCGGGCTGAAGAAGTGCAGCCCGATCACGTCCTGCGGGCGCGCGGTGGCCACCGCGATGACATCGATGTTCAGGCGGGAGGTATTGGTGGCCAGGATCGCGCCCGGCTTGCAGATGGCATCGAGCCGGCTGAACACGGCCTGCTTGACGGCCATGTCCTCGAACACGGCCTCGATGACCAGGTCGGCATGCGCCAGGTCCGTGTCGGCGAGCGTTGGCGTGATCAGCGCCATGCGCTGCGCGACCTCCTGCTCCGTGAGCTTGCCCCTGGCGGCGCTGACCCCGTAGTTGTGGCGGATCAGTGCCAGCCCGCGCTCCAGCGCGGCCTGCTGCTGCTCGCACAGGACCACCGGGAAGCCGGCGTTGGCGAAGGCCATGGCGATACCCGCGCCCATGGTGCCGGCCCCCAGGATGCCCACGCGCGCCACCACGCGCGGGGCGACTCCGGCAGGCAGGGCGGCGACCTTGGGCGCCGTGCGCTCGGCAAAGAACAGATGGCGCAGCGCCTTCGATTCCTGCCCCGCCACCAGTTCGTCGAAATGCGCGCGTTCCGCATCCAGCCCCGCTTCCACCGGCAAGCGCGCCGCCGCCTCCACGCAGGCGATGGCGGCGCGCTGCGCCCGTGCATTGCGCGCCCTGGGGCTCACCGCCGCCAGGCACGCGGCAAAGTCCACGCCCGCGGCATCGGCGCACGGCTTGCGCGAGATCACGAGATGGGCGCCCGGCAAACCCGCCACGCGCCCGGCAAACGCCACGGCGGCAGGCAGGGGCTCGCCCGCGATCAGTGCGTCGGCCATGCCCAGCGCCACGGCCTTGTCGCCGCGCACCGGCTGGCCGGACTGGATCAGCGCCAGCGCCGCGGCCACGCCGATCAGGCGCGGCAGCCGCTGCGTGCCGCCGCCGCCCGGCACCAGGCCGAGGTTGACTTCGGGCAGGCCCAGGCTGGCATCGGCGGTGGCGATGCGGTAGTGGCAGCCGAGGGCAAGCTCCATGCCCCCACCCAGCGCCACGCCGTGGATGGCCGCCACCACCGGCTTGGCGCACGCCTCGATGCGCGCGATGACCTCGCGCAGTGTGGGCCGTGCCGCGGCGGCAGGCGTGTTGAACTGGCGGATATCGGCGCCGCCGCAGAAGACCTTGCCGGCCCCGAGGATGACCACCGCCGCGACGGCTTCGTCCTGCGCGGCCATGCCGAGGCCCTCGAACAGCCCGCGCCGCACGGTGTCGCCCAGGCCATTGACCGGCGGGTTGTCGATCAGCAATACCGCCACGCGGCCATGGCGCCCGTAGCGCACGGCGGGGGTCAGGGCGAGGAAGTCCGGGCTCGGGGCAAGGACGGCGGGGGCTGTGGTACCGGCGGAATGCGAAGTCATGTCAGGCTCGGAAAGACCCAGGGAGAGATCAGAGGGCGGTGGAAAGAATGGCCGTGGCCTGGCTCGACAGCACGCCGCCATTGCCATGGACCAGGGCGACCTCGGCGTCCCGCACCTGGCGGGCACCGGCTTCGCGGCGCAGTTGCGTGACTGCCTCGATCACCAGGAAGATGCTGTACATGCCCGGGTGCGTGCAGGACAGCCCGCCGCCGTTGGTGTTCATCGGCAAGGCCCCGCCCGGCTCGATGCGCCCGCCGGAAACGAAGGCGCCTCCCTCGCCCTTGGCGCAGAAGCCGAGGTCCTCCAGGAACAGGATCGGGTTGATGGTGAAGGCGTCGTACAGTTCCACCACGTCGATATCGGCCGGCGTCAGCCCGGCTTCGGCGAAGGCGGTGCGCCCCGATGCCGCGGCCGGGGTCACGGTCAGGTCATCCATGCAGGAGATCTGGCGGTGCCAGTGCGCATGGCCGCAGCCGAGCACGTAGACCGGGCTGGCATGCAGGCCGCGCGCGCGGTCGGCGCGCGCGACCACGAAAGCCCCCGCGCCGTCGGTGACCAGGCAGCAATCGCGCACCGTGAGCGGGTCGGAAATCATTTTGGCGCTGATCACGTCGTCCACGCTCAGCGGCCCGCGCGAGAAGGCATCCGGGTTGAGCCGGGCCCACTTGCGCGCGGCCACCGCCACCTCCGCCAGCTGGGTGCGCGTGGTGCCGTACTGGTGCATGTGGCGCGCCGCCGCCAGCGCGTAGCTGCTCGCCGGGTTGAAGGGCTTGTACGGATGCTCGTAGGGCTGCGGGTCCAGCTCGGCGCGCATCTGGTTGATGCGCGAGCTGCTCGGCACGCTGCGCGGCGTGCTGCCGTAGCAGATCAGCACGTTGTCGCACTGGCCGGCTTCGATGGCCATCGCCGCGACGTTCAGGTCGGCGATGAAGGAGGAGCCGCCGAACATGGTGCTGTCGGAGAAGCGCGGCCGGATGCCGAGATACTCGGCCATGCGCATCACCCACCAGGGCGATGTCAGGCTGGAGGTGATGATGCCGTCGATATCCCGCATGCGCAGGCCGCTGGCTGTCACCGCCGCGCGCGCCGCCTGCGCGATGATCTCCTGCTCGGTGCGGCCGCCGGCGTGGCCCATGCCCGCCAGCCCGGTGCCGAGAATGGCGATGGCGCCGCGCCGCTTCGCTTGTGTGCTGCCCGTCATTGCGACTCCATGGGAATGAACTCCAGCAGCGGCCCGGCCGCCTCCTGCGCGACGCGCGCCTGCACGCGCAAGCCGATCCTGACGGCATCCGGCGCAACGCCGGCAACCCGGCTCATCATGCGCGGCCCTTCGTCGAGATCGACCAGGCTGACGTTGTAGTCGCCTTCCGGCCGGCGCACCGTGGTGGTGGAATAGACCGTGCCGCTGCCTGCGGGCGCGTGCCAGGCCAGCGCGTCCGAGCCGCAGTGCGGGCACAGCACGCGCGGGAAGAAATGCCAGCGGCGGCAGTCCTCGCAGCGGGGAATGACAAAGCTGCCCTGGGCCAGCTTGCCGAAATAGAAGGCGTCCGCGCCCTGGGCCGCCTCGCTTGCAGGGGCGCCGGGGCCATTCGGATCGTCACGCAGGGCATTCGCTGCGCGATTGGTGTTTTCCGCCGGCGTCATTCGTCCACCTTCACGCCCGTGACCTGTACCGTGCGCTGCCACTTGGCCACTTCGGCCTCCACGTACTGGCGGAATGCCGCCGGGTCCAGCGTGCCGCCGGGCTCGGCGCTCTGCTTGCGCAGCTTGGCGGCCATCTCGGGCGAGCCCATGATGCGGTTGGCCTCGTGGTTCAGGCGCGCCACGATCTCCGGCGCGGTGCCGGCAGGCGCGTACAGGCCGAGCCAGGTGTAGAGGTCGTAGTTCTTGAAGCCCGCTTCGGCGATGGCGGGCAGGTCGGGGAACAGCTTGCTGCGCTCGGCGCTGGTGACCGCAAGGGGCCGCAGCTTGCCGGCGGCAATGAAGGCGGACACGCTCATGGAATCCTGGAACACCATCGGGATCTGCCCGGCCACCACGTCGTTGGTGGAGGGCGATGCGCCCTTGTACGGCACATGCACCAGCGGCACGCCCGCCACTTGCCGGAACAGTTCGCCGGCCAGGTGGGTGGAGCCGCCCACGCCGGCGGACCCGTACGGCACGCTCGGCTGCGCCCTGGCCCACTTGATGAACTCCGGCAAGGTCCTGGCCGGCACCGAAGGATTCACGACCAGCATGTTCGGCGCCTTGGCGATCAGGGCGATCGGCTCGAAATCCTTCACCGGCTGGTAGCGCACGCTCTTCTGCACCGCCGGCCCGATCACATGGCCCGTGGCGCTGAGCAGCAGCGTGTAGCCGTCATTGGGCCTGCGTGCCACGTACTCGGTCGCGACCTGCCCGGCCGCGCCGGGGCGGTTCTCCACCACGAAGCTCTGCTTGAACGCCTGCGACAATTCCGCCGCCAGCAGCCGCCCCACGATATCCGTCATGCCGCCGGGCGCGAATGCCACCACGATGGTGACCGGCTTGGCCGGATAGGCGTCGGCCTTGGCCGGTTGCGCGTGCGCGTGGCCGGCGGCCAGGAGGCAAGCAAGGACACTGCAACACAAGACGGGCAGGCGCACGCGGCCCTGGATGGAATTCATGGCGGTCTCCGGATCGTTCGTTTTTGTATGTCGCCGAAGGACCGTCGCGAGACGAAGGATCCGCCACCGACAGCCTGAGGCTGGGGGCCAGTATATTTTTGGCCGCGCGCGTCAGGCCATCCGAAAAATTCGAACCGGCGGTTCGCGGAATTGGAACGCTGCCCTGGTGCCGCGGGAAATGCGCGCCATCGCGAGGCGCTGTCGCGGGCTATCGATGGGGGCTATCGATGGGGGCTATCGGCGGGTGCTATCGGCGGGCGGCCATCGGTCGCCTGCGGGCAGGCTGGATGGCGCGGGTGCCCGGCCCTGACGGGCCGGGGCGAGGCGGGGAACAGGCTTGCGGCGCATGGCGCGCCGCCGTCTTCAGCCTCCCTTGAAGATTTCGCTGGCGCCCACGTACACGCGGATGCCCCTGGCTTGCGCCAGTTCGGGAGCGATCAGGCTGAGGTCGAGCGAGGTGCCCCCGATCGCCTGCAGGAAGGTCCAGCCAACCGTCTTGTCGCCGGCGCGGAAGGCCACCGACTCGCCCGAGGCGACCTCGATGTAGTTCATGCCCGGCGTCAGCGTCACGGTGCGGGTGGTGGTACGCAACTCGGCGGGGCTGCCGAACAAGGCCGCGACCCGGCTGGCAATGGCGGTGGGCGCGGTGGCTGGCGCAGAGGCGGATGCGGGGATGCCGGCGCTCCACGCCGGCGACATGCTGAGGAGGGAGAGAGCCAGCGCGGCGGCCAGCTTTTGCTTCGTGATCATTGCTTTTCCTTGTGCCTACCCGTGTCGTCCTGGGTACACGAGGAAAGTGTAGCCATGCCCATGGCATTCTAAAAATGATATATAAGCTAAATATCAAGTCGTTTTTTTCATGACCCCAGGCTGCCACGGGCGCATCGGCCATGCGCCCGGCTCAAACACGCTCGCGCGTGGCGGCCACCCGCGGGTCATCGAGCAGGAACTGCACGAAGGCGGCAGTGAAGGACGGCAGCTTGCGGTCCGCGCGCACGATCAGGTTCAGTTCGCGGCGCGCCCACGGCTCGGCCAGCCGCACGCCCGCCACGCGGGCTTCGCGCAAGGCCTGCGCGGCGACGCTGCGCGGCACCAGCGCCACGCCAACGCCGGCCTCCACCAGCGATAGCGCGGCCTCGAAGCTGTGTGCGTGCAGGCGCACGTTGGGGCTCTTGCCGGCGCGCTGCGCCATGTCGCGCAGGAACAGGAAGTTGCTGCTGGCGCGGCTCATGCAGACAAAATCGAAATCCAGCGCCGCGCCGAAGCGCAGTTCGTCCTGCCTGGCGAGCGGATGGTCCGCGGGCACGGCCAGGATCAACTCGTCCACGGCATAGCGTTCGATGCGCACGCCGCGCGCGTCGATGTCGCCCGCGAGAATGCCGATGTCGGCTTCCTGCGCCGCCACCGCGGAAGGTATGGCCTGGCTGGCGCGCTCTTCGAGATCGATGTTGACGTCAGGGTTGCCCGCCAGGAAGCGGCTGACGCTGGGAATGATGAAGCCGTTGAGCGAGCTGCTGTTGGCCAGCAGCCGGATATGGCCTTTCAACCCCGCCGAGAAGCGCCCCACTTCGCCGTGCATGCGCTCCACGCCCTGCAGCAGTTCGCGCACATGGGTCAGCAGCGTCTCGCCGGCGGGCGTGAGCTCCATGCCGCGCGCGTTGCGCACGAACAGCGGCGTGCCCATCGCATGCTCGAGGTTCTTCAGGCGATAGCTGGCGGCGGAGGCGGTGATATGGACGGCAGATGCCCCGTTGGACAGGTTCTGCGCTTCGGCGATGGCCTGGAACAGGCGCAGGTCGGTCAATTCGTAGCGCAAGGTGTCTCCGTTCTGTTTTCGTGGCGCGGCCCGCCATCCGGCAAGGCCGCGCCACGATTCTAGAACAACCCCGCTGCCTGCCTCAGGCCAGCGTGAGGCGCACGTCGATATTGCCGCGCGTGGCGTTCGAGTACGGGCAGACGATGTGGGCCTTGTCCACCAGCGACTGCGCGGCGGCACGGTCCATGCCGGGCAGCGCGATGGTCAGCTCCACCTCGATGCCGAAGCCATTGGGGATGGGGCCGATGCCGACCTGGCCGGTGATGCTGGTATCGGCGGGCAGCGCGATCTTGTCGCGCGCGGCGACAAACTTCATTGCGCCAATGAAGCAAGCCGAGTAGCCGGCGGCGAAGAGTTGCTCGGGGTTGGTGCCGGCACCGCCTGCGCCGCCCAGCTCGCGCGGGGTGGCCAGCTTGACGTCGAGCACGTTGTCGGAAGACACCGCGCGGCCGTCGCGGCCTCCGGTGGCGGTGGCGCTGGCACGATAGAGGACTTGTTCGATCGACATGTTGATTCTCCGGTTTGGTGATGAGAGTGGAAATGCCGGCTCATGGAGCCTTTTTGGGGTTGCTGCCTACTGCGTGTTTCCGGCTTTGCGACTTTGCTGCTGCCTGCTCCTCGCGTTGCATTTTGCATCGCGATCTATTAAATAGCACACTATTCATTTGACCCGCGACTCGAACCAATCGCACGAATCGCACGGATCACACGGATCACACGGATCACACGGATCACACGGATCACGCACATGCCGCCCGTGCGGCCGCGCCTTGTTCCGCTTCAGCCGCCCGCGTCGGCGAACCGCCCGCGCAGCTTGTCCAGTTCCGCCTTGACCGACACGATCTCGTCAATGCCGCAATCCGCCGCGCACAAGACCGCGCGCGGCACGGCCTCCGCCTGCTGGCGCAGCGCGCGCCCCTGCGCGGTCAGCGTGACGATGACCTGACGCTCGTCCTCCACGGCGCGCTCGCGGCGCAGCAGTTGCTGGGCCTCCATGCGCTTGAGCAGCGGCGTCAGCGTGGCCGAATCCAGATGCAGGCGCGCGCCGATATCCGACACAGTCAGGCCATCGGCCTCCCACAACACCATCATCACGAGGTATTGCGGATACGTCAGGCCCAGCGGTGCCAGCAACTTGCGGTAAAGCTTGTTCAGGGCCAGCGAAGTGGCATACACGGAAAAGCAGAACTGGTGGTCCAGCAACAGCGAGGAGGCGCTGTCGATGCCGGCGCCGGGCGCTGCCTGCTTGTTCCGGGAGGTGCGTTTCGTGTCCATGGGCCGTAATTTAGATTGTGCGCGATTTAATTGCAAGCTATTTTTTACCGGCACAAGATGTTGCCGCAACGGCATGCGCAGGCCTCAGGGAGGATCCTCGCCCTGGTCGCCGAGCGCAGTGGTGTCGATCCGCTCGACCTTGCCCTTCTGGCGCACCTCGGTGCGCATCACGAACGCCTCCGTCGGGCAGTACCAGTCGGTGATTTCCATGACGGCGGGTTCCGTCTGGATCACGTCGTCGCCCATCATCAGCGGTCCGAGCGCGCTGCGCTTCTGATAAGTGATCGGCATGCACTGGCGGCGGCCCATCACGGTCTCGATGGACCGCGCGCGCCCGACGCGCCGCTCGCCGATGGTCACAGAGGCCGCCGGTGCGCGGATGGTGGTGACGAACTCGCCGGTGGCCAGGCTGTGGATCTCCAGGTCGAGGCTGGAGGTGAGCGTCTGGCCCGGCAGAACGATGCCCTCGCGCACGGTCAGCCCGGCATAGCTGAGCACGCCGTGGCCCTGGAACGAAGCTTCGCCGAACAGCCTGGTATAGCGCGCCTGCGCGTTGATGGTGGCGCGCTGGCTGCTCACCGAGCCGCCGGTGCCGCTGGCGTCGCGGTCGAAGTTCATGCGGTGCACCTGATCCATCACCACGGGCGGGCCCATCATGGCTGCCAGCGCCGATTTCGAGTGGATCGACAGCCAGGCGCTGCAGCCGGTCTCGGTTCGTACCGGATGCCGGATGACCATGGTGATGGACATCGGCATGTCGCCGCTGGCCTCCATCTGCGTGCGCGCGCCGGACTGGAACCAGTCGGTGTCGCAGATGGTGCCGGGCGCGCGCGGCGGCGGCTCGGCGGGGGTTGCGGCGGCGGGTATTGCCGCCGCATCGGCCGGCACGGGCGCCTGTGCCTGCGCGGCCTGCGGGGTGCCGCACAGCAGCAGCGCCGACAGGCACGCCAGTCGCAATGCGCCAGGCCTTCCGCTGGCGGGCGCCGGCCGGTGGGGGTGAACAGTCATGTCGTATCGCAAGCGGGCAAGCGGGCTATGGCGGCACCTGCCGCCGGTCTGCACGCAAGGTAGCACTGCTGCGCGGGCCGCACAACTAGGGCCCGCCGAAAACGGGATACGGCACCCCGCGCGCCGGGTCCGCCGTGGTCTGGTCGATCACGCGTTCCACGTCAGCCACCTCGCGCAGCGCCTTGAAGAAGTCCTCGCGCGCGAACCCGCGTCCCACGCAGCCCTGCACCAGCAGCCAGCGCTGCCGCACCGTGAACCACAGCGTCGAATCCCGCCAGCCCGGCATGGCGGTCGATATCGCCTGCAGGCGCCGCCGCGCGCCTTCGGCAATCTCCCGGTCGTACTGGTAGGCACTGGGCAGGCGGCAGCGCCCCTCCAGCCAGCAGTGGTTGCCGTGCTCGATGCGGTGGTGCGAATCGCGCAGCCATTCGGCCTCGTCCACGCGCGGGCCCAGCGGCTCGGGGCAATTGGCGATCTTCGCGGAGACCTGGAAGAACGGATCGTTGTCGCGGTTCTGATAGCGGCCGGCAGCGGCGCTGGCGTCGGCGGCGCCGGCAGGCGCGGCCGCAAGCACGGCGCAGGCGAACACGACCGACACGGCATTGGCGGCGGCAGGCAAGAGCGGCTCAGGCATGGCGGGCTCCGGAAATCGCGGTGACCTGCGCCCAGCATAGGCGCTGCGCGGGGCGAGATGAAGGCTGCCCGCGCGGCCAGGCGGGGCGCTTACAATCGGCCGATGCCAACCATAACCCCAAGGAGACAGCGATGGCAGTGATCGGACCGGACGTGAGCCTGCACCCGAGCGCTTACGTGCACGAATCGGCCTACCTCTACGGCAAGATCACGGTGCATGAGAACGCCTCGATCTGGATCAACGCGGCCGCGCGCGCCGAGCACACGGAAATCGTGATCGGCGCGTACACCAACATCCAGGACTTCGCCATGCTGCATGTCGGCGACCGTACGCCGACCATCATCGGCAGCCATTGCTCCATCACCCATCACTGCACCATCCACGGCTGCACGATCGGCGACAACTGCCTGATCGGCATCAACGCGACCATCATGGACGGCTGCGTGATCGGGGACAACAGCATCGTCGCCGGCCATGCCTTCCTCAAGGAAGGCACCGTGATCCCGCCCAACTCCATCGTGATGGGCAGCCCCGGCAAGGTCACGCGCACGCAGAACAACTACGTGCGCAACCGCCTCAACGCCTTCCTGTACTACAAGAACGCGCTGGCCTACGCGCAGCAGAACTACCGCGCGTGGGACGGTCCGGCATTTACCGCAGAGGTGACGCGGGAGATGGAAAAGCTGCGGGCGGAACTGGCGGCGCCAGGCGACTGACATCCGCTCGTACCGGCGGCGCAGCGCGTCCAGATCGGCCAAGCGGTGCGAACCGGGGGGCGATTCGCGTTCGCGGGGGATCGGGCCCCGGCTCCCGCAATCGCTAGACCAGCCCGATGTCCAGCGCGCGCGTGCCGGGAAACACCTGCGCCAGGCGCGCATCGTCCAGCCCGTAGAGACGCCTGAAGATGCCGCCGAGCACCGCGCGGTATTCGTTGAGCACCGGCCAGTCCCGGTTCTGGTTCAGCGTGCGCTGCTCCACCGCCACCTGCTCGCCCGCAATGCGCCCGCCGCGCACCGTGCCGCCGGCCACCCAGTACACCGTGCCGTGGCCATGGTCGGTGCCACGCGTGCCGTTCTCGCGAAAGGTGCGGCCGAACTCGGATACCACCACCAGCGTGGTCTTGCTCCATGCCGGGCCCATCTCCCCGGCAAAACCGGCAATGCCGCGTCCGAGGTTGTCGAGCAGGCTGGCCATCTGCCCTTGCGCGCCGCCCTGGTTGACGTGCGTATCCCAGCCGCCCACATCGATGAAGCCCAGGTTGAAGCGCTCGCGCATCAGGCCTGCCATGCGGCGCGCTTCCAGCTCGAAGCCCCTGGCGCTGAGCGCGCGGCGGCTGGCGGCCTGCATCTCCTGCATGCGCCCGGCCGTGGCTGGGTCGGCGTCGCCCTGCGCCGCCATGCCGGCGCTCTGCATGCTGTCGCGGTGCTGCATGGCCTCGGCCTCCTGCGCCACGGTCTGGCGCAGCTCGAAACCCTCGTCGATCAGCGACTCGAAACGCGTGCCGCGGTACATCTGCGCCAGCACGCGCGCCTGGCGTTCATCGAAGGGCGTGCGTCCGGTGCCTTTGAGCGAGACATTGGGCACGCCGAGCGAGCCGCCGAGCACCACCGGCAAGCCATCGGTGAAAGCCACCGGCGCGGCGCGCCCGCCCATGGCCACGGCCAGCCGGTTGAGGAAGCCCGTGCCGCGCAGCGATGCGTCGATACGCACGCCCTTGCCGCCGGGCTGCGGCAGGCCCGCCTCCATGCCATCCTGCGTTTCGAAGTGGCTGCGCGAGAGATCATCGGTGCCGGCGAACGGCACGAAGGCAAGCTGCTGGCTCTGCCACAGCGGCAGCATGCTGTCCCTGAGCGCGGGATGCAGCGCCCAGGTGTCGATGCCCCTGCCGCCGCCGTCGAAGGCCGCCGCCAGCGACAAGGCCGCACGCGGATCGGCCGGCATGCCTTGCCCGGGCGGGCGGGCGATGGCGATGCCGGGCCGCGCGGCATAGTAGAAATCGCTGCCGGCCGGCACCAGCACATTGGTGGCATCGTAGCCGCCGCGCAGGAACACCAGCAGGAAGCGCGCCTCGGCCTGCTGCGGCAGCGCGTAGGCGCGCGAGGCGATGCCGGGGGCCAGCGTGGCGAGGCCGGCCATGCCGGCACGCTTGAGCCATTCACGTCGTTGCATGGGACGCTCCTTGTTCAGGCACTCGCGGATATCACGGCTGCATCCATTCGGGCGATGACAGCAGGATGGTGTTCCATTCCGCCTGCGACGCCGCCTGCGTCATGGCCGTGCGCGTGGCGGAGCCGAGCGTGGCTTCGATGCTGTCGTAGTAGATGCGGTTGCCCAGTTGGGGGAAACCGGTGCGCCCGGCGGGCTTGCCGTCGTCCTTCGAGAACAGGCCGGCCTGGCCGGATCCGATCGCGCGCGCGATCTCGAAGCGCTTGATCATCTGCCCCGAGCTGGCCCAGGCGCCCTGCGCGGCGGGAAAACCGTCCGGCGTGACGCGGCCGTAGAGCGGCTCGCCAAGCTGGTTGAGCCAGCCGACGGCCGGGCGCAGGTTCGCCACCATGCGGCCATCGTAGGCCAGCCGCAGCGACGACGCCACGAACTGCATCGGGTCCTTGAACTTGCGCGGGCCGGACGCCAGCGCGGCGTTGAACTCGGGCGACAGGAACAGCGTGCGCAGCACGGCGGCGATATCGCCGTCGCGTTGCGCGAAGGTGGCCGCCATGCGCTCGACCAGCGCCGGCGCCGGCGTGTCGCCGACGAAATGCGCGGCGATCTTGGCGCAGACGAAGCGCGCCGTGGCCGGCTCGCGGCTGAGGATATCCACGGCCTGCTCCACCTCGTGGAAGCCGGAGGGCTCGATGCGATGGCCGAGCAGGGTCTTGGCGCCGAAGTCATGCCGGCCGGGATTGAACTCGAACACGCCGTCGGCAAGGTATTGCGCCTGCCTCTGCGGCGCCAGCCCGGGCGGCTGGCCGGTGGCATTGATGCCGAGCCCGGTCAGCACGCGCGCCAGTTCCTGCACGTCCTGCTGCGTGTAGCGCGAACCGCTGGCCCCGCCGGACACGCCCAGCGTATGCAGCTCCATCAGTTCGCGCGCGTAGTTCTCGTTGATGCGGCCGGCGGCGCTCTGCGCGTTGTCCAGGTACTCCAGCATGGCCGGCGCGGTCACGGTGGCCATCAGCAGGTCGCGGAACCTGCCGAGCGCACGCGCTCGGATGGCCTTGTCCTCGTAGTCTGCCAGCACCCAGCGCACCGCGCCCTTGCCCGAGTACACGCTGAAGTGATTCATCCAGAACCACGTCATCTGCTCGCGCAATTGCGCCGGCGAGTACAGCGCGCGCAGCAGGTGGCGGCGCCCGGTGTCGAGCACCACCTCGTTGCCGGTGCGGTTGAGCGCGTCGCGCGCCTTTTGCTTGTCGTCTTCGTCGGTGAGCGTGTTGATGCGCTGCTGCTCGGCACGCACGCTGCGCAGGCGCTGCTCGCCGCTTTGCTGGGAAATGCCCAGCGCGCCGATGGTGGCGGCGAGTTCGCCGCTGTCGGCGGCGGGCGCCTTGAGCTGTTCGTCGAGATAGCGCTCGCGGCCGAGCTTGCGCAAGCGGTCGATGCCGGCCTGGTCGGCGCCGAAAGTGACGCTGTTGAGCCAGTGCAGGTCGGCGGGCCCGAGCGCGGCGCCGGGGGTGCCGCCGTCAGGCATGCCGACTTGCGCGCAGGCGCCCAGCAGCGCGGCGGCCGCGCCCAGGAACCAGGCTGTCGTCAGGCGTGGAAAGCGAAAGGGCATGGCGGTCCTGTCTCGTCTCGCACGAGGGCATGGGTGACACCGCTCTTACGCAAGGAGGCGTACTTTGGTTGACGCAGCCGATACGCGATTTACCCGAAGTCATGCCGGCAACGCGCCGGCAACGCGCCGGCATCCGCAAGGAAAACGAAAGCACCGGCCGCCAATTGCCGCGCCAACCCGCGCGCCACCCGGCTTGCGTCAGGGCCTGCCGGCTTCGGGCGGCATGGCCGCCAGCGTCAGCAGCCAGAACGCCAGCGCCGCCGCGCTGATGCCCGCGCCCAGCATGCACACGCCGCTCCACCCGGCGTGTGCGTAGGCGTGGGTCGAGGCGATCGCGCCAGCGCCGCTGCCCAGCGCATAGAAGAGCATATAGCAGCCCACCAGGCGGCCATGGGCCTCGGGCCGCGCGCGGAACACCAGGCTCTGGTTGGTGACATGGATGGCCTGCCCGGCCAGGTCGAGCACGATCACGCCGGCCACCAGCAGCCACAGCGACCGCGGCGCGAAGGCCAGCGGCAGCCAGCATGCCAGCAGCAGCACCAGCGCCACGCCGGTGGTGCGCTGGCCCAGCCCGCGGTCGGCCAGCCGGCCGGCGCGCGCGGCCGCCAGCGCGCCCGCCGCGCCCACCAGGCCGAAGGCGCCGATGGCGGTGTGCGACATGGCATGCGGCGGCGCGCTCAGCGGCAGCACCAGCGCGGTCCAGAACACGCTGAAGGCGGCGAACATCAGCATCGCCAGCACGCCGCGGATCTGCAGCGTGCGCTCGCTCTTGAGCAGCGCGAACATCGAGGCGAGCAGCCCCGCATAGCTCATGCGCAGCGGCGCCACCGCCTGCCGTGGCAGGCGGCGTGCCAGCACCGCCAGCAGCAGCAGCGCCAGCAGGCCCGATACCGCGTACACCGCGCGCCAGCCGCCCAGGTCGGCCAGCGCGCCCGCCATGGCGCGCGCAGCCAGCAAGCCGGTCACCACGCCGCCCTGCGCCGCGCCCACCACGCGCCCGCGCTCGGCCGGCGCGGCCAGGGTGGCGGCAAACGCGATCAGCCCCTGCGTCATGGCCGTGCCCAGCAAACCCACGGCGAGCATGCCGGCCAGCAGCGCGGTGCGCGTCGCGGCAAGACTGACCAGTGTCAGCGCCAGCGCCAGCAGCAGCGATTGCAGCAGGATCAGCCGGCGCCGGTCCACCAGGTCGCCCACCGGCACCAGCAACAGCAGCGCCAGCGCGCAGCCGGCCTGGGTGACGGTCACCACCATGCCCACCGCGCCTTCGGCAAAGCCGAACTCGCGCGCCATGGCGTCCAGCAGCGGTTGTGCGTAGTAGACATTGGCCACGCTCAGCCCGCAGGCCAGCGCGAACAGCCAGACCAGCGCGGGCGGCATGCGGGCCGGCACCGAGGCATCGGGGGGCGCTGCGCACGCGTCGGGCGTGGTGGCGGCGGTGGCGGCGGTGGCGGCATTCACGGTCATCTGCGGCTCCATCCGGTCTTTCTGGTTGCATTAGAAAACCAGATGGAGTTTAGTCACTATGGTTTTTTAAAGCAACCACGCGATGAAAGCCGCACATCACGCTGCATCGTAAATGTGCTGCCAAAGGCTGCCCAGCAAACCTTCCATGTATATCGTATAGTTGCGATCTTAATTTTGTGAGAAGCGGATATATGTTTCGTAGAAAGACGAAACAAGTCCCACTCCGCCCGCATGCAGACCCGCCCATGGACACCGACGCCATCGACATCGACGCCATTCACAAGGCCCTGGCCAATCCGCTGCGGCGCAATATCCTCGCCTGGCTGAAGTCCCCCGAGGAGCACTTCGCCATGCAGGACCACCCGCTTGACATCGGCGTCTGCGCCGGCCTGATCGACGCGCGCACCGGGCTGTCGCAGTCCACCGTGTCGGCCCACCTCGCCACGCTGCAACGCGCCGGGCTGGTGACATCGAAGCGGGTCGGCCAGTGGATTTTCTTCAAGCGCAACGAGCAGACCATCCAGGCCTTCCTCGACCAGATGCATAGCGATCTCTGACCCCTGGCGGCGCGCAAGCGCCGCCTGACCGACAAACGGCGCGAACGCCGGAACCCGCACCACGGTGCACTTCTCACCTCGACCCGAAACACGTACATGACCACACTCTTCGATCCCATCCGCATCGGCGACCTCGATCTTCCCAACCGCGTCATCATGGCGCCGCTGACGCGTTCGCGCGCAGTGGGCGGCGGCCGCGTGCCCAACGCAATGATGGCCGAGTACTACGTGCAGCGCGCCTCGGCGGGCCTGATCCTCAGCGAGGCTACCGCCGTCACCCCGCAAGGCGTGGGCTACGCCGACACCCCGGGCATCTGGTCCGACGAACAGGTCGCCGGCTGGAAGGTGGTCACCGATGCCGTGCACGCCGCGGGCGGCCGCATCTTCCTGCAGCTCTGGCACGTAGGCCGCATTTCCGACCCGGTCTTCCTCGACGGCGACCTGCCGGTGGCGCCCAGCGCCATCGCGGCTGGCGGCAACGTCAGCCTGGTCCGCCCCAAGCGCCCCTATGTCACCCCGCGCGCGCTGGAAACCGATGAGATCCCCGGCATCGTCGCCGCCTATCGCCACGGCGCCGAAAACGCCAAGGCCGCCGGCTTCGACGGCGTGGAAGTGCACGGCGCCAACGGCTACCTGCTCGACCAGTTCCTGCAGGACAGCACCAACCAGCGCACCGACGCCTACGGTGGCTCCATCGAGAACCGCGCCCGCCTGCTGCTGGAAGTGACCGACGCCTGCATCGCCGTATGGGGCGCATCGCGCGTGGGCGTGCACCTGGCACCGCGCGGCGATGCCCACACCATGGGCGATTCCGACCCCGCCGCCACCTTCGGCTATGTGGCGCGCGAACTCGGCAAGCGCAAGATCGCGTTCATCTGCGCGCGCGAAGCGCTCGGCGACAACCGCCTGGGCCCGGCACTGAAGCAAGCCTTCGGCGGCGTCTATATCGCCAACGAGAGGATGACCAAGGCCACGGCCGGGCACGTGCTGGAAGCCGGCGAAGCCGATGCGGTGGCCTTCGGCCAGCTGTTCATCGCCAACCCGGACCTGCCGCGCCGCCTGCAGATCGACGCGCCGCTCAACGTGCCGCAGCCGGAGACGTTCTACCACCCGGGCGCCGAGGGCTATCTCGACTATCCCGCGCTCGCCTGAGCCAGGGACACCGGCCCCGCGCAGCATTGCGCGGGGCACGCCGGACGCCGCGCCCTGGCGTGGCGTCCGGCCCGAAGGGCGCCACAGCCGGCCAGCCTTGCCCAGCCTCCTGACCGAACGCACAGCCACCGCGCATCTTCACGAACGCGCTGCGCACCACGGGTGCCCCGGCATCGGCGATGCCAGCCACGGCCCACCCGCGCGCAATCAACCACACCCGCCTTCTTTCCGCCAACCCTCGTTCTCGCTGTTCCCGCGGCGCCCGACGGCTTCCGGCCTGTTCACGCACTGGCTCGCCGGCATCTTGGCGATACCTCCCATCCGGCATACATTGGTTTGATCGCACTGCAAACCATCGTCGTGTCGGCTCTGGTATCGGCGTGTGACGCAAGCGCTCATGCTGCCAGCGGAATTGCTTCCACCCCAGGATAGAGCGCACCTGATGGAACGATTCCGCCACAGGACCGCATCAAGCGCGCCAGGAGACGAAAATGACGGAGAAGATCGATTTGCCTCGTCGAGGCTTCCTGGGCACGGCAGCCTCGGCACTCGCTGCCGCACAACTCGGGCTGCTGCCTCGCGCACAGGCCCAGACCAATCAGCCGAAGCCGGCACCCCGGCCCCGGGCCACGCCGGTTAGCCCGACGGCCTTTACGTCGATCAGGCAGATCAACGCCGGGCTGCTCAACGTCGGCTACGCCGAAGCGGGTCCTGCCGATGGGCCAGCGGTCGTCCTGCTGCACGGCTGGCCCTACGATATCCACAGCTTCGTCGAAGTCGCGCCTCTGCTGGCATCGCGCGGGTATCGCGTGGTGGTCCCGTATCTGCGCGGCTATGGTTCGACGACCTTCTTGTCGGGCGAAACCATGCGCAACGGCCAGCCGGCGGCCGTCGCTCTCGATATCGTCGCACTGATGGATGCGCTTGGTATCCAGAAGGCCGTCGTGGCAGGGTTCGACTGGGGCGCACGCACGGCCTGCATCATCGCCGCACTGTGGCCGCAGCGCTGCAACGGGCTGGTATCCGTAAGCGGCTACCTGATTGGCAGCCAGGCGGCGGGCAAGGTGCCGTTGCCGCCCGAGGCCGAGTTCCAGTGGTGGTACCAGTTCTATCTGGCAACGGAGCGCGGACGCGCTGGCTATCAGAAGTTCACGCACGATTTCGCCAGGCTGATCTGGCGGCAGGCGTCTCCCAAGTGGAAATTCGACGACGCCACCTTCGAGCGCAGTGCGGTGGCCTTCGACAACCCCGATCACGTGGACATATCTGTTCACAACTATCGCTGGCGGCAAGGTCTTGCACCAGGCGAGGCGAAATACGACGATGTCGAGAAGCAGCTCGCGGCGGCCCCCGTCATCAGCGTGCGCACGATCACCATGGAAGGTGATGCCAACGGCGCCCCCCATCCGGCGCCCTCTGCCTACGCAAGCAAGTTCACCGGCAGATATGAGCACCGCGACCTCACGGGAGGCATCGGCCACAACCTGCCGCAGGAAGCGCCACGGGCATTCGCGCAGGCGGTGATCGACGTCAGCAAGCCCTAGCCGCGGACCGGTACCGGATGAAGCCCTGGCCAGAAGGCTCTCGAGCTCGCGCCCCGGGACGAATGCAAGAGTTCTTGGCTGGCCGCGGCAGGTCAATTACTCTCGTCAATGCAACCGCGCCTCCAACCCTGGTGCCCGGCTATTCCCCTGCGACCCGTCAGCTTGCGCGCGGGGCGTGCTGAAGTACCTTGCAGCCGACTTGCCTTGACATGGGGGGAAGTCCTGGCTGTCCGTCACTGACCGCAGTCGACGGAGAAGTGGACGGAGAAGTGGCGGCGCCATCAGCCGCCGGAGGAGATTCGGCGATGAGCAACGAGGCAGAGCCGGGGGCCGGGGACGCTACCCATCAGCCGGCAGCAGATCCGGGCGGTATCGACGACGGCGCGATCGACGACGACGAGATCGTGCGGCAGCATCCGCGCTATCAGCAAATGTTTCCCGTCCTTGGCGAGGAAGAAGTCGACAGGGTGCGTCGCTTCGGCAGCCCGTGCCACCACGCCAGGGGCGAGATGCTCTACAGCGCCGGAAGCATCTGCCCGGGCGTGTTCGTCGTCCTGTCCGGAAAGGTGCGGATAGTCACGCGCGACGGTTTGTCCCACATGCGGATCCTCCACACCTACACACAACGCGGAGAGTTCACTTCCGATATCACGCAACTCTCCAGCAAGCAGGCGGTCGTTGACGCGCATGTCATCGAAGATGTCGAGGCAGTGCTGATACGCCCCGACGATCTCAGCGCCATGATGATCAGCGAGGCCGATCTTGGCGAGAAGATCATGCGCGCCCTGATCCTGAGGCGTGTCCTGGCGATCGAACGCGGACGCGGTGTCGTCATCGTCGGGACCCCCAGCAACGCGCGGCTCCTCGAACTGCAGAATTTCCTGCGCAGCAACTCCTTTCCGAATACGACGCTCAATGCCGAACAGGACGCTGAAGCGATTGCGCTGCTGCAGCGCCTGACGCCGCAGCCCGATGACTTCCCGCTGGTTGTCTGCCCGAACGGCACCGTGCTGCGAAACCCCGATGTGGGGCAGCTCGCGTCTTGCCTTGGACTGATCCCCGACTTCGATCCGGCGCATGTCTACGATGTGGCCATCATCGGCGCCGGCCCGGCGGGACTGGCGGCGGCCGTCTACGCGGCATCCGATGGCCTGTCCGTGGCCGTGTTTGATTGTCGCGCCCCCGGGGGCCAGGCCAGTACCAGCGCGCGCATCGAGAACTATCTGGGCTTCCCCACCGGCATCACCGGGCAGGACCTCGCGGGACGCGCATTTATCCAGGCACAGAAGTTCGGCGCCCATATCGGCATACCGTGCGAGGTGAAGGCCTTGTACTGCGACCAGCTCCCGCTGGTCGTCGAGCTTGCCGACGACCGCCGTATCCCCGCGCGCACCGTCGTCATCGCCAGCGGCGCAGAATACCGGCGCCCGGTTGTCGACGGACTCGAACGCTTCGAGCGCTGTGGCGTCTACTATTGGGCTACGCCGATCGAGGCCCGACTATGCCGCAAGGAGCCAGTGCTGTTGCTCGGTGGAGGCAACTCGGCGGGCCAGGCGGTGGTATTCCTGGCATCGCACGCCGAGCACGTGCACATGTTCATTCGCGGATCGCGCCTCGCCGACAGCATGTCACGCTACCTCGTCGAACGCATCGGCTCGCTTGCGAACGTGACGCTTCATACGCGGATCGAACTGACCGCGCTCGAGGGCGGCGCGCGTCTTGAACGCGTGCACTATCGCGGCGCCGGCGGCATCCAGGGAAGCATGACGACGCATCATCTGTTCGTCTTCATTGGCGCACAGCCGAATACGCGATGGCTCAAGAGTTGCGGCGTGGCGCTCGACGGCAACGGCTTCGTATCGACCGGCGCCGACGTCGCGCAGGCATCCGTGCCCAAGCTCCCTTTCCAGACCAGCGTCGACGGCGTCTTCGCGATCGGAGACGTCCGCTCGGGCTCCACCAAGCGAGTCGCATCGGCGGTCGGCGAAGGCGCGGCCGTGGTCGCGCAGATTCATCAATTCCTGCCCCTGCCAGGCCGGTGAAGCCGGAGCGCCAGCCCCGGGGCTAGTCTGCCTGCGCGCCCGAGCGCTTGACCACCGGCCCCCACTTGCGGATCTCGCTGTCGACGAATTTGCCGGTTTCCTCGGGGCTCATCGGCATCGGCTCCGAGCCGCGGTCCACGATGAACTTCTGCAGCTCGGGCGACTGCAGCGCCTTTACCGTCTCCGCGTTGAGCTGGCTCACCAGCGCCGGCGGCAGGCCCTTCGGCGCCATCAGGATGGCCCAGCCAAGCGCCTCGAAGCCGGGCACGCCTTCTTCGCGCACGGTCGGCACGGACGGCAGCTGGGGCGTGCGCTGCGCGACCGTCACCGCCAGCGGCACGGCCTTCTTCGACTGGATCAGCGGCAGCGCCGCGGTGACCGAGTCCACCATCAGCGGGATCTGATTGCCGAGGAAGTCCGACTGCGCGGGGCCGCTGCCCTTGTAGGGGATGTGCACCATGAAGATGCCGGCCTGCGCCTTGAGCATCTCGGCAGACAGGTGCTGCGTGCCGCCGATGCCGGCGCTGGCATAGCTGTACTTGCCCGGCGCAGCCTTCGCCTTGGCGATCAGGTCGCGCAGCGAGACGATGCCGGAAGCCGGCGTGGCAAGGAACACCAGCGGCACCGAGAACACGCCCGAGATCGGCTGGAAGTCCTGGCGCGGGTTATAGGCCAGCTTCTTGTACAGGGTCTGGTTGATTGCCATCGCGCTGCCGGCCATCACCAGCGTGTAGCCGTCGGGCGCGGCGTGCGCGGCGATCTCCATGCCGAGGTTGCTGCCGGCGCCGGCGCGGTTGTCCACCACCACCGGCTGGCCGAGCTGCTTGCCGAGCCTCTCGGCCAGCGCGCGCGCGAAGATGTCGGTAGCCTGCCCAGGCGGGAACGGCACGATCAGCTTGACGGGCCGCTCGGGATAGGCAGCGTGGGCGAGGGTGGCGCCTGCCATGACAGCGGCGGCGACCAGGGCGCGGGTAGTCTTCAAGGGGCTCTCCTGTTTCTGTCTTGTTGTTCTGCGGCGTGGCATGGCGCGGCGTCCGGCACCTGCCGCCCACCGCGCGCAGGAGAGGATTCTACGGGATGCCGCGCCGCGCATTTCCTTATGTGGTTCGCTGCGTTGGCAGGGCTGCGCGGGCGCCGTATGATGTCGCGGCACCCACCCCACATCATGGAGCGCTGCATGAACGCCGTCACCGAGCCGCCGCTGGCATCGCAGGATCCCGGCCTGTCCCTTCCCGCGCTGCATTTCCCCGCGGTCCGGGCCGAGGTCTCGCCGCAGGAATGGGCGGTGCGCGTGGAACTGGCCGCCGCCTACCGGCTGGCCGCGCAGTTCCGCTGGACCGATCACATCTACACGCACTTCTCCGCGCGCGTGCCCGGCCCCGACGAGCACTTCCTGATCAATGCCTACGGACTGACCTTCGACGAGATCAGCGCATCCAACCTGGTCAAGGTCGATATCGACGGCGAGATCATCCGCGACGACACCGGCCTGGGCATCAACCCGGCCGGCTACACGATCCACAGCGCCGTCCACGGCGCGCGCCACGACGTGGGCTGCGTGCTGCATACCCACACCGCCGCCGGCATCGGCGTCTCCGCGCAGCGCGACGGGCTGCTGATGATCTCGCAGCACGCCATGCGCTTCTTCGGACGGGTGGCGTACCACGACTACGAAGGCATCGCCATCGACCTCGACGAACGCGCGCGGCTGGTGGCCGATCTCGGCGACAGGGACATCTTCATCCTGCGCAACCACGGCCTGCTGACCTGCGCGCCGACCGTCGCCCAGGCCTTCCAGGAACTGCATATGCTCGAACGCGCCTGCGTGGCGCAGCTGGCCGCGCAGTCGGGCGGTGCGCCGCTGGTGATCGCGCCCGATGCGGTGGCCCGCAAGGTGGCCGATGTGGTGATCGCCAATGCCGGCGGCCCGGTCACGCGCAAGCACTGGGCCGCGCTGCTGCGTCAGCTCGAGCGCAGCGACAAGGCGTACCGCCAGTAGCGCGACGCTAGATCCGCACGCCGAGCATCCCCGCGACGATCGCCACGGTCCAGGCCAGCGACGCCGCGATCAGGATCCGGCAAACCCGGTTGGCGCGCCCCGGCGGCGTGCCGTGCGCCAGCATCACCGTGCGCAGGCCGCAGGCAATATGGCTCAGCACGAAGAACACCCCCAGCCCATAGTGGGGAATCAGTCAATATCCTTGAACCTTCAAGAATCCCCGGGCACGGCCAGCAGGAAAGGCTGCGCGCTCCTATAATCGACCGGCCTTCACCGCTCCCTCCGGGAAAAGGACCTGCGCCATGATCGACCTGTACTACTGGACCACGCCCAATGGCCACAAGATCGCCATGTTCCTGGAGGAGGCCGGACTGCCCTACCGCGTGGTGCCGGTCAACATCAGCCGCGGAGACCAGTTCGAGCCAGCCTTCCTGAAGATCTCGCCCAACAACCGCATCCCGGCCATCGTGGACCATGCGCCGGCCGATGGCGGGGAACCGCTCTCGACCTTCGAGTCGGGTGCGATCCTGCTGTACCTGGCCGACAAGACCGGGCATCTCATCGCGCAGGACCTGCGCGGGCGCAATATGGCGCTGCAGTGGCTGTTCTGGCAGATGGGCGGGCTGGGTCCGATGGCCGGGCAGAATCATCACTTCGTGCAGTACGCGCCGGAACAGCTGCCCTACGCCATCGAGCGCTACGTGAAGGAGACGGCGCGCCTGTATGGCGTGCTGAACAAGCACATGGCGGACGGCCGCGATTTCATCTGCGGCACCGAATATTCGATCGCGGACATCGCATGCTACCCATGGGTGGTGCCGCACGAACGGCAACGGCAGGACCTCGCCGATTTCCCGCACCTGCAGCGCTGGTTCGCGCGCGTGCGCGCGCGTCCCGCCACCGAACGGGCCTATGCGCTGGCCAATACCGTCAACACCGCGCCGGTGGTCAGCGAGGATTCCAGGAGCGTGCTGTTCGGGCAGGACGCCTCGAGCGTGCGCTGAGGCCGCTGAGGCGTCAGCGGCGGTGATCGAAGCGGCGCGCCAGCCGCTCGCCGCCGAACTGCACCAGCGTCACCAGTGCGATCAGGATGGCAATGACGTTGAACATCACCGCGGTCTCGTAGCGCTCGTAGCCATAGCGGATGGCGAGGTCGCCGAGGCCACCGGCACCGACCGCGCCGGCCATGGCCGACGAGCCGATCATGGCAATCACGCTGACCGTGGCGCCGCCCACGATGCCCGGCAGCGCTTCGGGCAACAGCACGTGGCGCACGATGTGCCAGCGGCGGCAGCCCATGGCGCGCGCGGCTTCGATCAGGCCGGGGTCGATCTCGTTGAGGCTGACCTGGGCGATGCGGGCGAAGAACGGAATCAGGTGCACGCTCAGCGGCACCACCGCCGCCCAGGTGCCCATGGTGGTGCCCACGATCAGCCGCGTGACCGGCAGCATCGCCACCAGCAGGATGATGAAGGGTATCGAGCGGAAGGTGTTGACCAGCACCGACAACGTGCGGTGCAGGCGGGGCCGCGGGCGCAGTCCGCCCGGCGCACTGAGCGTCAGCACGATCGCCAGCGCCATGCCGCACACGAACACTACCAGGCAGGCAGAGCCGGTCATCAGCAGGGTCTCGCCCAGCGCTTTCACATACTTGTCAGCCAACGGCGGAAACATGGTCGCTTGCCTCGTTGTCGCTGGCGCGCTTGCTTGCATGGGCCGCATTGGCTGCCGCGGACTCGATGGCCAGGTTCGCCATGTGCGCTGCGCGGGCAATGCCGCCGGCGAGCTGCAGCGGGCGCAGCAGCGCCAGCGTGGCGGCAGCCTGCGGCTGCGCGAACACCTGCTCGACCGTGCCATGCTCCACCACCTGGCCGTGGTCGAGCACCAGCACGCGGTCGCAGGCCTGGCGGATCACCGCCATGTCGTGCGTGATCAGCACCACCGTCAGCCCCAGCTGGCGATTGATGTCGCGCAGCAGGGCGAGGATCGATTCCGTGGTTTCCGGGTCGAGCGCAGAGGTAGCCTCGTCGCACAGCAGGATCTCCGGGCGCTGCACCAGCGCGCGCGCAATGCCCACGCGCTGCTTCTGCCCGCCCGAGAGCGTGGCCGGATAAACCTGCGCCTTGCCGCCCAGGCCAACGAGTTCGAGAAGTGCCGTCACGCGCGGCGCGATCTCCGCGCGCGGCACACCGGCCACGCGCAGCGGCAGCGCCACGTTCTCGAAGACGGTCTTGGCCGACAGCAGGTTGAAGTGCTGGAAGATCATGCCGACGCGGCGGCGCAGCGCCACCAGCCCGTCTTCGTCGAGCGCGCCCGCATCCACGCCGTCCACGCGCACCTGGCCCGTGCTCGGCCGCTCCAGCATGTTGATGGTGCGCAGCAGCGTGGACTTGCCGGCGCCGCTGCGGCCGATAATGCCGAAGATCTCCCCGCGCGCCACGGTGAAGGACACCTCCGCGAGCGCCGCGGCCGGCGCGCCGGGATATTGCTTGCCGAGCCGGTCGAACACGATATGCGGCACGGGAGACGATTGCGGGGATGAGTGCGGGAACGCCTGCGGCACGGCGGGATCCTCCTGGAACGGCATCGGCATCAAGGAACTGTGGCTGGCGTCAGAATGCCGGGATGACCGAGCCCTGGTACTTGCTCAGGATGAACTTGCGCACTTCCTCAGAGTGGTAGGCCTTGATCAGCGGCGCCACCCACGGCGCGGCCTTGTCGCGCTCGCGCACGGCGATCACGTTCACGTAGGGGTTGTTCTCCTTTTTCTCCACGGCGATGCCGTCGCGCGTGGCGACCAGGCCGGCCTGGTAGGCGAAGGTATTGACCACGGCGGCGGCATCCACGTCGGGCAGCGAGCGCGCCAGCACCACCGACGCGCTTTCGACCAGGTCCAGCTTGCGCGGGTTGGCGGTCACGTCGGCCAGCGTGGCGGTACCGGTGAACGGGTCGAAGCCGTCGCGCAGCTTGATCAGGCCGTGGTCGCGCAGGATCACCAGCGCCCGGGTCTGGTTGCTGGGATCGTTGGGAATGCCGAGGCGCGCACCCTGCGGCAGCGTCTCCAGCGACTTGTACTTCTTCGAGTAGAAAGCGATCGGCGAGATCAGCGTATCGGCCACCGCCACGATCTTGTAGCCGCGCTGCGTGACCTGGTCGCGCAGGAAAGGCTTGTGCTGGAAAGCGTTGGCATCGAGGTCGCCGTTGTTGAGCGCCTCGTTGGGGCTGGCGGTGCCGGTGATGACGATGGGTTGTACGTTGAGGCCCTGCTTCCTGGCCACCTGGGTGACGACCTCCCAGATTTCTTCGTCGACGCCGCCGCGCACGCCCACCTTGATGGTCTTGTCGGCGGCCAGCGCCGGAGCCGAGCCGATGGCGAGCGCGGCCGAAGCGGCCAGCAGGGTGGAGAGAATCGTGCGCAGGTTCATGAGCGGTCTACCTCGGGGTCGGTTTGCGTTGACGGCGGTGGCGCGATGCCAGGGGATGCAGTCTAGGCAGGCACCCGCTCCGCGGTCCACGAATGTTTCCGCAGTAGCAAATCCGGAAAAATGCGGCGCACGCGGCATGCCGGCGGTGACGGGATGCGGCGCGCGGCGCCTGACCGGCGCCGCGCGCGTCTCCCCTCCCCCTCTCACCTCCCCTCTCTCCCGGAAGGGCCCTGCGCAAGGCTGCCCGGCGCGGGCACCCCTAGCCCTTCAGGAACCTGCACGTGCTCTCCGCCTGCGGCCTGAATGCGGATGCCCCCGGTATGGTCCTGGTGATCTTCAGCAGATCCCAGCCGTTGCGCGATTCGCCCGGCGTCTTGACCTGGGCCAGATAGAGATCGTGCACCATCAATCCGTTCTTCTGGATTGTTCCGTTGCTGGCAAAGAAGTCGTTGACGGGCATTGCCTTCATCTTCTCGACCACCTTGTCGCTGTCGGCGGTGCCTGCCTCCTTGATCGCCTTCAGGTAATGCATCGTCGCCGAATAGGCGCCGGCCTGCACCATGGTCGGCATGGCCTGGTGCGCCTCGAAAAAGCGCTTCGAGAACGCCCTGGTGGCCTCGTTGGCATCCCAGTAGAAGGCGGTGGCGAACTGCAGCCCTTGCGCCAGGTTCAGGCCGATGCCGCGAATATCGGTCTCGAAGATCAGCAATGGCGCGATCACCTGCTTGCCGCGGCCAAGGCCGAACTCCGCGGCCTGGCGAATGGCATTCTGCGTGTCCTTGCCGGCGTTTGCCAATCCGATCACCGAAGCCTTCGAACTCTGCGCGGCGACCACGAAGGACGAGAAATCCGGCGCGCCGATCGGATGCCTGGAGGAACCGAGCGTGACCCCGCCCATCTTCTTCACCACCGCGGACGTGTCGCTCTCCAGTGCCTGGCCGAATGCATAGTCTGCGGTGATGAAGTACCAGCTGCTTCCCCCGCCGTCGACGATCGCCCGCCCCACGGTGTTGGCCAGGGCCTGCGTGTTGTACACATAGTGGATGCCATACGGGGAACACTCGGACTCGGTAAGCGCCGAGGTGGCGGCCTGGACAAAGATGGTCACCTTCTTGCGCTCCAGCCCCAGCCGTTGCAGCGCGATGGCCGAGGCCGAATCCGTGCCCTCCAGGATCATGCCGACCTGCTCGCGGTCATACCATTCCCGCGCCCGGGTGGCGGTGACATCGACCTTGTTCTGGGAATCCGCCGTGAGGATCTCGATCGGCCTGTCCAGCACCTTGCCGCCGAAGTCCTTGACCGCCATCTTCACCGCCGTCGCCATGCCCCGGCCGCCAAGCGCCGAGTAGACACCGGTCATGTCGGCAATCACGCCGATCCTGACCGGTTGCGCGGGCGTCTCGCCATGTGCCGCCGACCAGGCCAGAAGCGCCATGGCGGCAGCGGCGGCCGTCGCTTTTTTCTTCATGTCTTGTCTCCTCCTTTATTGGCTCGACCCGCATATGGCGCATGGCATCCGGCCGGCGCGGCCGTTCCTGCGCCCTGCCGGCGGGTGGTCAGCAGTCCTTGAAGACAGCCGCGCGCTTTTCCAGGAAGGCGGCCATGCCCTCCCTTGCGTCTCTGGTCTGGAATGCCTGTGCGATGAGGTCCGCCTCGATGCGCAGCCCCTGCGGCAGCGGCACGGAAAGCGCGCGCTGCACCGCGTCCCTTGCCAGTACGGAAGCGCACTGGCTGTAGCCGGTAAAGCGTTGCGCAAAATTCCGGGCGATCGCGACGGGGTCGCCGTCCTCGACAAGCTCGTTGACCAGTCCGATCTCCCTGGCCTCCCGCGCATCGATGATCCGTCCCGACATCACCAGTTCCAGCGCGCGCGATTCGCCAACCAGCCGCGGCAGCCGCTGCGTGCCGCCGTAGCCGGGTAGCAGGCCAAGCTTGATTTCAGGCAGCCCCATCTGTGCGCTGGTGGTGGCTACCCGGAACGTGCACGCCATGGCCAGTTCGAGCCCGCCGCCGAGTGCATAGCCATGCAGGACGGCAACGGAAGGTATGCGCAGGCGGTCCAGGCGCATGAACGTCTCCTGGCCCATGCCGATGCCGTCGCGCTGCGCCCAGAAATCCCGGTCGGCCAGGCCCGCCACGTCGGCGCCGGCGGAAAACGCCTTGTCGCCCGCGCCAACCAGCGCCAGCATGCGCGCCCGTGACGCCGATACCTGGTCGAGCGCGCGGCCGATGTCTTCGATCAGCGGCAGGCTCAACGCATTGAGACGGTCCTGCCGGTCGATCGTGATGACGGCCAGGGGGCCGTCGTAATGTAGTTTGATTGCCATGGTGTGTGTCCGGTCTGTCGAGTGCGCGCCGCGCCCGGGCGCCCCGCCTGCGGTGCGGGGGCGCGGATGGCATGCCGGGTCAGGAATCGTTCCGGCCGGCGCCGGCATGGCGGCGAAAATCCGGCTTGCGCTTTTCCAGGAACGCGGCCACGCCTTCGCGTGACTCGGCGGACTGGTAGTACAGCGCCAGCGCCTGCATGCCTAGCCCGCCGATGCCGCGGATGGAATCGGAATCGGCATTGAAAGAGCGCTTTGCGATCGCGATCGCGGTGGGACTCAGGGCAAGGATCTCGTCACACCAGCGCGCCACTTCCTGGTCAAGCTCTTCGGGCGCGACCACGCGATTCACCAGGCCCATGTCCAGCGCCTCCCGGGCTCCATAGCGGCGGCACAGGAACCAGATTTCCCTGGCCTTCTTTTCTCCGACCACGCGCGACAGATAGGCCGTGCCGAAACCCGGGTCCACCGAGCCCACCTTGGGGCCGACCTGGCCGAAGATGGCGGATTCGGAGGCGATGGCAAGGTCGCAGCAGGTGACAAGCACGTTGCCCCCGCCGATGGCATAGCCATTCACCCTGGCGATCACCGGCTTGGGCACCTCGCGGATGAGGCTCTGCAGTTCCTCGACGGGCAGGCCCACGATGCCCCTTCCGTCGTACTTGCCGCTGTGCGCGGACTGGTCCCCGCCCGTGCAGAACGCCTTGTCGCCGGCGCCGGTCAGCACGACCACGCCGATGGACGGATCCCATCCCGCGTCGTGCAGCGCATCGATCAGTTCATCGCAAGTCTTGCCCCGGAACGCGTTGTAGCGCTCCGGCCGGTCGATGGTGATGCGTGCCACGCCGTCCGTCTTCTCCAGGCGGATATCTGTGTAGTTGCTCATTGTCTTCCCTCTTATCCGTGCATGGTGAGTCCACCGGACACACTGATGGTCTGTCCGGTAATGAAATCCGCTTCCTGGCTGGCAAGGAAGGCCACGATCCCGGCGATATCGTCCGGCTTGCCGAGCCGCTTCAGCGGAATGGCGCGCTTCAGGCCTTCGTACAGTTTTTTCCCGTACTCGCCGTCGCCGCCGAACGACTGCAGCAGCGCGGTGTCCGTCGGTCCGGGGCAGACGGTGTTCACGCGGATGTTCTGGCTGGCGCATTCGCGCGCAATCGTCTTCGAGAAGGCGATCACGCCACCCTTGCACGCGGAATAGACGGCCTCCCCGGAGGACCCCACGCGCCCGGCGTCCGACGCGATGTTCACCACCATGCCGCCGCCCGCGGCCACCATATGGGGCAGCACGGCATGATGGAGATTCAATGGCCCGATCAGGTTGATCGCGATCACCTGGTTCCAGAACGCGGGCGTGCTTTCCAGGAACTGGACCGGTACGTCCCACCCCGCGTTGTTCACCAGTGCATCGATACGGCCGAATCTCTCGCCCACGGCGGCCATCTCGCGCGTGACGCCGGCATGATCCGTGATATCGAGCGCGACCTGCAGCGGCCGCGGCCCCAGGCCCGCCAGGCTGTCGGCAAGACGCTGCAGCGACGCCTGGTTCTTGTCGACGGCGATGACCTGCGCCTGCTCTTCGACAAAGCGCCGGCTGATGGCCGCGCCGATGCCGCCGCCGGCGCCTGTGATCACGACGATCTTTCCTTTCAGTTCCCGCATGACGCTACTCCGCACATTGTTGATTCACCGTGATGACGCCGGTCGCCGCCAGGTGTTCTGCCGCTGAAGCCCGCAACTTGAATTTCTGTAGTTTTCCCGTCGCGGTGCGGGCAAGTTCATCGAAAATGACATGGCGCGGCGTCTTGAAGCCCGGCAGGCGCGCGCGACAGAATTGAATGATTTCATCGGCATCGATGCGCCCGACGGCATCCGCCTTGAGCTCGACGATGGCGCACGGCACCTCCCCCCAGCGCTGGTCGGGCACCGCGACCACCGCGACATTGGCCACTGCCGGGTGCTCGTACAGGACATCCTCGACCTCGACGGAGGAGATGTTCTCGCCGCCGGAAATGATGATGTCCTTCGACCGGTCCTTGATCTCGATGTAGCCATCGGCGTGCACGATGGCGAGATCGCCGGTGTGATACCAGCCGCCCGCGAACGCTTCTTCCGTGGCCGCGGGATTCTTGAAATAGCCCTTCATGGCGAGGTTTCCGCGCAAGAGGATTTCCCCGATCGACGCGCCGTCATTGGGAACCGGCGACTGCGTCGCCGGATCGACAACGCGCATCTCGTTGAGCACCACGGTGCGCACGCCCTGCCGGGTCAGGTGCTTGAGATGCACCTCGCCCGGGAGGGCTTTCCATGCTTCCTGGCTCTGGCACAGGGTGGCAACCCCATGCATCTCGGTCATCCCGTATACGTGCAGGACCGAGAATCCGAGTTCCATGAGCCTGCGGAATACCTGGGGCGGTGGCGAGGCGCCGCCCGACAGCACCCGTATCGGGTTCTCCGGCGGCTGCCAGCCATCCGGCGCCCCCTCGATCAGGAAGGCCAGCACCGTCGGCGCGCAACAAAAATGCGTCACGCCGAATCGTTCGATGGCGTCGTAGATGACGGCGGCGCTCACCTTTCGCGTGCACACCTGCGTGCCGCCGATCGCGGCCATGGCCCATGCATAGCACCAGCCGTTGCAGTGGAACAATGGCAAGGTCCAGAGATACACCGGGACCGGGCCGGTCAGCTCCGCGTTGACAAGCTGCGCCAGCGCGTTCAGGTAAGCGCCGCGGTGGTGGTAGACCACGCCCTTCGGGTTGCCGGTCGTCCCCGAGGTGTAGTTGAGCGCGATCGCATCCCATTCGTTCTCCGGGAAGCGGAGCTCCGGCCGGGAGGGCGAGCTGTCCAGGAACGCTTCATACTCGATGCTGCCGATGCGCGCGCCGCCCTCTGCCGCCGGGTCTGCGATGTCCACTACCGCAATGGGCAACCCGAGCCGTTCGATCGCATCGCGGGCGACCGTGGAAAACTGCTGGTCGACCAGAAGCAGGCGGGTCTCGGAATGCTGCAGGATAAACGCCATGGCTGCCGCATCCAGGCGCGTATTGATGCAGTTCAGGACCGCGCCCGCCATCGGCACGCCGAATTGCGCTTCGAGCATTGCCGGCGTGTTCGGCGCCATGATGGCCACGGTGTCGCCTCTCTCGATACCGTGGGCAATCAGTGCGCCGGCGAGCTTGCGGCAGCGGCTCGCATACTCCGCCCAGGAGTACGAGCGGTCGCCGTAGATGACTGCGGTGCGCTGCGGATACACATCGGCCGCGCGGCTGAGGAAATGAATCGGCGTCAGCGGCTGAAAGTTGGCTTCGCGCTGGTCTAGCTCGTTGTTGAACTTGGTCACCATGGGGCGTCTCCAGGAAATCCCTGCTCTTATTGGCGTAATGGCGTTCTGAATTGATTGCGCTGCGGGAACCGCTACACGGTCATGGCAAGCCGTGTCGCCTGGTCGATCGCCCTCAGGGCGTCCAGCTCGCTGGCGACATCGGCGCCGCCGATGACATCCACCGCCGCGCCGCTGGCGCGGAGCTCCTCGTACAGGCTGCGCTCCGATTCCTGCCCTGCGCAGAGCACGACGTGGTCGACGTCGAGCACATGATCCTTGCCGTCTACCGAGTAGTGCAGGCCGTCGTCGTCAACGCAGCGATAGACCGCGCCGCCCGTCATGACCACGTTCGCGCGCTTGAGCCTCGACTTCAGGATCCATCCGGTGGACTTGCCCAGGCGCTTGCCCAGGCTTTCCTGCTTTCTCTGGAACATGAAGACCTGCCGCCGGGGCTTGCCGCCTGCCTCTGCCGATGCCTGCAAGCCCCCGGAAGTGGACAACGACGTATCGACGCCCCATGCCCGGAGGAAATGCGCGGGGGCAAGCGCCTCCTCGGCGTCGCCCAGCAGGAATTCCGCCACGTCGAAGCCGATCCCTCCCGCGCCGATGATGGCGACCCTGTCGCCCACTTTTGCGCCACCGGCCAGCACATCGATGTAGGACACGACCTTCGGGTGGTCCACGCCCGGGAAACCCGGCGAGCGGGGGCGAACGCCGGTCGCGACGACGATCTGGTCGTAGCCTTCGTCCCTGAGCTGCGCTGCCGTCACGCGGCAACCCAGGCGAACGTCCACGCCGAGGTTCGCGATACGCGTGCGGAAGTACCTGAGCATTTCATTGAACTCGTTCTTCCCCGGCACGACCCGCGCCATGTTGAGCTGGCCGCCAAGCTCGGCGCCCGCTTCGAACAAGGTGATCTCGTGCCCCCGCTCCCGCGCATTGATGGCAAAGGCCATGCCGGCGGGACCGCCGCCGACGACCGCGATCTTCTTGCTGGCCACCGATGCCGCGGCAACGAATTCGATCTCCCTGCCGGCGCGCGGATTCACCAGGCACGTGGCGGTGCGCTCGGTAAAGATGCGGTCCAGGCAGGCCTGGTTGCAGCCGATGCAGGTATTGATCTCCGCCACGTTGCCAAGCCGTGTCTTCCTGGCGAAGTCCGGGTCCGCCAGCAGCGGCCGCGCCATCGAGACCATATCCGCGCAGCCCGAGGAGAGCAGCGACTCGGCGCCTTCCGGGGTATTGATCCGGTTGGAGGCAATCACGGGAATGCGGACCGCGCGCTTGACGTTCTCGATGGCGTAGGCCCAGGCGGCGCGCGGCACCGATGCGGCGATGGTCGGCACCGCGGACTCATGCCAGCCGACCCCGGTGTTGATGATGTTGGCGCCCTCGGCTTCGGCGCGCCGCGCAAGTTCCGCGACCTCCTCGCCGGTCATCCCGCCGTCGACCAGGTCGACCGCCGAAATGCGGTAGATGACCAGGAATGTGTCGCCGACGCGCTTGCGGATGGCCTTGATGACCTCCAGGGGAAAGCGGATCCGTGCCTCGAAGCTCCGGCCGAATTCGTCGGTCCGCTGGTTGGTGACGCGGGCCGTGAACTGATTGATCAGGTAGCCCTCCGAGCCCATGATCTCGACACCGTCGTAGCCGCCTTCGCGCGCCAGCTGCGCAGTAAAGGCGAAGTCTTCGACGGTCTTCCAGACTTCCTCCGTGGACAGCGCGCGCGGCGCGATCGGGTTGATCCTGGCGCGCGTGGCGGATGGCCCGACGCAGTGCTCGTGCTTGGCATAGCGCCCCGCGTGAACGATCTGCAAGGCGATGCGCCCGCCCGCGGCGTGGACCGCGCCGGTGATGGCATGGTGTTCGGCCAGCTGCGAGCGCTCGCACAGCAGCGGCGCGCCCGGCTCGAAGATGCCTTCGATGCTCGGCGCGTAGCCGCCCGTCAGGATCAGGCCGGCTTCGCCTTCGGCGCGCCTGCCGTAGAAGGCCGCCAGGCGCTCGTGCGGCCTGTCCAGCGTCTCCAGGCGCGTATGCATTGCGCCCATCACGATGCGATTGCGAAGGGTCAGGGCGCCGACATCGAGCGGGGCCATCAAATGGGGGTATGGATTCATGATCTCCTCGTTTTGGTAGTCCACGAAGTGGTTGTACTGAGTCTAGTTCAGTCGGCCTATTGTGTAAACATGTTGATGTATGTTCGTTTCGCGGCCTAGGGAAAATACGTAGCAAACTGGATTATTTGCCGGAAAAACTGCCGAATGGCTCGCTTGATGAACTGACATGTATATCAATGTATTGTTCTATATGCGTAAAACGGGACAAGCCGGGGCGGGGCCTGGCAACGGGCAGCCGGCCAGGGGGCGGTATCATTGCCATCCGCTCTCGCGCCGGTCCGCGCGCGGGTACGATGTGGACGCCGGCCGCGAGGCTCGCCATGCCGGCCCGCGGCTCACGGCGCGGGGATGACAGGGGCCACCAGCGGCCACCAGCGGCATGCGTGCCGCAGTTCGAATCAGAAGAGAAAGACCAAAATGGAATCTGGAAGCACGCAAACGGGAGCCCCTCAATCGGGGCTCGATGTCACCAACCGGCTCTTCTTCCGCTTGTTTCAGATCGGCAATGTCCTGCAGCGGCAGACCGCCAAGGAACTCGGCATCAGCGGCGTGCAGTGGGCGGTAATGGGCGCCCTATCCCGGCCCAAGGCAAAGGATGGGATGTCGTTCTCGGAGCTGGCGGAATATCTCGTGGTCAGCCGCCAGAATCTCGATGGCGTGCTGAAGCGGCTCGAGCGCGACGAGCATGTGTCGCGTGTTGCCAGCGAGGAGGACCGGCGTGCCCGCCGCGTGGTGCTGACGGACAAGGGGCGCCACTTCTGGGAAGCATTGCAGCCCCGGATCCATGAGTTCTACCGGCAGGCCGTGGTCAATCTGCGCTTCGATGACAAAGTCTCCTTTCTGCACTTCGTGAATACGCTGCAGGCCGACCTCGGCAAGGTCCGGCTGCCCTGACGGCTGGGCGCTTGCGGCGGTTGCCCGCGCGCCTCGGGCGGCGCCGGGACCCCGGCGCGCAAGCGACACGCCGCGGTGATTCAGGAATCCATATTCGGGCGTGCGCCTGCGGGTGTAAACCCACTGTTTTGAATGCCTTCAATGCATTTATGAATGGGATTTCACCCGGCGTGGCCGCGGGACCAGGCAAGGCGCGCGTGTTCATGCATGCCGGCGAGTCCGGGCCTGGCAAGCGCCGGCCGCCCGCAGCCGCCCGCCTAAAGTTGGACGCCAGCCTGTCGATATGAAACGGACTGGCGCGTTTTTTATTTTTTTGCATCCTCCGGCACGAGTGACGTGTGATTCGCGAGGTATGCAGTACCAGTCAACGTCTTGGAAGGGCATCCCATGCTTGCCAGTAGCTACAACAGTCTGCTCGTGCTGTTCTCACTGCTTGTCGCGATCCTGGCTTCGTACACGGCCCTGGACATGGCCGGGCGCATCGCCTCCGCGCAGGGCAACGCCGCGCGCTGGTGGCTGGCGGGCGGCGCCTGCGCCATGGGCACGGGCATCTGGTCGATGCACTTCGTCGGCATGCTGGCGCTGCACCTGCCCATCCCGCTTGGCTATGACCCGGCGATCACGCTGGGCTCGCTGCTGATCGCCATCGCATCCTCGGCGCTGGCACTGTGGCTGGTGGGCCGCGACACGCTGCCCTGGCGGCGGCTGACGGGTGGCGCGCTGCTGATCGGCGCCGGCATTTCCGGCATGCATTACACCGGCATGGCCGCGCTGCGCATGCAGCCGGGCATCCGCTATGTTCCCTCCCTGTTCCTGCTGTCGGTGGCCGTGGCGGTGCTGGCCGCCGGCGCGGCGCTGTGGATCGCCTTCCGGCTGCGCAGGCAGTCCGTCTGGGTGCGACCCCTGCGCGCGGGCGCTGCGGTGGTGATGGGCCTGGCCATCGTCGGCATGCACTACACCGGCATGGCGGCGGCCGGGTTCCCGCCCGGCAGCATCTGCGGCGCGGCCAGCGACGGCGTGGATGCCGGCTGGCTGGCGGTGGTGATCATCGTCGCCACGCTGGCGGTGCTGGCGATCGCGCTGATCATCTCGGTGCTGGACGTACGCCTGGAGGCGCGCACCTCGATACTGGCGCGCTCGCTGGCCGAGGCCAACCAAGAGCTGACCTACCTGGCCCTGCACGACAACCTGACCAAGCTGCCCAACCGCGTGCTGCTGGAAGACCGGCTCGAACAGGCGATCCAGGCCGCCGGGTGGGAGCAGGGCCGCTTCGCGCTGATGTTCATGGACCTGGACGGCTTCAAGGCGGTCAACGATGCCTATGGCCATCCCGTCGGCGACCTGCTGCTGGTTGAAGTGGCGCGGCGCCTGAGCGCCACGGTACGCGCGCAGGACACCATCGCCCGGCTCGGCGGCGACGAATTCGTGCTGCTGGCCGCCGTGGGCGAACCGGCGGACGCCGCCACGCTGGCCGACAAGGTGCTGAGCGCCATCCGCGAGCCGTTCCAGGCGGCGGGACGCGAGCTGCGCGTGTCCACCAGCATCGGCATCGCCATGTACCCCGGCGACGGCGACCTGCAGCATGACCTGATGACCAATGCCGATGCGGCCATGTATCACGCCAAGGCGCTGGGCCGCAACGCCATCTGCTTCTTCGAGGCATCGATGAACGCCAACGTGCACGAGCAGCTGCAACTGGTGCAGGACCTGCGCCAGGCACTGGAGCGGCGCGAACTGGTGCTGCAATACCAGCCCAAGCTGACCGCGCCCAGCGGTCCGGTGACGGGCGTGGAAGCACTGGTGCGCTGGGCCCATCCCACGCGCGGCCTGATCGGCCCGGACCACTTCATCCCGCTGGCGGAGAAGACCGGCCTGATCGTGCCGATCGGCGAATGGGTGCTGGACGAAGCCTGCCGCCAGATGCGGGAATGGCGCAACGCCGGCCACCCGGAGTGGAGCGTGGCGGTCAACCTGTCGGCACTGCAGTTCCGCCACGCCAGCCTGATCCGCACCGTGCGCGAGACCCTGGCGCGCCATGCGCTCGAGCCGCACTGCCTGACGCTGGAAGTCACCGAATCCACCGCCATGCGCGACGCCGATGCCAGCCTGAAGATCCTGCAGCAGCTGCACGACATGGGCGTGCGCATCTCGATCGACGATTTCGGCACCGGCTATTCGAGCCTGCTCTACCTCAAGCGGCTGCCGGCCAGCGAGCTGAAGATCGACCGCGCCTTCGTCCGCGAGCTGGCGCGCGATACCGAGGATGCCGCCATCGTCTCGGCCATCGTGGCACTGGGGCGCACGCTCAACCTGAACATCGTCGCCGAAGGCGTGGAGACGGCCACGCAGCAGGAGTTCCTCACCCGGCTGGGCTGCGACTCGCTGCAGGGCTTCCTGCTGGGCCGGCCGATGTCGGCGGACCAGCTGATGGACGCGCTGGCACGCGACGCCATGCTGGAAACGGCTGCCTAGCCCGGGCGCGACGACGCGCATGGCCTGCGTTCGCGCGGCCGTCGCCCCGCGGCCGGGGACCGGCGCCCGGCTCAGGCCGCGTTATGGCTGACCAGGTACTTGATCAGCCCGTCGATGCCGCTCTTGGCCACGATGTCGGCGAACTGCCGGCGGTAGACCTCGATCAGCCACGCGCCGCTCATATTGATGTCGTAGATCGACCAGCCGGTCGCGCCGCGCTGCAGCCGGTAGTCGATCTGCACCTCGTCGCCGTTGTTGATGACGCTGGTCTCGACCACCGTATCGGTGCCGGCGGCGCGCGGCGGCTTGTAGCGGAACTTCAGCGCCTGGTCGCGCACCTGCGACAACGACAGGGCGTAGCTGCGCACCAGCAAGGTCTGGAATTGTTCGTAGAGCTGCTTCTGCTGTTCGGGTGTTGCAGTGCGCCATGCATTGCCGACGGCCAGCCGCGTGGTGCGCTGGAAATCGGTATAGGGGAGAAACTGGCGGCGCACCACGGCCGTGATCTTCTCCAGGTCGCCGCCGCGGGTATCGGGACTGGCCTGGATGGTGGTGAGCACGCCTTCCACGGCGGCGCGCACCATGCGGTCCGGTGCGGAGCGGTCCACGGCGGGTGCCGGAGCGTCGGCGGCGCGGGCGGCGGGCGCCAAGGCCGCGCCAATTGCCAGCGCGGCGCAGGCGCCGAGGGCGGCAAGCGCGGCCACGTTGATCCTGGCGGCCACGGCAAGCCCGCCCCGGTGACAAAGGCTACGACGCATCGCGATCTACCTCCGATGTACGTCCATGAGCGGATTGCGGCGCGGCCGGAACCCCGGCATGCCGCTTCCATTGCCTAATGCTAGTGCTTCGCCCGCAAAAACCAAAAGGCGGCAGCGCGGGAATCCCGCGCTGCCGCCTTGGGTGTTGCTATTCGCGCCGCTCCCGCGGCGCTTGTCATTTTTACTGCGTCAGTTCCCTGAAGCCCTGCAGCAGGCGGTCGATATCGTCCGGCTGGATATTGCCCATCGTCGAGATGCGGAACAGCTCGGCCGACAGGCCGCCCTGCCCGGCGTAGATGACGAAGCCACGCGCCTTCAGGCCATCGTGCAGCTGCGCATACGACAGGCCCGCCGGCAGATGGTAGGCGCGCAGCACCACCGAGGATTGTCCGGCCGGCCACAGTGCCGGCATGCCCAGCGCCTCCAGCCCCACGCGCGCGCGCTCGGCCAGGCTGGCGTAGCGCGCGTGGCGGGCCTGCCAGCCGCCTTCGTCGGCCAGCTCGCGCAGTGCTTCCACCAGCGCGTAGTAGGCGTGCACGGAGGGCGTGAACGGCGTATTGCGCTGGTCCTGCAGGCGTGCCAGGCGGCCCAGGTCCAGGTAATAGGTGCGGCTCGCGGCCTGCGCCAGCGCGCTGCGCCGCACAATGACGAAGGACGCACCGGGCACCCCGTGCAGGCATTTGTTGGCGGTGGCGGCCACGGCGTCGATATGGCCATTGAAATCGATGGCCTCCGCGCCGAAGCTGCTCACGCCGTCCACCAGCAGGCGCACGCCACGCGCGCGGCACAGCGCGTCCAGCGCCGGCAGGTCGTTCAGGCGCCCGGTGGTGGTCTCGTGGTGGATCACGGCCACGTGCGTGATGGCGCGGTCGGCCTCGAGCGCGGCAGCGATACGGGCGAGGTCGGGCGCCTCCTTCCAGTCGTGCGCCACCACCTCGTGGGCGATGCGGTACTGGCCGGCGATCTGCGCGATGCGCTCGCCATAGACACCGTTCTGCACCACCAGCAGCTTGCCGTTCTCGGGCACCAGCGCGGCGGTCATGCTTTCCATCGCGGCGGTGCCGGAGCCGGTCATCAGCACCGCGGCCCATTCGGCGGGATCGAGCTGGTAGATATCCAGCAGCCGCGCGCGCGCTTCGTCCTGCAGGTCGAAGAACTCGCTCTCGCGGTGGCACAGGTCGGGCTGCAGCAGGCTGCGGCGCACGCGCTCCGACAGCGTGACGGGACCCGGATTGAGTAGCAGCATCAGTTGGCTCCTTGGGTTGCGCCGAGATCCGCGCTGATCTGGCGGGCCAGGCGGGTCCTGACCTCGACCGGCGTCACGGTGGGACGCGGCAGGCCGTCCGGCGTGCCGGCGCTGATCGACAGCGCCACCAGGCGCGGGCCCGCGGCGCGGGCCGGCTGCGCCAGCGTTTCGTCCAGCAGGGCGAGGTTGTCGCCTTCCACCGCCGAGGCATAGCCGCATGCGGCCGCCACACCGGCAAACGAGACATTGTGCGATACCGTGGCCTGCCCGCCCGTGGAATCGTGGGCGCCGTTGTCCAGCAGCACGTGGGTCAGGTTGGACGGGCCATAGGCGCCGAGCGTGGCGAACACGCCCATGCGCATCAGCGCCGCGCCGTCGCCGTCCACCGCGATCACGTGCAGGTCCGGGCGCGCCAGCGCCAGGCCGAGCGCGAACGGCGTCAGGCAACCCATCGAGCCCACCATGTAGAGCTGGTTGGCGCGGTCATCGAGCGCGTACAGCTCGCGCCCGCAGAAACCGGTGGAGGCCAGCACCACGGTGTTGTCCAGCGGCGAATGCGCGATCACGCGCTGCAGCGCTTCGCGGCGCGTGGGCAGTGCGCCCGCGCCGCCAGGCACGGTGCGCGGCACGGCCTTCGGGCGCGGCGCGGGGCGCGCCTGTTCCTTTAGCGCGTACGGCGCCACGCTGCCCTTTTGCATCACCAGCGCGTAGGGCCGGCCCGTGGCGTCCATATGGGCCACCGCGCGGTCCAGCGCCGGGCCTACCTCGGCCGGGTCGGTCGGGAAGGTCTCCCACGGGATCTCCATGGTGTCGAGCATGTTCGGCGTGACCGGGCCCATCAGTGCGTGCTGCGGCTCGTCGGCAACGCCCGGCTGGCCGCGCCAGGTGACGATCAGCAGTTGCGGCAGGCGGAAGGTCCAGGTCAGCGAGGTCAGCGGGCTGACCGCGTTGCCCAGGCCCGAGTTCTGCATCATGGTGATGCCGCGGCGGCCTTCGCGCGCGCCCAGCGTCACCCCTGCGATCAGGGCCACCGCGTCGCCCTCGTTGGCCGCCGAAACGTAGTGCAGCGTGGGATCCTGCAGCACGTAGTTGATGAACGGCGTCAGGTACGAGCACGGCACCCCGGCATACCAGTCGAAGCCGCGCGCGCGCGCGGCCTCGACGAACTGTGCCGCTTCGATCATCGGGCTTCCTCGCCGTCCGTGGTGTCGGCCGCGAACTGCGTCTGCGTGTGGGCGAAATCGCCCGCGCGGCGGAAGTCGTCCAGGTCGTTCACGCCACGCCAGTGGCCGTGCACGTACTTGACCTCGATTTCCTCGCCGGCCTCGACCAGCGCGTTGAGCAGCGCCGGCAGGTCCAGCGTGTCGAAGTCATCGCGCGCGCGCAGCTCGCCGATCAGCTTCTGCAGGCGCACGCGCCCTTCGCCGCGCACGTTGAGCAGGCCGATCCAGCGGCCATTGGCCGGCTGGGCGGGGGCCGCGCCGGCTTGTTCCGCCTTGCTCGAGACATGGCGCAGCAGGACCTTCTGGCCGAACAGGTCGCGGTCGTCCGCGGCCGAGCACCAGGCGAAGTCGTGCACGCTCTGGTTGGACGGCGCATTCTGCGACGAGTCCACCACCACGCTGAACGGCGCCTCGCTTTCCAGCAGGTCGCGCAGGATATAGCTGCGGAACAGCAGGTCGCCGTAGGCGATCACGGTGTCGGTCTGCAGGCCGTCGACCGCGCACGCCAGCGAGGCCAGCTCGCCGGTATGGGCGTGGCGCTCGTTGACCACCAGCTTGATGCCGGCGGTATCGATGGCGCCGGCCTGGTAGCCGCCCACCACGGTGATGTCGTTGATCGACTGTTTCTTGAACGCATCCACCAGCCAGCGCAGCAGCGGCTTGCCGGCCACCGGCAGCATGACCTTGGGCTTGTCCTCGGTCAGGGCTTCCAGGCCCTTGCCGCGGCCCGCGGCCAGCACCACCGCCGCGCCCGGCACCTGCGTGCCGGACAGGTAGATCTTCTCGGCGGCCGAGTATTCGTCGGCGTCCTGCAGGCGGAAGATCTCGTTGACGGTGGCGATGCGGTCCTCCACGTTGACCAGCGTCTCGCTGTCGTGGATTTCGCGGGCCACGGCCTGCATCGACGACGCGGCCACGCGGATCAGGTGGTTGGCCCAGATCACCAGGCTGATGCCGGCCTTGCGATAGGCTTCGGTGGGCGTGCTGTAGTACTTGGTCGGCACGATCACCAGCGGGCCGCGGCCGGCCCACTCGCGCGCGAAGGTCAGGATCTCGTCGGGCTTGGACAGCTTGCTGTGGATCAGGATGGCGTCGGCGCCGGCCTGGCGGTAGGCCTCGGCGCGGCGCAGCGCCTCGTCCATGCCCCAGCCCGCGATCAGCGCTTCGACGCGCGCCACGATGGAGAAATCGTCGTCGGCCTGCGAGTCCTTGCCGGCCTTGATCTTGCCGCAGAATTCATCGATCTCGGCCAGCGGCTGGCGCTCGCCGTCGATGAAGCTGTTGGTCTTGGGGAACTGCTTGTCCTCGATGCACACGCCGGCGATGCCGCGCTGCTCGAGCTTGCGCACCAGGCGGCGCATGTTGTTGAAGTTGCCGTAGCCGGTGTCGCCGTCGAGCAGGATCGGCAGGTCGCTGGCGTCGGCCATGAACTCGAGGTTGTCGACCACCTGGGTCCAGCTCGCCTCGTTGTTGTCGCGCACGCCGAACTGCGCGGAGATCGCCAGGCCCGAGGCCCAGATGCCCTTGAAGCCGGCCTCGCGCACGATGCGCGCGGACAGGCCGTTGTGGGCTTCCATGATGAATTCGAGTTCCTTGCCGACCAGCATCTGGCGCAGGCGGGCGCTGCGCGTGGCGCGCGGGAAAATCGGGTCAATCGCGTTCATTGTGCTACTCCCACGGGGCGCTGCAGTTCAGGCAAGACTTCGTCGCGCGCGCGCGCGACGTCGTTCGGAAAATCGATCTCGATCCAGGGTGCGCCGCTCACGTCGGCGGTGTCGAAGACATGGCCGCCTTCGAGCAGCAGGTCACGCACCGCTTCTTCGTGCGGCATGTTGGCGCGGCCGCCGTCCACATAGCCCTTGACGATCTCGGCCAGGCGGCGCGCGGTCTGTTCCTGGAAGCGGAAGAAACCGACGGATTCGCCGATGGTGTCGTACTCCAGGCCCGCGGCCAGCTGCTTGCGCAGCTCGACCGGCACGCCATCCTTCAGGCACAGCTTGACGGGCTCGTCGCCGGCTTCGAAATCGCGGTCGATCAGCAGGCGGTTGGTCGTGGTGCCGGCCACCAGGGCGCTCAGGATGCGCTCGTCGTACAGCACGTCGGCATCCATCAGCAGCACATCGCCGCCGCGCGTGAGCGCGTCGGCCACGGTGTGCACGGTCAGCACGCTGCCCAGGTCGTAGCGCGGGTTCAGCACGATCTCCGGATACGGCTGGCGGCCCAGGCGCTTGAGCTCGGTTTCCACCTGTCCGGGCTGGAAGCCGAGCGCCAGCACGATCTCGTCGACACCCGCCGCATCCAGCATGCGCAGATGCCGCTCCAGCAGGGTGATCCCCTCAAAACGCAACAGGCACTTGGGGAACTGCTCCCCTTGCTGTTGCTGCAGTCGCAGGCCTAGGCCTGCGGCAAGAATGATTGCTCGCATTCTTTCTCCGCACCCATGCAAATAGCTTCGGTCAATCGGTAGTGGCCTGCCCACTGGCCGCACTGGTGGTGCTGGCCGCGGCACGCCGTCGCTGGAAACTTCTTTCACTCAAATGCAAATACAGCAGCCCCGGCGCACCGAGGCCGATCTCGCGGGCGCGCTTGGCCAGCGAAAGGGCCAGCGCCGCATCCGGCGGCAGGCCCACGATGGGCGCCAGCAGCAGGTAGCCGCCTTCCTGCGCGCCCAGCGAACCAGGGATGGCGAACGCGGCGCCGCGGATGGCCTGCCCCACGCTCTCCAGCAGCAGCGCCTCCACCCAGCTCACCGGGTGGCCGAGGAAATGCAGGGCCAGCCAGACTTCGCCGGTGCCGACCACCCAGCCGGCCAGGCTCAGCACGAAGCTCTTGGCCACCCTGGCGCGGTCGCGGTACATGTCTTGCACGGCCATGTCCACCGCGTCGGCGCGCGTGGTCAGGCCGCTCCAGTCGCGCTTGCCGAACAGCCGGGACAGCACGCGCAGCACGCGGCCGAACAGGCCGCGCTTCTGCACGAAATAGAAGCCGACGATGCACAGTCCGAGCACGGCGGTGACGATCAGGGTGGGCGTGCGCAGGTCGGACAGCGCATCCTGCCCGCCGTACAGGCCGAACAGCGCCAGCCCGGCGAAGGCGAACACCATCTGCGCGAGCGCCTGCATGGTGGTGCTGACCGTAATGGCGGCGGCGGCATCGCGCATGCGCGTGCCGCGCTGCGCCAGGTAGCGCACCATCAGCACGGGGCCACCGATCTGCCCGGCCGGCAGCAGGCTGTTGACCGACTCGCCCGCCCAGCGCGCCAGCAGCGTGTCGCGCAGGCTGCAATGGTCGTCACGCTCGAACAGCACGCGGATGGCGGCGGCGTCCAGCGCCAGCGGCAGCAGATGGAAGGCGGCGACCAGCGCCAGGCCCCAGCCCGCCGACATCAGCGTCGACACGACGGAACCGAAGCCCTGCCAGGCCAGCAGCGCGACAAACAGCGCCACGCCGACCGACAGCAGGATCATTGCAGCACGGGTCATGCGCGTGGCTTCTTCTTGCCGGACATCAGGTTCCTGAACACCTGGCGGAAACCGAAATAGGCCACCGCGTCCTTCATGTTGGAGATAAAGCGCAGCCACGGGCGCATGCCCGGATCGGTGACGTACTCGAAGGTCAGCGAGACGCGGATCTCGTCGGGACCCGCCGGCGTGATGCGGTGGCGCAGCTTGTCGCCATCGAAGAACACCAGCCCCCCCGGGGCGATCTGCACGGTGCCCGGCTCATCGGGCACGTCGGGGTTGCGCGTATGCAGTTCGTAGTCCAGCCGGCAGGAGGACTCGTCGATCACGCCCAGCAGCAGCGTGTAGCGGCGGCCGTCGTAGTAGGAGGTGTCGTAGTGCCAGCCGATGTGGTCGCCCGGGCGCGTGTAGTAGTACAGCGCATACGCATGCGGGTCGGAATCCGGCGAGGGCAGCAGTTTGTCGCCGCACATCTGCTCGAGCCAGGAGATCAGCGCCTTCGAACGGTACAGCTCGGCGATGAACGGGGCCTTCTCGTCGATGGTGTGGCGGCTGACGCTGCCGCCCTGCTTGTGGCCCGGCAGGTAATTGCGGTTGATCTCGGGCATCAGCGCGCGGGCGCTGGCCACCAGTTGCTCGGTGACTTCCGGCGCGAGGAATTCCTGCAGGTTCAGGAAGGCGCCCTGGCGCTCGAAATCGGCGCGCAGGCCGGCGTTGTCCAGGCGGGCGGTCTGCCCTGCCACGCTGGCATCCGGATCGGGCCGCGCGGGCGTGCCCTTGCGCGGCGCCGGCGACGCCACGGCTCGCGGCGCGTCCAGGGTGATGTCGTTGGCTTGCTCGCTCATCGCGTTCCTCGGATATGAGTCGCGGCCATGCGCACCTTGCGCATCACCCGCCAGTAGTCGATCAGCACCAGCACCGCGAACAGCGGGGCGCCGATCGACGCGACGGTCAGGAACGGTGCGATGCCACCGGTCAGGGTCACCAGCGGCAGCAGGTACAGCACGTCTTCGGTCTCGAAGCCGGCCACGGACGCCTGCTTGGTGCCGCTCTTGCCGACCGCGGACTCGATGCGCATGCGCAAGAAGAAGATCAGCGCGACCGCCAGGCCCGCCAGCGTACCCTGCAGCACCGGCGAGAACGCGCCCGCCGGCGCCAGCCCGGTGATCGCCACGCCCATCCCGACGAACAGCAGCACGGTGATGACCGCATCGCTGGCGAGGTCGTAAAAATGGCCGATCTTGCTGGATTTCCCGCTAATTCGCGCCAACTCTCCGTCCGTGTGATCGACGAAATTGGACAGCACGATCAGGAAGGCGCCGTAGTTGGTCCAGGCATAGCCGCCCTGCATCAGGCAGGCGACACCCGCCAGGCCGATCAGCAGGCGCACGGTGGTGAGGTGGTTCGGTGTGATCCAGGAGTCCTTCAGCGGGCGCACGAGCGCGCGCGCAAGGCGGCCGTCCCAGGTACTTGGCGCGGGAGGCTCGCCACGGGAAATCTTTGGATTGTCGTTCATCTGGAATAGATACAGTGGGCAGCGCAAGCTACCCCATCGCTGCCGCAAGGCCCGAATACCAGCGCGACGCCACCCGCCCTGCATTGCGGGAGCGCAAGCCGGCGGGGCGTCGGCGCCACGTAAGGTGGATGCGGATAACGCTGGCCAAACCGCTATGGTAAGCGATGTGACACGCATCGGCACACCCGCCCTGCCGGCGCAGGCGGCGCCTGCCCTGCTTACGCGGCACCGCCCGGCCTCGGCATGCCGAAAAAGTCACACCGAACAGGCCGCGCGCCGGTCGCGCGACGACCGGCCGGGACCCGCGTCACCGCTATCACCCCCTGGTCTCGCCGAAGCGGTGCTGGCGGCCGGCATCGCGCACGGCGTCCGTCAGCGTGCGGGCGGCGGGCGCTCCTTCGCGCACGAAGGCGTAGAAGCGCGCCTTGGGCAGCGCCGGCATGCGGTCGCGCGAATCGAGCACGCGCAGGCCCTCCCGGACCTGGCTGCGCGCCACCGGCGTCACCGCGAAGCCCGCGCGCGCCGCCGACAGGCACCCCGCCATGCTGCTGCTCTCGAAGGCCACGTGCCAGGGCCGCCCCACCCGCGTCAGCGCCGCCACCGCCGACTCCCGATAGACGCACGGCTCGGGGAAGGCCGCCAGCGGCACTTCGGATTCCGGGTCGAAGGGCTCCGCGGCGGCATAGACCCACACCAGTTCTTCCTCCCACAGCAGCTCGCCGCCCGTCGTGCGCGAGCATTGCTTGCCGAACACGATATCGAGCCGCCCCCGCTCCTGCTGGCGCAGCAGGTCGGCCGTGACACCGACCTTCAGCTCCACCGAGACACCGGGATGCCCGCGCCGGAATACCTGCAGCATGCGCGGCAGCCAGGTGCCGGCGAAGTCCTCCGAGCTGCCGATGCGCAGGCGCCCGCGCGCCGGCGCGCCGTGCAGCCGCGCGCGCACCTCCTGCTCCAGCGCGACGATATTGCGCGCGTAGGCGTACAACAGCTCTCCGGCCTGGGTCAGCGTGAAGCTGCGCGTCGTCCTCTCCAGCAGCACGGCGCCGGCGGCCTGCTCGAGCCGCTTGACATGGCCGCTGACGGCCGAAGGCGTCAGGCTCAGCGACTCGGCCGCCAGCGCGAAGCCGCCGCAATCCACCACGGCGAGGTAGGTCCGCAACAGGCCAATGTCGAGGCTGGCCGCCGCCGAAGCCGGCATGGAGTCCATGGGTCACACCACCAATTCATCTTTAAATATTCATAATCATATCCAATACATCACGAATCACGAAGTACGCCGATGCTATCGTCAAGCCATGTCCACTGCCCCGAAAAGGAGCGTCGCGCGATGACCGCCTATCAATTTGCCGCCACCAGCATGCTGGAAACCGGCTACCTCGAATGGAACCCGCGCGGCAAGCGCACGGCAGTGCTCGTTCATGGCTGGCCGGACAGCCCGGAGAGCTGGCGCGGCGTCGCGGCCGAACTCGCCCACGCGGATTTCCGCGTGCTGTGCCCGGCGCTGCGCGGCTTCGGCCCGACCCGCTTCCGCGACGCGGCCACCATGCGCAGCGGCCAGCTGGCGGCGCTCGGGCGCGACCTGCTCGAATTCATCGACACGCTGTCGCTGCGGGACCCGGTGCTGGTCGGGCACGACTGGGGAGCGCGCGCGGTCGCCAATGCCTTCGGCCTGCGGCAGCGGGCGGGTTCGCACCTGGCGATGCTGTCGGTCGGCTATGGCACCAACGATCCGCAGCAAGCCATTTCGCTGCAGCAGGCGCGCAATTACTGGTACCACTGGTACATGGCCACGCCGCGCGGGCAGCGCAGCGTCGAGGAGGACCGGCGCGCCTTCGCGCGCCTGATGTGGGACACATGGTCGCCACCGGGCTGGTACCAGGAGGCCGATTTCGAAGAGGCCGCGGCGGCCTTCGACAATCCCGACTGGGCGGCAGTCGTGCTGCATTCCTACCGCCACCGCTGGGGCTTTGCCGCCGGCGATCCGGCCTATGCAGGGGACGAGCAGGCCTTGCAACCCGCGCCGGTGCTGGCGGTGCCCACGCTGGTCCTGCATGGGGGCCGCGATACCTGCAACCAGCCCGCCAGCTCCGAAGGCAAAGAGGCGTTCTTCTCCGGGCGCTACGTACGGCAGGTGCTGGACGGCGTCGGCCATTTCCCGCAGCGCGAAGCGCCCGCGGCCGTCGCCGAGGCCATCCTGCGCTTCTGCCGGCAGCCGGGCTGAACGCCCGCACCGGGCCGGGCGCCTCCTGCCTGCCGCCCAGGTCCGGTCACGCATCGCGCCTGTCCGGACTCTTCCCTATTCCATCGGCGAGCGCTAACTGCTAGTCTGCCGAACTTGGCTTTGCCTGCCCATGGCCGGCACTGCCGGCCGGTGTCCGCGGCACGCCAGCGTCCTGATCCGCGCATCGCTGTTCGCGCATCCCTGTTCGCTCATGCCGGCGCCGCTCATTCCGATCCGCTGCCTTTCGTATTCGTTGGAAATACCCGCATGTCGCGACAAATGCCTCCTCTGAATCCTCTGCGAGCTTTCGAGGTTGCGGCCAGGCATCTGAGCTTCACCCGCGCCGCCGACGAGCTGTTCGTCACGCCGTCCGCGGTCAGCCACCAGATCAAGACGCTGGAAGAAAGCCTCGGCGTGCAGCTGTTCCTGCGCGAGGCCAAGTCGCTGGTGCTCACGCCCGCGGGCATGGCCTACCTGCCGAGCGTGCAGCAGGCCTTCAAGCAGCTTGCCGACGCCACCCTGCGCCTGCATAGCAAGGACCTGCCGGCGCTGAAGGTCAACATGCCGCCGACGTTCGCCGTCAAATGGCTGATCCCGCGCATGGACCGCTTCATGAAGGAGCACCCCGAGATCGACCTCAAGGTCTCGACCTCGAACCACGCCATCAACTTCGACCGCGACGATTTCGACCTGGCCATCCGCTACGGGCGCGGCGTCTACCCGGGCCTGCATTCGGAGCTGTGCCTGTCGGTCGAGGTGATCCCGGTCTGCAGCCCCGGGCTGCTGGCCGGCAGCCGGCCGCTCAGGGAGCCCGCCGACCTGCGCCTGCATACGCTGCTGCACGACGACAGCACCTACACCGACGTCAGCAACCCCGACTGGGCCATGTGGCTCAGCCACGCCGGCGTGACCGATGTCGATGCCACGCGCGGCCCCTCGTTCTGGCCGAGCCACCTGGTCATCAACGCCGCCATCAGCGGCCTCGGCGTGGCGCTGGTCAAGAAGAACTGGGTCGAGGAAGACCTGCGCCAGGGCCGCCTGGTGCGCCTGTTCGAACAGATCAGGCTGCCGGTGGAGTTCTCCTACTTCGTGGTGTTCCCCGAGGATCGCCTGAACGATCCGCGCATCGTCACCTTCCTGGACTGGCTGCGCGCCGAAGTGGCCGCCGGCGCCGAAGCGCCGCACGCCTGAACTCCCGCGGCTTTTTCCCGCGGCTACCGCGCCGCGCCCGCCTGCTCCCTGCCGTGCGCCGCCTTGGCCTCCACCCGCGCGCGCAGCTTGTCCACGTTCACCACGAAGCGGCTGTGGGTGCCGGTGCAGATCTCCTCGATACCGTCCCTGGCCGAAACGCGGAAGGTAACGCTGCGGCCATCCACCGCGCTCACTTCGGCCCGGATCGTCACCTCGCCGCCGAGCAGGGTGGCGCCGCTGTGCCGGACCGAGACCTCGGTGCCGACCGAGCTCTCGCCGGCTTGCGCATAGTCCGCCAGGAAGTCCAGGCAGGTCTGCTCGATGTCGCGGACCAGCTCGGGCGTGGCGTAGATGCGCAGCGCCTCGCCAAGGAAGTCGATGGTGCGGGGGCGGTCTACGGTCAGGGTGCGCGACGTCGCCGCGCCGGCAATCAGGCTGTTCTTCATTTCGTTTTCCAGTTGTGGCCGGGCATGCGTGGCGGCACCTGCGCGGCGCCGCCCATGGCTGCTCAGAGCCGGTAGATGCGTACCGCGTTGTCGTGCAGCAGCCCGCGCTGCTCGTGCCGCGGGTAGATCTCGATCGCTTCGAGGAAGCCGGCGAGAATGGTGTCGTAGCGGGCCACCAGGCTGTCCACCGGATAGTTGCTCGCGAACATGCAGCGCGCGGTGCCGAAGATCGCGATGGCATCGCGGATCACCGGCACGTTGTCCGCCGCCGTCCACGGCCGCCCGAGCAGGCCCAGCCCCGAGATCTTTACCGCCACGTTGGGCTGCGCGGCGAGCGCGGCCAGCGCCGCGCGCCAGCCCGCCAGTCCGGCTTCACTGCGGTCCGAAGGCAGGCCCGTATGGTTGAGGATGATCTGCGTCGCGGGGAAATCGCGCGCCAGCGCGGCGGCCTGGTCGAGGTTCCACCAGGGCGCCTGCAGGTCGTAGGACATGCCGTGGCGAGCCAGCAATGCGTAGCCCTGGCGCCAGCGCTCGTCGTCCATCGATCCCGCCATCCCGCGCGCGGCGCCTGCGTGCGTGGTGCTGGTCACGGGCTTCTGGCGGATGCCGCGCACCATGGGAAAGGCGGCCTGCGCGGCGAGGATGGCCTCCACGTCGGCGCGGTCGAGCTGCGCGTGCGCGACCAGCGCCGTTGGCCGTCCCACCTCCTGCGCCAGCGTGGTGAGCCAGGCGGTCTCGTCCACCGGATTCGCGCGCGCCCACTCGGCTTCCACGTGCACCGACATGGCGGGCGCGCAGCCCTGCGTGTCGCGCGCGAAATCCTCCGGCAGGTAGTTCCGCTTCAGGGCGGAGTAATCGCCGTAGCGAAACCCTTTCACCTCCTCGCCCTGCAGCCACGGGTAGGGATTGGCGCCCAGGTCCCAGAAGTGGTGATGGGCATCGACGAAGGGCTGGTCGAAGCGAAGGCCGGGCATCGCTACTCCTTGACCGCGATGCGGCTGGCGAGTTGTTTGTATTGCGCCGATTCCCTGGCCATCACGGCCTGCAGCGTCACGTCGTCGGCATAGGTATCAGTGCTGAAATGCAGCTTCTCCAGCGTCTGGCGCATGATCGGCTCCTGCACCGACTTGGCCACCGCGACCTTGAGCACATTGATGACTTCCGGCGGCGTGCCCTTGGGTGCCGAGATGCCACGCCAGATGCCCATCGACAGGTCGATATTGCGCTCCTTGAGGGTCGGTACGTTCTCGTAGCCGGCGACGCGCTTGTCGGCCATCACCGCCAGCACCTTGAGCTTGCCCGCGGCCACGTAGGTGGCGACCTCGGCCGTGCTCACGGTCACCGCGTCGATATGGCCGCCGAGCAGCGCCATGGTGGCCGGGGCGCCGCCGGGATACGGGATGTGGTTGAACCTGGCGCCGGTCTTCTCGGCCAGCGCGGCGGCGGCCATGTGCCAGGTCGAGCCCTGCCCGGCGTTGCCCACGCGCACGTTCGAATCCGGCTTGCGGGCTTCGGCGATGAATTGCTCCAGCGTGGCATAGGGCGCATCGGCGCGCACCACCACCGCCGCGGGATCGGCGTTCAGCCGCGCGATCGGCACCAGGTCCTGGTAGGTGAACTTGGCCAGCCCGAGGTAGTTGAGAAAGGTCAGCTCACTCGACGACAGCACCAGCTTGTAGCCGTCCGGCTTGGCGTGCACCACCTCGCCCAGGCCGACCGCGCCGGTGGCGCCCGGCTTGTTGATGACCACCAGCGGCTGCGACAGGTGCTTGGCCGCCGCCGCCGACAAGGCGCGCGCGACCACGTCGGCGCCGCCGCCGGCCTGCCAGGGCACGATCAGCTCGATGCGGTGGTTGGGATAGGCGTCGGCCTGCGCGGCGGCCGCGGCATTGCCGGACCACGCGGTTGCGATGACGCCGAGCGCGGCACTGGTGGCGAACGCGGCCAGCGCCGCCATGCGCCACGGCTGTGAATGGAACTTCATGATGGTTGTCTCCGTGATGTCTTGTCTTGTCTTTCTGAATGCTTGCCGGATGCTTGCCGGATGCGCCGGTCAGCCGGCGCGGCGCTCCAGGGGCGGCGCCTGCGGCGCGGCGGCCTGGCCGAACGCCCCGCGTTCGCGCAGTGCCTGGATCGCCATCTCGTCGAGCCCGAACTCCGCCAGCACCTGCTGCGTGTGCTGCCCGAGCAACGGTGCCGGATACCTGACCTGCTGCGGCGTACCGCCAAGCTTAACGGGAAACCCGAGCGCCTTCACGCGGCCTTCCACCGGATGGTCGATCTCCAGCACCATCTCGCGCGCGACCGCCTGCTCGCTCACCAGCGCTTCGTCGTAGTTCAGGATCGGCGCGGCCGGCACGCCGGCCGCCAGCAACGCGTCCACCCAGTGCGCCGCCGGGTGCCGCGCGAACTCCCCTTCGATCTCGCCAATCAGCATATCGCGGTTGCGGATGCGCGCCGCGTTGTCGGTAAAGCGCGCGTCCTGCAGCAGGTCGGGGCGTTCGATCACCTCGCACAGCGCGGTCCACAGCTTCGGGTTGGCCGCGCCGATCACGAAATGGCGATCCGACGCGCGCACGGCCTGGTAAGGCGCGCTCATGCGGTTGGCGCTGCCGATCGGCACCGGCACCGTGCCGGTGCCCCAATACTCCGCCGATTCCCACACCGACAAGCCCAGCGCGGTCTCGAACAGCGAGGCGTCCACATATTGCCCCTGCCCGGTGTGCTCGCGCCCGATCACCGCGCTCAGGATGCCGTAGGCACAGAACAGCCCGGCGCCGAGATCGGCGATCGGCACGCTCGACTTGACCGGCGCGGCGTCGGGGTGCCCCATCACGCTCATCACGCCGGACATCGCCTGCGCGATCAGGTCCAGCCCCGGCCGGCGCGACCACGGCCCGGTCTGCCCGAAGCCGGAAATGCTGGCATAGACCAGGCGCGGGTTGATCTCGCGCAGCACCGGGTAGTCGATCTTCAGCCGGGCGGCCACGCCCGGGCGGTTGTTTTCCACCAGCACGTCGGCGCCGCGCACCAGCTCGTAGAAGGCCTCCAGCCCGGCCGGGTTCTTCAGGTCGATCTCCACGCTGCGCTTGTTGCGGTTGAGCGCGAGGAAGCCGCCGCTATCCTCGCCCTTGAGCCGGAAGCCCATGGCCTTGCGGGTCTGGTCGCCCACGCCCGGTGTCTCCACCTTGATCACGTCGGCGCCCATGTCGCCCAGCAGCATGCAGCAGAAAGGACCGGCCATGATCTGGCTGACATCCAGGACCTTGATTTTCGACAACGGCAAATTCATTGGAAACCTTGTGGCTTGGTGACGGCCGCCCGCGGTTCGGGCTGGTGGCGTCGGAGTGAAAGAAGTGCGCGGGCGGGCTGACGATCGTGTCAGCGGCCCACGAAGGCCGGCTTCGCCTTCCCGACGAAGGCCCGGTAGCCGATGCGGAAGTCCTCGGTATCGAAGCAGGCATAGGCCTCGGCATGCTCTTCGGCGCCCAGCGGTGCCGGGTTCAGCAGGCGCCGCACGAACTTCTTGTGCCAGCGCGCCACCAGTGGCGCGCCCTGGCTGATGCGGCGCGCCGTCGCGTACGCTTCGGCCGGCACTTCGGCGTCGGGCACCACGCGGTTGACCAGGCGCTTTTCCAGTGCCTCGGCGGCGCCGAACACGCGCCCCTCCAGCACGATCTCCAGCGCTGCCGCGGGGCCGGCCAGCGCCATCAGGCCGCCGAGCTCGCCATACGACATGACCAGCCCCAGCCGGTTGACCGGCACGCCGAAGCGGCTCGATTCGCCGCAGATGCGCATATCGCACATCGACGCAATCTCCAGGCCGCCGCCCACGCAGGCGCCCTGGATCAGGGCGATGGTCGGATGGCGGCTGCCGGCAATGGCCTCCATCGCCGCGTGCGTGATCTGTGCATATCCTTCGGCCTGCGCGGCGTTGGAGCGCATGCGGGTGAACTCCTCGATATCGGCGCCGGCGGCGAAGGCCTTGTCTCCCGCGCCGCGCAGCACGATGCAGCGCAGCTCGTCGTTGGCCGAGAGCGCCTGCATCGCCTCGGTCAGGCCCTGCCACATGCCCAGGTCGAGCGCGTTCAGCTTTTCGGGGTTGTTCAGCGTGATGGTGGCAACGCGCTCGTCGTACTCGATCAGGATGGCTTGTCTCATGGTGCGCCTGTGTCTCGCTCAGGATCTGCTTATGGTGGGTGGGCACCTGCCGCACGGGCAGGATCGGGGAAGCCTCTCGACCTGCGGAAGTCTAGGGTCTGGCCCCGCGCGCGCCAAACGAGAAAAACTCAGCGCCATTTCAAGAAAAACTAGGGGTGGTGCGCGGGGCGCGGCAAGCGCCACGGCTATGAGAAAAACTTGGGGTGCCTTCAAGTAAATCCACGTTGTCGCGCTGGCGGCTTGTTCCTAGACTTCGTCACCAATGCAGCTTCCGGCAGCGGCGCACGCGCTACGGCGCCCCGGCCCGCGCTGCCCGGCGAAGCGGCAAGAAGCAAATCCCGCATGGAGACAGAGACAAGATGGCCCTCATCAACTACATCACCCAGATCCAGATCGATTTCGGCGCGATCGCGCTGCTGCAGCAGGAATGCGAGCGCATCGGCATCGCCCGGCCGCTGGTCGTCACGGACGCCGGCGTCAAGGCGGCCGGCATCCTGGAGCGCGTGCTGGCGCAACTGCCCGCCGGCGCCGGCGCCGTGGTCTTCGACGGCACCCCGTCCAACCCCACCGAACGCGCCATGCGCGAGGCCGTGGCGCTGTTCGTCGAGCACCGCTGCGACGGCATCATCGCGGTGGGCGGCGGCTCGCCGATCGACCTGGCCAAGGGCGTGGCGGTCTGCGCCACGCACGAAGGCCCGCTCAAGACCTTCGCCGCCATCGAGGGCGGCACGGCCCGCATCACTGCGGCCACCGCGCCGCTGATCGCCGTGCCCACCACCGCCGGCACCGGCAGCGAAGTGGGCCGCGGCGCGGTGCTGATCCTCGACGACGGGCGCAAGGTCGGCGTGCTGTCGCCCTACCTGGTGCCGCGCGTGGCCATCTGCGACCCCGAACTGACCTTCGGCCTGCCGCCGAAACTGACCGCGGCCACCGGCATGGATGCCATCGCCCATTGCATCGAGACCTTCCTGGCGCCGGCGTTCAACCCGCCGGCCGACGGCATCGCGCTGGACGGGCTGCGGCGTGCCTGGATGCATATCGAGACGGCGACGGCGCAGCCGCAAGACCGTACCGCGCGGCTCAACATGATGAGCGCCTCGATGCAGGGCGCGCTGGCCTTCCAGAAGGGACTGGGCTGCGTGCACAGCCTGAGCCATTCGCTGGGCGGGCTGGATCCGTCGCTGCACCACGGCACGCTCAACGCGATCCTGCTGCCCGCGGTGATCCGCTTCAACGCGGCCGCGCCGTCGGTGCGCGGCGAGCAGCGCCTGGAGCGCATGGCGCAGGCCATGCAGCTCGACGGCCCCGGGTCGATCGGCCCGGCCATCGACGCGATGAACCGGCGCCTGGGCCTGCCGTCGGGCCTGGCGGAACTGGGCGTCACGCCTGCCCTGTTCCCGCGCATCGTCGAGGGCGCGCTGGCCGACCACTGCCACAAGACCAATCCACGCCTGGCCAGCGCGGACGAATACGCGGCCATGCTGCACGAGGCAATGTAGGCACGGCGGCGGCGCGCACGGGCCAACGCAGTCCATCGCAGTCCATAGCAGTCCGATAAAAAAAACAGACTGGAGACAACATGCATCGCAGGACCTTCCTCACCGCAGCCGCGGCCGGCGCCGCCACGCTGGCCTCGCCCCTGGCGTTCGCGCAGGCGATGCCCGCCGGCCCGGTCCGCATCGTGGTCGGCTTTCCGCCCGGCGGCGGCACCGATGTGATGGCGCGCGTGATCGCCAACAAGCTGGGCGAGATGTGGCACACCTCGGTGATCGTGGAAAACCGGGCCGGCGCGGCCGGCGTGATCGCCGCGGAGTACACCGCCAAGCAGCCGGCCGATGGCACCACGCTGCTGATGACCAACATCAGCAACCACGCCATCGCGCCCAGCCTGTACCCCAAGCTCGGCTACGTGGTCGAGCGCGACTTCACGCCCATCATGCTGGTGGGCGTCACGCCCAACCTGCTGATCTGCAGCCCGCACGAAGGCGCCAGGACGCTCAACGACGTGATCGACCAGTGCCGCAAGCGCCCGGGCAAGGTCACCTTCGGCTCGTCAGGGGCCGGCGCGGCCCAGCACCTGGCGCTGGAGCTGTTCAAGCTGCGCGCCGGCGTGGACGCGCTGCATGTGCCCTACCGCGGCTCCGCGCCGATGCTGACCGACCTGATCGGCGGCCAGATCGATTTCAGCTTCGAGACCATGACCTCGGCCACGCCGCAGATCCAGGGCGGCAAGCTGACGGCCATCGCGCAGACCCGGCCCACGCGCGCGAAGAGCTTCCCCGGCGTGCCGACCGTGGCCGAATCCGGCTTCCCCGGCTTCGATGCCAGCACCTGGTACGGGCTGGTGGGCCCGGCACGCATGCCGCCCGCCATGGTGCAGAAGATGAACGCGGACATGAACAACGTGCTGGCGATGCCCGAGGTCGCGGACAAGCTCGCCGGGTTCGGGGCCGAGGACGGTGGCGGCAGCGCCGACCGCTTTGCTTCGTTTATCTCCGCAGAGACCACCAAGTGGGCCAAGGTGGTCAAAGAGGCCAAGGTGAAGGTCTGACATGCACCGCCGCACCACCCCGGAGCAGGCGCTGACGGCGGCCGCCGCGCGCCCCCCGCCCGTCCCGCCCGCCTGAGCGCCGCGCGCCATCCGGCAAGACCCGGGATGCACCCGGGCACGCCATCCAAACCATCCCTAGGAGACACCATGAGACACGCAATCTCGCGCGCAATCTCGCGCGCCATTTCGCATACCGTGCTGGCCGCATTGCTCGCCGGCGCAGCCAGCATCGCGGCCGCGCAATCGCCCATCAGGCTGCGCTTCGCCCACACCGTGCCGGAGACCGATTCCCAGCACCTCGCCGCGCTGTCGTTCAGCAAGAAGGTCAAGGAGCGCACGCAGGGCGCGATCGAGATCCAGGTCTTCGCCAACAGCCAGCTCGGCAACGACACCACGCTGGTCACGGGCATCCGCAGCGGCACCATCGACATCGGCGCTACCGGCAACCCCTTCGTCACCGGCCTGGTGCCCAAGCTCAACGCGCTGGACCTGCCCTATCAGTTCGACGATGGCCCGCAGGCTTACCGCACGCTGGACGGCGCGGTCGGGCGCGGGCTGCTGGACGAACTCGGCGCGCACCAGATCAAGGGCCTGGCGTTCTGGGAGATCGGCTTTCGCAGCCTGGGCAACAACAAGCGCCAGATCAGCAAGGCCGACGATATCCGCGGCCTGAAGATCCGCACCACGCCCAACCCGTCCCACATCAAGGCGTTCCAGTTGCTGGGCGCGAGCCCGCAGCCAATGCCGTTCGCCGAGGTCTTCGGCGCGCTGGAATCGGGCGCGGTGGACGGCCAGGAGAACCCGCCCACGCTGATGCTTTCGTCCAAGATGTTCGAAGTGCAGAAGTACCTCTCGCTGACGCGCCATGCCTACACCGCGCTGGTGGTGCTGATGAACAAGGCGAAGTTCGATTCGCTCAAGCCCGAATACCAGAAGATCCTGCTCGAGGAGGCCGCCGCGGCCGCCACCTACCAGCGCAAGCTCAATGCCGACAACGAAGCGGCCGCCATCGCGCAACTGCGCGCCAAGGGCATGCAGGTCAACGAGCATCCGGACGTGGCGAGCATCAGGAAGATCGTCAAGGAAGAGACGCGCCAGCTCTACGTGCAGAAGAACGGCGACGCCGTGCTGCGCGCCATCGACGGCCAGCGCTGAGACCGCTCATGGACAACCTGACCCTGCCGTCGGCCATCGTCGACGCCCACCATCACCTCTGGCGGCTCGGCGACGATGCGCGCTACCCGTGGCTGCAGGAACGCTACGACGCGCAAGCCTTCTTCCTGGGCGATTACAGCGCGCTGCGCACCGACTTCGGCCCGGAAGCCTACCTGGCGCAGTGGGCGGGGCTGCCCCTGGCGGCCACCATCCACGTCGAAGCCGAACGCCATCCCGCCGAGTCCCTCGCCGAGACCGGCTGGCTACACCGCATCCATGCCGTGCACGGCTTGCCCAACGCCATCGTGGCGCATGTGGATTTCAACGGCGCCGAGCTGGAGCAGCGCCTGCTGGCGCAGGCCGCCTTCCCGCTGGTGCGCGGCGTGCGGTGCAAGCCGCGCACCAGCGCACGCGCCGACCTGAGCGTACGCGGGCAGCCCGGCACCTTGCAGGACGCGCGCTGGCTCGAAGGCCTGCGGCTGCTGGCCGAGCACGGGCTCTCATGGGATCTGCGCGTGCCGTTCTGGCACCTGCACGAAGCGGCCGATGCGGTGGCGATGTTCCCGGGGCTGCGCGTGGTGCTGGAACACACCGGACTGCCGTGGGACCGCTCCGAGCAGGGACTCGCGGCATGGCGCCGCGGCATGGAGGCGCTGGCGCGCCTGCCGGACGTGCACGTGAAGCTGTCCGAATTCGGACTGCCCGGCGCGCCGTGGGACCGCGCCGGCAACGTGCGGGTCATCCGTCAGGCCCTGGACATCTTCGGCTGGCAGCGCTGCATGTTCGCCAGCAACCTGCCGGTGTCGGGCCTGCGCGCGGGCCTGGGGGAAGTGGTTGCGACGGTGGCCGAAGCGCTGCGCGGGCTGGATGCCACGGCGGCGGATGCGGTCTGGCGCGGCAACGCGCTGCGCTTCTACCGCGCCGAGGTGTCGATGCAGCTGGCGCAAGCCGCGCCATAGCGCCGGCACCGCATCGCCAGACAACAATTCAGCGAGACAAGCCATGATCGATACAACGACAGAAACGGAAGAACCCGCCGTCACCCGCGCCTTCGTGCGGACGGCGGAAGGCGCGATGGTGGCCATGATGGCCGTGATGATCGTGCTGGTATTTGCCAATGTGGTGCTGCGCTACGCCTTCAACTCGGGCATCGCGTTTTCCGAGGAAGCCTCGCGCTTCGTCTTCATGTGGCTGACCCTGACCGGCGCGCTGCTGGTGATGCGCGACAAGGCCCACCTCGGCATGTCCACCGTGGTGTCACGGCTCGGCGAGCCCGGCCAGCGACTGTGCCGCTTCCTCTCCGACCTGGGTGCGCTGGCCTGCTGCCTGCTGCTCGCCAACGGCGCGTGGAAGCTGGTGGTGATCGGCATGGACGACATGGCCCCGGTAACGGGCGTGCCCATCGGCCTGGTGTACGCCTGCCTGCTGTTCAGCAGCGTGGGCATGGCCGGGCTGCTGGCGCACTCGCTGTGGCGCCTGCTCAGCGGGCGCATGCCCAGCGCGGAACTGGTGCCGGAATCCGGCGCTAGCGGCGAATGACCCCCTGGAGACTGTCATGACCATCGTTGTATTCGTCGGCTCGCTGCTCGGCGCCATGGCGCTCGGCATGCCGATCGCATTCTCACTGCTCGTCTCCGGCATCGCGCTGATGATGCACCTGGGCAACTTCGACACGCAGATCATCGCGCAGAACATGCTCGAAGGCGTGAACAACTATCCGCTCATGGCGGTGCCGTTCTTCATGCTGGCCGGCGAGCTGATGAACGCGGGCGGGCTGTCCACCCGCATCGTCAAGGTGGCGGAAGCCGCCGTGGGCCATGTGCGCGGCGGGCTCGGCTATGTCGCGATCATCGCCGCCACCGTGGTGGCCAGCATCTCCGGCTCGGCGGTGGCGGACACCGCCGCGGTGGCGGCCCTGCTGATCCCGATGATGCGCAAGGCCGGCTATAACGTGCCGCGCTCGGCCGGCCTGATCGCGGCGGGCGGGATCATCGCGCCGGTGATTCCGCCGTCGATCGCCATCGTGGTGTTCGGCGTGGTGGCGCAGGTATCGATCACCAAGCTGTTCCTGGCCGGCATCGCGCCCGGCGCCATGATGGCGCTGACGCTGACCGCCACGTGGTACGTCTGCGCGCGCAAGGACAAGGCGGCCGCCGCCACGCAGCGCTTCGAGCTGCGCCGCCTGCTGCGCGCGCTGATGGATGGGGTGTGGGCGCTGGTGCTGCCGGTGGTGATCATCGGCGGCATGAAGATCGGGGCCTTCACGCCCACCGAGGCGGCCGTCGTGGCGGTGGTCTACGCCATGGCGGTGGGCCGCTTCGTGTACGGCGAACTGGACCTGCGCGCGCTGCCGCGGCTGATCGTCACCGCCACCAAGACCTCCAGCACCGTGCTGTTCCTGGTGGCCTGCGCGCTGGTCTCGGCGTGGCTGATCACCATCGCCAATATCCCGGCGCAGGTGACCGCGCTGCTCGATCCTTTCATCGACAACAAGATCCTGCTGATGTTCGTGATCATGGTGCTGGTGATCATCGTCGGCACGGCGCTGGATCTCATGCCGACCGTGTTGATCATGACGCCGATCCTGATGCCGGTGATCACCAAGGCCGGCATCGACCCGGTGTACTTCGGCGTGATGTTCATCCTCAACAACGCCATCGGGCTGCTGACCCCGCCGGTGGGCACCGTGCTCAACGTGGTGGCGGGGACGTCGCGCGCCAGCCTGGACAGCGTGATCTCGGGCGTGTGGCCGTTCCTGCTGTCGCTGACGACGCTGATGTTCCTGTTCGTGCTGTTCCCGCAGCTCATCCTGGTGCCGGCGAGCTGGCTGCGCTAGGGATCTCGGCGACACGATGCCAGCGAAGGCGGCCACACAGGCGGAAACGAAGACGAATTGATCCGACACCCCGGATTCGAGACCTGACCGAAACCAACCACTTACACAACGAAGCCTTACACAACGAAGACGGAGACAGAGATGAACGAAGCCATGATCAAAGACATGAAGCAGACCGCGGGCAAGGCCGTGGACAAAACCATGGACAAGGCCGCGGCGCCGGCCCCGCTTGGGCGCCGCCTCGCACGGCTCGGCAAGGCCCTCGCGGCCGGTGGCGTCATTGCGCTTGGCCTGGCGGCCGCGCCCGCCAGCGCCCAGTCGAGCGAATGCGCCGCGGCGCAAGCCACGGCCCAGAACCCCACCTACCCGAGCGCCAGCGTCAAGCGCTACATCAAGACCCCGACCGGCTACCTGCTGGTGCTGCGCATGGGCGACAACGTCTTCGAGCAGATCGAAGCCTTTGCCATCTGCGAACGCGTGCCCAGCGCCAGCCTCAGCGCGATCGGCTTTACCAACGTGACCTTCGGCTTCTGGGACGCGGACAAGAAAGCCTTCAACCCCAGGACCTTCCGCAACGTGGAAATGGCCAGCATCGTCGGCAGCCTGGCATGGAAGGACGGCAAGCCGTCGATCCACGCACACGGCGTCGCCGGCGACAGCAAGTTCGACACCTATGGCGGCCACATCCTGTCGATGGAGGTCGGCACCGGCTCGCTCGAGGTGACGGTCACGGTCTATCCCCAGCAGCTCGAGCGCGCCATCGATCCGCGCATCGGGGCCAATGTGCTGGGGCTGTAGCCAGTTGAAACGGAGCTGGCCGGGCGCCCGTCCGGGCCAGCTCCGGATACGCCGCGAAGGCCATATTCATCAGCTATCGCCGCGGCCTCGCCCTGCTCCGTGACCGTGGGCGCCGGTGGCCCCACCGGGGCCTCTATTGCGCCTGTGGCGGACCGCCTTCGCTGGCCGTCCCGCCATTCTGCGCCGGCGCCAGCACGGCGGCAGGCAAACCCGGCGCGGGCGCGGCTGCCGGCGCACTTGCCGGCGGCGCCGCGGGCAAGCCGGCCGACGCCGGTGCCGGCACCGCCGCCGAGGCATCTCCCGCATACGGCAGGCCGCCATCGCCGGCTGACGGCGCGGCGGCTGCCACGCTGGCATCACTGGCCGCCGGCGTGGCTTCGGCGGCAACAGTGGGGCGCGGCGCGCGGCGCGGCGGCGGCGGCGGTGCCGCGGGCTTGGGCGCCGCGCCGAACAGGCGCTGGTACCAGCCGCGCACGGTGCCGGTGAGCGTGTCCCAGAATCCCGTCTGCTCCTGTTCGACGAAGCGCACGTTGGCGTCGATCACGCGGGCGCGCAGCGAGCGCTGGAAGAAATCGCCCACCATGGGCAGTGCGCTGTGCGCGCCCTGCCCCCAGTAGTCGCTGCGCAGCGTCACGCGGCTGTCGTTGAAGCCGACCCAGGCGCCCGCCACCAGTTGCGGGTGCATCAGGATGAACCAGCCGTCGGCGTTGTCCTGCGTGGTGCCGGTCTTGCCCGCCACGTCGGCGCGGATGCCAAAGCGCGTGCGGATGCTGCTGCCGGTGCCGCGATCGATCACGCCGCGCATGACATCGAGCAGCGTCTGCACGGTGGCGACCGGCAGCGCCTGCTCGGGCGAAGCGTGGCGGAAGGTCTCGAGCACTTCGCCCTTGCGGTCTTCGATGCGGGTGACCATCACCGGCTCTAGATAGGCGCCCTGGTTGGCGATGGTGCCGTAGGCCGCGACCATTTCCTTGAGCGTGACGGGGCTGGTACCGAGCGCCAGCGACGGCACGGTTTCGAGCCGGCTTTGCCGCACGCCCATGGCGCGCGCGAGCCTGGCCACCTTGTCCGGCCCGACGGTCTGCATCAGTTGCGCGGTGATGGTGTTCTTGGAGTACACCAGGCCGTCGCGCAGGCTCATGGCGCGCCCGCTCGGCGGGCCGTCGTCGGAGGGCCGCCACACTTCGCCGCCGGCCAGCGGGATTGCCACGGCCTGGTCGACAAAGGTGTCGTCGGGGCTGGCGCCCTGCTGGAAGGCTGCGCCGTAGACGAAGGGCTTGAAGGTGGAGCCCGGCTGGCGCTGGGCCTGCTGCACGTGGTCGAAGGCGTCCTGGCTGAAATCGCGGCTGCCCACCCAGGCCTTGATCTCGCCGCTGCGCGGGTCCAGCGCCAGGAAACCGGCCTGGACGCGGGTCTTGGTCTGGCGCAGCGCCTGCATGAACGCGCTGTCCGCCAACAGGGTCTTCATGGCCGCGTCGGCGGGCTGCCCGGCCTCGCGCGCGGCGCGGTATTCCGGCGTTTCGCGCACGAAGGCCTGCACCAGCTCGCGGTTGGCGGCCCAGCCCGAGCGGGGCGCCCAGGCGGCATCGGCGATGCCCTGCAGCTGGTTGCCCTGGCGCGTCACGGCCTGGCTGGCCAGCGCCTGCAGGCGCGAATCGATGGTGGTGCGCACCACCAGCCCGTCGGTATAGATGTTGTAGTCGTTGCGGTCGGCCCAGTTGATCAGCCATTTGCGCAGCTGCTGGGCGAAGTGCGGGGCCGGGCCGGGCGGCTCGGTCTGCCGTTCGAAATCGATGCGCAGCGGCCGCTTCTTCAGCTGCTCGAACCGGGCCGGCTCCAGCTTCTCGTACTTGACCATCTGCGCCAGCACGATATTGCGCCGCTGCAGCGCCCGCTCGGGATTGATGACCGGGTTGTAGTAGCTATTGCCCTTGAGCATGCCGATCAGCGTGGCGCTTTCCAGCACGTCGAGCTTGCCCGCCGACTTGTCGAAATACGTGCGCGCCGCCATCTCGATGCCGTAGGCGTTGTAGAGAAACGGCACGGTGTTGAGATAGGTCTCGAGGATCTCGTCCTTGGTATAGAGGGCTTCGATCTTCAGCGCGGTGACGGCTTCCTTGAGCTTGCGCGTGAGCGTGGGGGCACGGCCGATCTCGTCGGGATAGAGATTGCGCGCGAGCTGCTGGGTGATGGTGGAGCCGCCCTGGCGGTCGCCGGAGAACGTGTGCAGCGCGGCCGAGCCGAGCCGCCGCCAGTCCAGCCCGAAATGCTGGTAGAAGCGATGATCCTCGGTGGCGATCAGCGCGGTGGTCACATTGGGCGAGATATCGGCCAGGCGGACCCATTCGCGGTTGGCCCACCGGTACACGGCCAGCTCCTTGCCATCGGCGGACAGCACCTGCGCGGGCTGGTCGGACTTGGCCTTGCGGATATCGCTGATGCCCGGCGTGAACGGCACCAGCACCAGCACGTACAACAGGAACAGCAGCGGCACGGCGGCAATTGCCTTGAGCACGCCGCGCCGCGTGGGGCGGCGCAGTCGGGCAAGGCGCTCGGCGGCAAAGGTTTTGATCTGGTCCGGATTCATGAAGCAAGCAGCATTGGACGGCGGCGCGGCCCGGCGCGCGGCCGGCCCGCCGTCAATGGAAAGGCCTGCATCCTACCAAAAACGCATGGCGCCGCAGCGGCGTGGCGTTGGCGGCGCATGGCGCCGGCGTGCCGCTCAGTCGAAACGATGATCGAGCAGCACCAGGCTTTCGTCCACCTTGTCCCAGCGCGCCACGTAGCTGGCATCGAAGCGCACCACGCGCTTGAGCTCGGGCGCATACCACGCCACCGCCGTGTAGGGCACCGAACTTTGCGAGCCGCCGCCGGAGAAACCGTAGAAGGGGCGCATCACGTACCCCTTGTAATCAATGCGCAGCACGCGGAAGCTGCCCGCGGGCACGGTGATGGTGGACTCGCCGGTGGCTTCGCCGCTGAGCTCCGTGGGCAGGTCGGTGCCGGGCTGCTTGTAGCTGTACTTCCAGCGCATGCCCGGCTTGACGTTCTCCGGCACCCAGCCGCGCGGCGGCGAGACGGCATCGAAGTCGCCGCCGGCAGGCGTGGCGATCTCGACGCGGCCATCCCGGCTCTCGATGCGCGCGCCCTGGTTGAAGCTCACGCGCTCGGCCTCGACCTTGTCGACGCGGTAGACCACCGGGCGGCGCTTGTGGGTCAGCTTGTCGACCAGCTCGTAGCGCCAGACCTCGCCCACCGCCGGCGACTGTTTCCCGGCTGCGATCCCACCTGCCTCGTCGGTGGCAACGGGAGCCGCGGCTGCGGGCGCGGGTGCGGCTGCCGGCGCCAGCAGCGATGGCTTGTAGCTGGCCATCGCCGCCGTGCCGCGTTCCCTGGCTGCCGCGATCCAGTTCGCGGGCACAGCCTTGAGCAGCTTGTCGCCCGCATCGGCGCGTCCCGCCAGCACGCCCACCAGCCGGCCGCTGTCGTCGAAGACGCCGCCGCCGCTGGCCGCGCTCGGCATCTGCACCGTGATCTCGATGCGGTCCAGCTTGCCGTCCGCGCCGGCGCGCAGGCCCGCCACGCTGCCTTCCTGCAGCGCGACGCCCGCGGCTTCCGGGCTGGCGGCGGCCACGATCTTCTGGCCGAAGGATGGCGCCGCCGCGGCGGTTATGACCACCGCCGGCGCGCTGAAATTGGCCACGCGCAGCAGGCACAGGTCGCGCTCGACGTCGGGCGCTTCCAGCGTGGCGTCATAGCTCACGTTGTCGCGCCGCACGGCGATGCCGCTCGCGCCGGCCAGCACGTGGCAGGCCGTGACGAGCTGCCCGCGGCCCCGACCACTACGGCCGAGCCCGAAGACAGCGGCGCGTTGTTCTGGCCCATCGTGCGCACGCCGTAGACGCTGGGCGTGATCTTGGCGAGCAGCTGTGCGCTGTCGAGCGCGTGGGCGCTGGCGGCGGCGAGTGCAAAGGCCGCGGGAAACGCGGACAGCACGGTACGGCGCATGCGGTGCGATGGCGTGGTCATAGGGTGGGACTGGAAGTGGAAAGCAGGGATACCCGGATGCGGGAAAGCCGGGATGCACGGACAGGGAGCGTGGCGATTGCCTCGGCGCGGCCGCATCGGACAGCGTGCGGCTGCAACCGGGCGCCGCACCGCTGCGCCTGCAAGGCAGCCGCAAGCCCGGCCGGCAAGCCCTGTGATTCCCATCCCTGTAACCCCGCCCGTTCTTGTTGTCTGTCTTCGTTGTGGCCGTATTCTGCAGTGGCCATGCGGATTGGACAAGGGCGCGGTGCCGGCGGCCTTCAGCCGCCCTGTTGCTCCCGCGCATCCGCGAACGCGGCTTCGGCGCGCTGCCGGAGATAATCGCGCAGGTCGGCCGGCCACAAGGCGACCAGTTCGTCGAAGCGCGCGCGCTCTCCCGCGAACAAGGCACGTGCCACCTCTTCGAAGTTGGCGCCGCCGCCGGCCGCCGCCGCCATGAAGCGGTAGCTTGCCTCCTGCGCCCTGCGGATACGGTCCTTGCCCGCGCCGGCCCTGCGCGCGTCCTCCACCAGCTTGCGCAGCGCCACCGACGCCCCGCCGGGTTGCGCGGCAAGCCAGTCCCAGTGGCGCGGCAGCAGCGTGACCTCGCGCGCCACCACGCCCAGCCGCGGCCGGCCGGGACCGCGCGGCGTTTCGGCTTCGGGCGCCTGCTGCGCGTCGGGGAAGGGCGCGGCCTGCTCCATGGCGGCGATGCGCGCGGCCACCTCGTCGGCCGTGCCGCGGAAATCGACCTCCACCTGATGGCAGTCGTCATCGCCGAAGATCAGCACGCCGGCGACGGGCTCGTCGGCAAAGCGCTCCCTGACCTGCCGCGCCACCAGCGCGAGCGCGCCCGCGGCGATGCGCCTGCTGCCTTCGAAGGCGGTGTATTGCGCTGGCTGGATCTCACTCATGACGGTCTGGCGTTGCCGCGAAAGATGAACAATGACGCCGATAATACCCGGGTAAAATAGCCCAGTCAATATTACCCGGGTAAAAATGCGGCGGCCCGTCCGGGACCGGCGGACGAAACATCACAGGCGGCGGAGCGCCCGCTGTGGCCTTACCTATACTGGAAGCCTCGGTCCTGGCGCCGGCTTGCATCCCGGAGCCCGCCGCGAGGCCACGTAACCGAAGACCTGAAGATCCGCTGGGGGGACTGCCATGCAACGTTCCATCGTCGTCGCGCTCTTGCTGCCGCTTATGCTGGCCGGTTGCATATCGTTCAGCAGCAGCGACCCCAATCCGCCCAACAAGACGCCCGTGGTAGTGCCGCCGCCCGGCTCCTCCGTCTACTGCAGCCCCGCGCCCTGCTAACGGCGCGCGGCCGGCTACGGCGCGTCCCTGCCCTGCGCGGCAGCGGCTGCGCGCGCCTGCCGCATGATGCCGCCCGCGAATAACGCGCCGCCCACGGGCAACCCGGCGGACCGCAAGGCGTCCGCCGTCCACGTATTGCAGGTATAGAGGCCGTCGTAGGAGCCGGTCGCGCCGAAGAACAGGCTGCCCGGATAGGGCCCCTGGCCGAGCCTCACAGGCAAGCCCGCGCCGTCCTTCTCCACCGCATCGCGCAGATAGCCGCGCAGGCCCCGCAGGCCGGCTTCGTCCACCCCGAGGCTGACCACGTCGCCGGCGCCGAACGCGGCCGCCGGCGTGTCGCGCAGCACCGTCATCAACAGCGCGCCCGGGCCCGGGAACATGGCCGAGAACATCGCTGTCCAGCTATGGTCGTGCGTGATGACGTAGCGCCGGTCGCCAAAGCCGAAGCAGAGGAAGCGCGCGCCATCGAAACCCCGCGCCAGCGCGCCCACCCACTCGCCGGCATCCTCGCTGCGCAGGCAGATATCGGTATGCCAGCCGCGCGCCACCACGGCGATGGCGGTAACGGCCGGACCCGGCGGCTTGCCCGCGGGCGCGGGCGTGGTGGCGCAGCCGGCCAGCACGAACGGCAAGAGCAGCGCCGCGGCGCGGGCCGGGATACTTGATCGGGGGCAGGGCAAGGGCGGATACCGGGACTCACTGGATCCGCGCCGCGGCGTGCGGCGAGGAAATCGCACTCTTGATGGTAGGCGACGGCCGGCGTGGCGCCGGCCGCATAGACGCGCAAGCGCACAAAACCGGCACCGCGCGTGACGCGCACTGCCTTTGGCCGCGCTGCTGTGTGCTCGCCGCCAGTTGCCGGCAGCGATATTCAAAATAATTCAACAACTTATTGATTTTGCGGCCACTCGCGCGCGCTCGCACTGCCTAAACTTGCTTTCACAGGCAGGCACTGAAGCCAACCAAAGCAAGACTCCCAAGATTCAAAATTTCGCAATCATCGAGGAAAACATCATGCACGCCACCGCCACCCAGCTCGCCATCGTCTACCACAGCGGCTACGGCCACACCGCCAGGCAAGCGCAGGCCGTCGCCCGCGGCGCCGCCAGCGTGGACGGCGTGGAAAGCCTGCTGATCAGCGTCGACGAGATCGATCAGCACTGGGACACGCTGGAAAACGTCGACGGCATCATCTTCGGCGCGCCCACCTACATGGGCAGCGCGTCGGCGCAGTTCAAGGGCTTCATGGATGCCACCTCGCGCAACGTCTTCGCCAAGGGCGGCAAGTGGGCCAACAAGGTGGCGGCAGGCTTCACCAACGCCGCCTCGCGCTCCGGCGACAAGCTGGCCACCCTGCAGCAGATGGCGATCTTCGCCGCGCAGCACGGCATGCACTGGGTGAACCTGGGCCTGCCCCCGGGCCACAACAACTCCAAGTCGACCGAAGACTCGCTGAACCGCCACGGCTTCTTCCTGGGCGCGGCCGCGCAATCGAACGCCGATGAAAGCGCCGAGGTGGTGCCGCCGCTGGCCGATCTGCGCACCGCCGAACACCTGGGCGCGCGCGTGGCCGAAGTCGCGCACCAGCTGGCCGCCGGGCGCCGCGCGCTGGCTACGCTCAAGCAGGCGGCCTGAGGCCGGGCAAGCCCGGCTGCCCCGCATCCGGGGCAGCTGGCCCGAGGCAACCATGCAACGACGCAGCCGCGAGGCTGCGTCATCGCATTTCAGCGCACCAGGAAGCCCGCGCCGACCGGGTCGTCGCGGTCGATCATCCAGCGCGCCGTGCCCAGGATGCTGGCGGTGCCCTTGACGGTCGGGCGCACCGCGCGCGTGCCGTTCAGGTCCACCTCGCCCAGCAGGCAGCCTTCGAAGGTACCGCTGCCCAGCAGCCCTTCGGACAGGATGGGCTGGTTCAGGCCCAGCTTCCCGCGCGCCTCGAACATCGCCATCATGGCGCTGGTGCCGGTGCCGCCGGGCGAGCGGTCGAGCTGCCCCGCGCTGAACACGTGCACGTTCTTGTAGAACGCGCCCTCGATGGTGGGCTGGTGCCAGAACGTGATGAAGTTCAGGTTGTTGATATGCGCCTCGGTCGGATGCTGGATGCGCATCTGCTGCCTGATCTGGTCGCGCACCATCACGCCGAGCCGCGACAGCTCACTGCCGTTGTCCGGCGAGATGCGCAGCGCGCAATCGCTCAGGTCGACGATGCCGAAGTAGTTGCCGCCCCACACCAGGTCGGCCTTGAGGTCGCCGTAGCCGGGCAGATGCACCGGGATATCGCGCGCGGCAACGTAGGCCGGCACGTTCTCGAAGCGCGTCCACAGCACGTTGTCGCCTTCGGAGGCCACTTCCGAGACCACCAGGCCCGCGGTGGTCTCGAAGCGGATGCGGGTCATGCCGTTGCTGCCTCGCGGCACCAGGCCCAGCGCCACCATCGCCATGCTCACGGCAATCGTGCCATGGCCGCACATATGCGAATACTCGGTGCCGTCGATGTAGATCAGGCCGGCATCGTATTCCGGGCTGGACGGCGGCGTGAGGAACACCCCGAACATGTCCTTGTGGCCACGCGGCTCGCGCATCAGCGCCATGCGCAGCCAGTCATAGTGCTGCTCCAGAAAGGCGCGCTTCTCCAGGATGGTGGACCCGGGGGGATAGGGAATCCCGCTGTGCACGATGCAAAGCGGCTCCCCTTCGGTGTGGGTGTAGATGACGTCGAACGCGTCTTGCTTGCGCATGGCTGGAGCTCCTTGCTGAAGGGTTGCGGAGTGGGTCATTTGCGGTCGGACAGCATGTCCAGGCCGATGGTCAAATCGAGGATCGCGATGGCCACCACGGCCACCACGATGGTCGCGCCCGAGACTGCGGCGATGGTCGGGTCGATGGTGTACTGCACGTAGTTGAAGAGCTTGACCGGGATTGTGTTGAGGTCCGCCGTGGTGTTGAAGATGGACAGCTCGACATTGATCCACGAGGAAATGAAGGCAAAGATGGCGCCCGTGACGATGCCCGGGCGGATCTGCGGCAGCACCACCAGGAAGAACGTGGTCCAGGGATTGGCGCCGAGGTCGTAGGACGCTTCTTCCAGCGCGCGCTGCTCGGGCGTCATCAGCGACAGCGTCGACCTCAGCACGAAGGGCGCGATGATGACGGTGTGCCCGATCAGCAGGGACAGGAAGCTGCGCGTGAGGCCGAAATAGCCGCCGAACTGCAGCAGCGCCGCGCCCAGCACGATGTGCGGCAGCACCAGCGGCGACATCAGCACGGCCGCGATGGCGCGCTTGCCGGGAAAGTCATGGCGCCCCAACGCCAGTGCCGCGGGCACGGTCAGCAGCAGCGCGCCGAGCGTGGCGGCCAGCGCGAGCGCCGTGCTGGTCGAGAACGCCGACACGTAGCTCGGATCGGACAGCATCGTGCGGTACCACTGCAGCGTCCAGCCCTGCGGCGGGAAGGCGAGGAAAGAGGAGGCCGTCAGCGAGCTGCCCAGGATCACCGCCAGCGGCAGCACCAGGTAGGCGAGCACGGCCCACGACACCAGCCGGATCAGGGTCCTGGCGATCATCGCCCACCTCCGCGGATTTCCCCGGCGCGGCCGGCAAGCGCGACCATGGCGAGGGTGAAGACCAGCAGGACGATGCTGAGCGCGCCGCCGTAGTGGACATCGAAGGTCGAGCTGTATTGCTGGAAGATCAGCATGGAGAGCACCGAGATGCGGCCGCCGGACAGCAGCGCCGGCGTGACGTAGGCGCTGACCGCCAGCGTGAAGACCATGATCGCGCCGGCCACCACGCCCGGCAGCGTGAGCGGGAAGGTGACATGGCGGAAGGTCGCGGCGGGGCCTGCGCCGAGGTCCGCCGAGGCCTGTTCGCAGCCGGGATCGACCCGCGCCAGCGCGTTGCCCACCGCCAGCACCACGAACGGCAGCAGCACATAGACCATGCCGATGATGATGCCGAGCTCGGTGCCGAGAAAACGCACCGGACGCTCCGCCAGGCCCGTCGCCAGCAGGCTCTGGTTGACCAGCCCGTTGCGCCCGAGCAGCACCATCCAGCCAAATGAACGCACGATATTGCTGGTGAACATCGGCACCACCAGCAGGATCACGCACACCCGGCGCCACGCACGCCAGCGCACCATGCGCACCAGGTACCAGGCCAGCGGATAGCCCAGCGCGACGCAGGCAAGCGTGGTCACGCAGGCAATGCGGAAGGTGACCAGGATCACGTCCCAGTGGTAGCTGTCCGCCAGCACGCGCACATAGTTGGCCAGCGTCCAGGCGTGAGGCTCGCCACTGGCAAGGCTCGCGGTCAGCACCACGGCCAGGGGCGCAAGGAAGAATGCCGCGAAGAACGCCAGCGGCGCCGCCAGCATCAGCCCGAGCATCGCGTGCGGGTGCCTCATGCCGGCTCCCCGATCAGATGCAGGTGCGCGGGATGAAAGCCCAGCCGCACCTCGCCGCCCGGGCGCAGGCCCGCGGCGGGCAAGCCCGCTGCGCGCGCCACCATGAGATGCCCGCCCACATCGGCGCGGATCATGGTGTGGCTGCCCACGCTGGCGACATCGGCCAGCACGCCGGACCAGGCGCACAGTTGCGCATCGCCGGCGCCGGTGCCGTCCAGCAATTGCAGATGCTCGGGGCGCAGCACGGCCACGCCGCGCGGCGCCATGCCCGGCTGCATGGCGGGCACGGTGCGCCCGGCCACGGCAAGCCGGATCTCCTGGCTGCCGGAGGCCTCGTAGCCGATCAGGTTGGCGTCGCCGATGAACTCGGCGACGAAGCGCGTGGCGGGCGCGCGGTAGATCTCGGTGCCGGCGCCGATCTGCTCGATGCGCCCCGCGTGCATGACCACGATGCGGTCGGCCATGGTCATGGCTTCTTCCTGGTCATGCGTGACGAACACGAAGGCGATGCCCAGCTTTTCCTGGAGCTGCTTGAGCTCCAGCTGCATATGCTTGCGCAGCTTCATGTCCAGCGCGGAGAGCGGCTCGTCGAGCAGCAGCAGCTTGGGCCGGTTGACGATGGCGCGCGCCAGCGCCACGCGTTGCTGCTGCCCGCCGGACATCTCGCGCGGATAGCGCTCGCCGAGCGCCGCCAGGCCCACCATCTCCAGGGCCTGCATGGCGCGCGTGCGCGCCTCGGCGCGCGGCGCGCCCTGGCGGCGCGGGCCGTAGGCCACGTTGTCCAGCACGCTCATGTGCGGGAACAGCGCATAGTTCTGGAACACCGTGTTGAGCGGGCGCCGGTAAGGCGGCAGCTGCGTGACGTCCTGGCCATCGATCAGGATGCGCCCGCTGTCCGGCGCCAGGAAGCCCGCGATGGAGCGCAGCAGCGTGGTCTTGCCGCAGCCGCTGGGGCCCAGCAGGGCGACGAACTCGCCCTGCCGGATATCCAGGCGGATATGGTCCAGCGCCGTATAGGCGCCGAAGCGCTTGCAGACGGCATCGATGCTCAGCAGATCAGACATCACTCGCTCCCACCCTAGCGCTTGCGCGCGACCTGCCGGTTCCACGCATCGGTGATCTCGGCGCGCCGCGCGTTGATGACGCTCCAGTCGAACAGGCTCAGGCTGTCCACCGAACCGTTGACGCCCCACGGCAGCTTGCGCGCCACGTCGGCCGGTACCGTGACGCCCTGCACGGCCGGTCCCAGATAGAGCTTGGTCGCCAGGCAGGTAGCCGCTTGCGGCGTCAGCGCGGTGTCGATGAACTTCTCGGCGGCGACCTTGTTGCGCGAGCCCTTGACCAGGTGCAGGCGCGCATCGGTTGCCCATGCGCCCTCCTTCGGCACCACGAAGCCGATGGGCACGCCCTTGTCGATCAGGTCCCAGGCGCCTACGTTGAAATGCGCGCCGATCACGGCTTCGCCGCTCTGGAAGGCATTGGTGGCCGCGCCCGAGCTGTCGAAGAACAGGGCGGTATCGAGCGCCGCCAGCTTGGCGTAGACCGGCGCCAGGTTGGCCGCGTCCGCGCCCCACACCTTCGCCATGAACACCACGAACGGCACCCCGGACGAATTGGCCGGCGACGGCACGGCCACCGCGCCCGCGTACTCCGGCTTCCACATGTCCTTCCAGCTGGTGGGTGCCGGCCTGACCGACTTGGTGCTGTAGGTCAGTCCCAGCGAGTAGTAGCCGGAGCCCACGGCATAGCTGGTGCCGCCGTTGCGATACACAGCCTTGGGCAGCACGTTCTTCAGGTTGGGGATCGCCGCGGGATCGAGGTTGTCCAGCACGCCGGCCTGGTAGGCCAGCTCACTGATGCCGCCGTCCATCCACGCGACATCGATGGCGGGCGCGGCCTTTTGCTGCTGCAGCTTGGCCAGGGTCGTGGTGGAGGTGCCGATCTCCGGCGTCACCGCGATCCCGGTGGCCTTCGTAAATGGCTCCGCCACGCAGCTGCGGAACGCGTCGCCCCAGTTGCCGCCGTACATGGCGACGGTCAGTTTCGCCGGCTGCGCGGCCGCGCCCGGCGACCACGCCGTGGCGGTTGCCGCTGCGGCGACGGCCAGCGCGGCGCGGATGGTACGGTAGGTCTCGGATCCCATGTCATGTCCCCAGAAAGGTTCTTGCGTTGCGACCACAGATGCATGTTGCGCGTTGGCAGCCCGTCCGAGCTTGCAAGCCGTGGCCATAAAGTTGAATAATTGCGTCATGCCAATCCCGCCTTCCGCCAGTACCGGCGCCAGCACCGGCGCCAGCACCGGCCCACACGAACCGGATCCCCCCGCGCCCGTCGGGCAAGGGGGTAAACCCGAGCTGAACGTCGGCTTCGTCCTGCTGCACCAGTTCACGCTCGCGGCCTTCTCCGGACTGATCGACGTGCTGCGCCTGGCCGCCGACCACGGCGGGCGCAGCCGCCAGATCCACACCAGCTGGCGCGTGATGAGCATGGACGGCCTGCCGCGCACCTCGAGCGCCGGCGTGACCGTGCAGGTCAACGGCGCCCTCAGCGCCGACCCCGGCGAGTTCGACTACGTGGCGGTATGCGGCGGCAACGACTACCCCAACACCTACATGCCGCCCGCGCTGCGCGACTGGCTGCGGCTGGCGGCGGCCAGCCGGGTGCGCATGCTGGGCATCTGTACCGGGACATTCGCGCTGGCGCAGGCCGACCTGATCGGATCGCGCTCGGTCTGCGTGCACTGGAACGTGCTCGACGCCTTTCGCGATCGCTATCCGCGCACGCGCGCCGTGGTGGACCATCTCTTCGTCGATGAGGGCGACCTGATCACCTGCGCCGGCTCGACCGCCGCGATCGATCTCGGGCTGTACCTCGTATCCCGCCATTGCGGCAGGGAGAAGACCCAGCAGGCGGTGCGCCACATGATGCTGCAGGGCATGCGGCCGGCCAAGCTGCCGCAGGCGCATTTCTATGCCGACCTGGCGCACATCAAGGACATCCGCGTACGCCAGGCCGCCCACTATATCGAGCAGCGCATCGACAACCCGCCTTCGCTGGATGCCATCGCCCGCTACGTGGGCGTGGGGCGGCGGCAGCTCGAACGCGCCTTCCACGAGGCCATCGGCGTCTCGCCGATGGCGTTCCAGCGCACGCTGCGGCTGGAGTATGGCAGCTGGCTGCTGCGCAACAACCCGGCCAGCATCACGCAGATCGCACTGGATTGCGGCTTCGCCGACGGCGCGCATTTCTCGCGCGACTTCCGCGCGCGGTTTGGCGTCTCGCCGCGCCAGTTCCTGCAGCAGGGGCAGGACGGCGCAGCGCCGGCGCCGGCGCTCGCCGAGCCCGGCATATGAAACGTTTCAGGCGAGTGCCGCACTGTCGCGGGCAGGACACCGGCCGCGCGATTCGCGTGCGCATGGCGGCGCCCTTCGTGTGCGCGCCGGGCAGGGGCAAGATCCTCCGCGGGCGGGCGTGTTTCGGCCAGGGCGCGAAGCCGCGTTCGCCGGGCCTGGCGACGGCCTGAGATTCCCGCGGCCCCTCGCCGCTGGCGGGCGAGGGGCAGCCAGCATCAGCGATGCGGGCGTTGCGGGCAGGCCGGGCGCGCGCGCCGCAATGGCTTTCAGAACAGCTTGGTAAACACCCAGAACAAAGACCCCGACAGCAAGATCGCCGCCGGCAGCGTCAGCACCCAGGCCATCGCCAGGTTGCGGATGGTGGACATCTGCAAACCCGAGCGGTTTGCCGCCATGGTGCCGGCCACGCCTGACGAAAGCACGTGAGTGGTGGACACCGGCAGGCCGAAGGCGTCGGCCGCGCCGATGGTGGCCATGGCCACGAGTTCGGCGCAAGCCCCCTGCGCATAGGTCAGGTGGGTCTTGCCGATCTTCTCGCCCACGGTGACCACGATGCGCTTCCACCCGACCATGGTGCCGAGGCCGAGCGCGATGGCCACGGCCACCTTGACCCACAGCGGGATGAACTTGGTGGCGGTGTCGATTTCCCGCTTGAAGGCGCCCAGGTTTTCCCTGGTGGCGGCATCGAACCTCACCGTGCTTTCCTTCTCCAGCAGACGGATGGCTTCGGACGCGAGGTACATTTCGTTGCGGACGTTGGCCACCGAGGTCGCCGGCACGCCAGCCAGGCTGTCGTGCGCGCGCACCTGGTCGCCGATCTTGCCGGCGATGCTGGCGAGGGCGGGCACCACGTCGGCGTTGAATGCGCGCGTACGCAGGTAGTCCGACAGCACGCCATGCGGATCGGCGGGTGCCGCCACCGGTGCCGGCAAGCTGCGTTGCAGGGCGTCGCTGGTGACCTGCGCCACTGCCGCGAAACGGGTGGTCTCGTCCACGGGCATGGCGCGGTTCAGGGCATAGGAGATCGGCACGGTGCCGACCAGGATCAGCATGATCAGGCCCATGCCCTTCTGTCCATCGTTGGAGCCGTGCGCGAACGACACGCCGGTGCAGGTGAGCACCAGCAAGCCACGGATCCACCAGGGCGGAGCCTTGTTGCCCTGGGGCTCGGCGTACAACTCAGGGCGCCTGACCAGCGCGCGCAGCAGCAGCAACAGCAGTGCCGCGCAGCCGAAGCCGACCAGCGGCGAGAGCAGCAACGAATAGCCTACCTTGATGGCCTGCGGCCAGTCCACGCCGCTGGTGCCGTCCCGCCCGTGCATCAGCGCATTGGCCACGCCCACGCCGATGATGGAGCCGATCAGCGTATGGGACGACGAAGCCGGCAGGCCGAGCCACCATGTGCCGAGGTTCCAGATGATGGCGGCGATCAGTAACGCGAACACCATCGCGAAACCGGCCGAGGAACCCACCTGCAATATCAGTTCCACCGGCAGCAGCGAGATGATGCCGAACGCCACCGCGCCGCTCGACACCAGCACGCCGAGGAAATTGAACAAGCCGGACCACACCACCGCGAAGTGCGGCGGCAGGGAGTTGGTGTAGATCACGGTGGCCACGGCGTTGGCCGTGTCGTGGAAGCCGTTGACGAACTCGAAGCCCAGGGCGATCAGCAAGGCCACGCCGAGCAGCAGGATAGGCAGCCAGGTCGACGGCATGGACTGCGCCGAGGACACATCGTGCACCAGGCTCACGCCCGTGTAGGCGATGCCTCCCGCCAGCAGCAACAGGAAAGCCAGGCCGGCGAGCTTGCCGGGGCGGTGGTCCAGGTTGGGGCGCAGGCGCCGGGCGCCGGCATCGGGCGTCGCTTCGATGTTGTTCATGTTCCGCTCCCTCAAGGACGAAGCGCCATCGTCCTGCCGGAACATGACATTTCCGTGACACGAGTCACGCACGAATCACAAAGCCACCGGACAATTTCGCGCCACGCCGGGCACGCGGATGCCAGCGCGGGCGCCTAGGATTCCAGCGCCAGGCGCAGACGCTCCAGCGCGTGATCCCATTGGCGCGCGATCAGTTCGAGCGAGCGGCGCGCGGCTTCGATCTGTGCCGGATCGAAGGCCCACTGGCGCTCGCGCCCGACCTTGATGTCGTGGACCAGGCCCACCTGCGCCAGCGCGTGCAGGTGCTTGGTGATGGCCTGCCGCGAGATGTCGCTGCCGGCGGTCAGCTGGGCGATGGACATGGCGCCGCCGGCACACAGCGCGGCCACTAGGCGCAGGCGGGTTTCGTCGCCGAGCGCGGCGAAGACCGACGCGGACTTGCGCAAGTCCGCGCCCACCGCGCCCACCGCGCTGACGTCACTGCGCGGCAACATGCTTTTCGATATTGCGCATCTGTCCCTCCCAGCCGTTGCTGTTCATACGGAACGCTTCCAGGCGGCGCCCCGGCGGCACGTTATCGAAGCCCGATTCCACCACGCGCAGCAGCGTGCCACCTGGCACGGGCTCCAGTTCGAAGACGACCAGCGTGGTCGGCTCCGCCGAGTAATCGCGCCCCGCTTCCACCGCGGCCGGATGCCAGCGCCAGGCAAACAGGCGCTCAGGCTCCATGCGCTCGATCCAGGCTTCGAACACCACATGCTCGAAGCCCGGGTAAGTGATCTGGCCCCGCACCGGCTGCCCGACGACAAAGGACTTGCCGCGCAGGTCCACGCAGAACCACTTGCCGAATTCCTCGGCATCGGACAAGGCTTGCCAGACGCGCGCGGGCGACGCCTTGAGCAGGATCTGACGTTCAATGCGATCAGTGGATGAGTCCATCATGCAATCTCCGATTGGGCCGGCCCGGGCGCCAGGCGGACATCCGCCGTATCCGCGAATGGTTGCGGATAACCGCCCTCATGCAACCCAGTGGTTGCATATTAGGTGACGCCCACGCAAAGCGCAATCGAACGGCTGCATTTCTCGCAGCGTGGACTTACATCGGCTCGAGCACCGACAGGATATTGCCGGCCGGGTCCTTGAACCAGGCGATGACCGGGCCGCCCTCGCCACGCGAGATGCCGCGCGCGTCGGTCTTGACGCCGGGCAGGTCGTAGCTCTCGAACCGCACGCCGCGCTGGGCGAGCTTGTCCACTGCGCGCTCCACGCTCTCCACGGGGAAGTTGAGCACGGTGAAGGTCGCCGCCACATGGCCGGGCTTCGGGTAGAGCAGCACGGAGTTGCCACCCGCCAGGTTCAAGGTCAGCAGGCCGCCGGATTGGGACACCTCGAGTCCGAGCACGCCACCGTAGAAATCCACGGCCTTGGCAATGTCGTCGACGGAATACCCGCTGAATGCATGGCTGTCTCGCAGCATGGTCCGCTCCTTGGAGAACACCCTTGGCCCAGTATTGTTCAATGCGGCAGCGGACTCAAGGCGCGCCGGTGGCGCGAAGGCGGCGATAGAATGCGGCTTCTCAACGAAGGGACGCGAGGAGCGCGACGATGTCATCTGCCCTGCTGGTAATCGACGTTCAGGAAGGCCTGTTCGGGCCTGCGCCGCAGCCGGCGTCGGCCGACGCTGTCATCGGCAATATCAACGCGCTGATCGCGCGTGCGCGCGGCAAGGACGTCCCGGTCATATTCATCCAGCACGAAACCCGCGAGGACGAGCTGCGCTTCGATACGCCGGGGTGGCAGCTTGTGGCGGCGCTCGATGCGCGGGCTCACGATCATTTCATCCGCAAGACCACGCCGGATTCCTTCCTTCGCACCGAACTGGGCGCCTTGCTGTCCACGCTGGCGGTTTCGCACGTGGTGCTGTGCGGCTATGCCACGGAGTTCTGCGTCGACACCACGGCGCGACGCGCCGCGGCGCTGGGTCTCGATGTCACGCTGGCGGCGGACGCGCACACGACCCACGACAAGCCGCATGCGAGCGCGGAGATGATCCGCGTGCACCACAACGCCACGCTACCGTCGATTTCCAGCTTCGGCAGCAAGATCGCCGCGCACGCGGCGGCGCAAGTGGATCTTCGCGCCTGAGCGGCGGCGCGCCGCCGCTCAGGGTTTTGCCAGCAACCGGATCAGCGCGTCGATCTCGCCCGCGCAGGCCTTGGCGGCGAGCGTCTCGGCGGCCCGGTAGAGGCGGACCACGTCCTCTCCCACGGGAGTCAGCACCGTGCCGCCGCCCTGCGAGCCGCCGTGCTCGGAATCCACGGCGGGCTGCGCCAGCGCGCGGTTGATCTCGTTGAGCAGGTCCCAGGCCCGCTTGTAGGACATGTCCAGGCGCCTGGCGGCGGCGGAGATGGAGCCGCATTCGCGGATCGCCTCGAGCAAGGCGATCTTGCCGGGGCCGATGGCGATGGTGTCGCCCAGCATGATGCGCATGCGCAGGAGTGCCTGCGGTTTGTCCGGGCTGACGGATGTGCGGGAGCGGGCAAGTTTGACCATGGCGGCATGGTAACTCGCCCGGGCCTTGCGGCGAAACAGGCGCGTGGCGCGAGTCCATCCGCTCGCGCCCCCCGGACTGCCTTCGCCGCAACCAGCCGGACCTGATCGCCTATGAGATGGATGGCGCGCCGCTGGGCGCCAGCGGCTTTGCCCGACTGGTGGTGCCTAATGCCTAATGACGGCAAGGCCGGCCGCTACGTCTCCAGGCTGACCAGCCTGGAGGTGTTCGCGGCGCCGCCCGCCCGCTGACGCTGCGCGCCGGCGGTCTCAGGCGCGCGTGGCCAGCAGCACGCTGGAAGCCTTGAAGATGGCGACGGCTGCGCCGCCCTGCTTCAGGCCGAGGCTGGTGACGCTGTCGTTGGTGATGATGGCCACGATCTCGCCGCCCTGCGGCAGGCCGATGGCAACCTCGGAATTGACGGCGCCGGTCTTGATGCCCGACACCGTGCCCGCGAGCTGGTTGCGGGCGGACAGCAGCATGCCCGGATCGGCCACGCCGACGATCACGGACGAAGCCTTGATCAGGGCGATGGCCTCCTTGCCGACGGCCAGGCCCAGCCGCTTGGTGCTCGCCCCGGTGATGGTGGCGACGATGCGTACCCCGCCGGCGACCTCCAGTTCGATTTCGTCGTTGACCGCACCATTGTGAATGGCGCTGACCTTGCCGCTCAGCTGGTTTCTTGCGCTGGTGTTCATATTCACCTCTCTCTTCGCATTGTTATGACGGCCGCGCCGGGGCGCTGGCGGGGAGCGCGCACTCCACCTTGCCGATCATACCGCCTTTGCAAACGCGATCTGCCGCCACGCAATGCTCGTTATATTCAATGGTATATTTCGCCGATACGGCAGTGTTTCCGCGCCTGGCTGGCGGCGCGGCACCCGGCCTTTCTTCTTCCACGCGAGGTTCCGCATGCACGCTCCCCCGTTTCGCCTGGCCCGCGCCAATGGCATCGAGGCGGCGCTCGGCAACAAGCCAGCCGCCGCCTGCTGCACGCCGTCGGCGCCGCACGCGGCTGGCGGAACTGGACTCGCACCTGCACTGCTCGATCATCGGCACCTGCATGACCACCGGCGAGCTGCGCAAGCTGGTGCCGCGCTTTGCCGCGCTGGAGCGCCAGCGCACGACCGACCTGGAGATCCATCACGAGGCGGTCAAGCTCGCCGGCGCCGGCGGCGAGGGCTGCAAGGCCCTGCAAAAGGCACTGGACGAGCGCTATGCGCTGGCGCTGCGCCGCTTCAGCGCCGCCAGGGGTGCCCAGGCCGTGCTGGGACTCTGGCAGGATGCGGTGGCCAGCGGCGATATTCCGCCGGCCTACTGGGCCGTGATGACCCATCCGGAGGCCAGCGTCGCGGTGCGCCAGGCCGCCTTCGGCGAGGTGCATATGCTGTCGCACCTGGTGGGCGCCGCCAACCGCGCCGATATCCGGCGGCTGATGGCGCTGGAAGCGGAGAACGGGGCGCTGCGCGACAAGCTCGAGCGCCAGCAGGAACGCCTGCAGGAGATGAGCGCACGGCACGATGCGGCAACGCGCCAGACCGCCGAGCTTGGCGACAGGCTCACCCAGCTGGCCGCGCGCGAGCCGGCGCATGCCGAACTCCACGCGCTGCGTGAAACGCTGGCCGCGCGCGCAGACGATGCCGCGCTGCAGGCCAGCCGCCGCGAAGCCGCGGAGCAACGCGTGCTGCAAGAGCAGGACGCGGCGCGGGAGCTGCGCGCGCAGCTCGAAGACGCGCTGGCCCAGCTCAAGATCAGCCGCGCCGAGGCGCTGGCCATGGAACATGCCGTGCTGTCGGCCGATGGCAACGGCGAGCAGGCGCAGGATCGCCATCCGGGACTGCGCCTGCTGCAAGGCAAGCGCATCGTCTACGTGGGCGGGCGCCCCGGCTCCAACAACACACTGAAATCGCTGGTGGAATCGACCGGCGGCCAGCTGGTGCTGCACGACGGCGGCATCGAAGACCGCAAGGGCCTGCTGGCCGCGACGGTAGCGCGCGCCGACATGGTGGTGTTCCCGGTCGACTGTATCGACCACGATTCCATGAGCACGATCAAGCGTGTCTGCGACCGCCATCAGGTCGCCTACTATCCCCTGCGCACCGCCAGCGTCGCCAGCTTCGTGGAACTGGCGAGCCGCGTGGCAATGCCGCCATCCGGCCTTCCGGATGCGGCCGCCACCGCGCGCATGCCGTCGCCGGTGCCAGAGCGGGCAGCGTAGCCGCGGCCGCCTGCCGGCGGCACCGCCTTCCTGCGTTCCTAAGCCTTGCGCTTCCTGCCTTGCGCGGCAGATCCCATGTCGAGTTCCACCCAGGCCGGCGCATGGTCGCTTGCCTGCGGCTCGCCGCGCACCCAGCGGTCTACGCCCGCCGCGCGCAAGCGCGGCGCGAGGCCGGCACTGAGCAAGAGATGATCGATGCGCAGTCCCGAGTCGGTCTGCCAGTGCTGGCGAAAGTAATCCCAGAACGTATAGACCCGCGTCTCGCCGAAGTACGCGCGCAGGGCGTCGGTCCAGCCTTGCTCCAGCAGGCGCTGGTAGCAGGCGCGGGTCTGCGGCTGCAGCAAGGCATCCTTGCGCCATGAGCGCGGATTGTAGATGTCCGCGTCGGTCGGCACCACGTTGAAGTCGCCGGCGATGACCACCGGCAGGCCGCTCTCATGGAGGCTGGCCGCATGGGTGATCAGGCGCTCGAACCAGGCGAGCTTGTAGTCGAACTTCGGTCCAGGCTGCGGGTTGCCGTTGGGCAGGTACAGACAGGCCACCAGTACGCCCTGCACCGCGGCTTCCAGGTAGCGGCTGTGGGCGTCGTCAGCATCGCCGGGCAAGCCGCGCCGGCATTCGACGGGATCTACGCCCCTGGCAAGGATCGCTACGCCGTTCCACGATTTCTGGCCATGCCAGACCGCGCCGTACCCCGCCGCATGGATCTCGCCGACCGGGAATGCCGCGTCGTCCGCCTTCAGCTCCTGCAGGCAGGCCACGTCCGGCGCCTCGCGCGCCAGCCACGCCAGCAAGGCGGGGAGCCGGGCGCGGATGCCATTGATGTTGAAGGTGGCGATCGTGAGCCGGGCCATCGGATGAACCTCCGCACAGGCTGTGCAAGGGCGCGCTGCGCCATGCTTTCTTCGTGCCTGGCGGCCTCAGAAAATTCCTACGCGCGTTCGATCTGTTTGGGAAATTTCCCCACTTACATTGGGAAATTTCCCAAAATCATGCGGGAAAAGGCGGGATAAAGTCCAGCCTGTTATCAGCAAGTTCCACCCAGAATCGTTCGCGCTTTTTGTTGGCGCCTCCCCGCATGACAACCCACCCACGCCTGACCGCGCCAGGCCGCCGCAAGGCACGGCGCGGGTCTCCGGCATGCCCGTCCGCCCAGGCCCGGCCGGATGGGCAAGCCAGCCTCGCATGATCAACCGGGGGCGCGCCAGGGACCGCCCCGGAATTTCGCCAGCACCTTGTACCGTCCCGGCCACGTCATTGCCGCCGGCTGTGACGCGATTGCCCGGATGCGCCGTCGACACGAGCACATAACCGCACCTGAAACAACACAATGCGAATAGATCGACGCTTCCGGCTGCTTGCCGCCTTTATCTTCGCCACCACGGTAGGGCTCGCGGGTTACCTGCTGCTGCTGGGATGGCAGAGCTATAACGCCGCGCAAGAGACCGAACCGGTGCTGAACCTGTTCAACTCGGTGCTGGTCGCGGCAGAAAAGGCTTCTGCGGAGCGCGGGCCTTCGAACGCCGTGATGGGCAGCGATTCGCCCGTGCCGGCCAGCAAGCAGGAAGCGCTCACCCGTGCACGCGCGGAGACCGACCGCGCGCTGGGCGCCGCGGTCTCGCATCTCGACGCCATGCCGTGCGCGCACTGCCCGGCCAGCGCCAAGCTCCTGAGGGAGATCCACGCGCAACTGCGCGACGCGCGCGCGGGTGTCGACCGGATTGCGCAGACGCCGCGCCCGGGACGCACCACCGACGGACTGTGCACCGTGCTGGGCACCATGTTCACCGCCACCGCCGACATCATGCGGATTTCCGACGAAGTCATGTTCGACCTGATCCGCGCGGAGCCGCTGACCGCCGAGCACGCAGGCATTGCGCGCCTGTCCGCCGAGCTGCGCGAGCAGGCCGGACGCGCCGGCTCCGTGTTCACTCCGGCACTCACCGCGCACCGGGCGCTGTCCGCGGAGGAGCGGCGCGAACTGTGGACCGAGACTGGCAGGATTCGCGCGCTGGGCGAGCTGATCACGATGCGCGCCCGCGACGACAAGGCCACGCGCCGCCCCTCCGTGATGGCCATCCACGAAATGGCATCGAGCTACTTCACCGACGGCGTTGCCTATCTCAACGAGGTCGCCGCGCTGCCGCCGCACGACCTGCGCTACCCGTCGACCGCGGCCTTTGCCGAGCGCTACGTCCCGACCATGGCCGCCATCATCCGCGTGCGCGATGCGGAGATCGCCTCCGCCATGCATATCGTGCGCCAGCAGGAAGCCGCCGCCGGCGCCAAGCTGCGCCTGCTGTGCGGCATCATCGGCATGGCGCTGCTGGCGCTCGGCGTCATCATCGTCATGTTCGCGCGCCGCATCATCCGCCCGCTGTCCGGGGCCACGGAGGCCATACGAAGCATCGCCGGGGGCGACTACAACCTCACGCTGCCGTCGGCGCGGCGCGGCACCCAGATCGGCGCCCTGCTGCATTCCGTGCAGGTGCTGCGGCGCGCGGCGATCGCCAGGGAGGAACTGGAGGCCGACCGCAACCTGCTGATCAGGCAGTTGCAGGACGCCGCCGCGCAGGAGCGCGCCCAGGCCGAGGCCCTGATGCAGGCCAGGGATGCCGCGGAGGCGGCGCTACACGCCAAGGACAGTTTCCTGGCCATGATGAGCCATGAGATCCGCACGCCGATGCACGGCATGCTGGGCCTGCTGGAGATGCTGATCGATACCGGGCTGGACGACCACCAGCGGCATCTGGCCCAGGTGGCCAACAGCTCCGGCGAGGCCCTGCTGCAGATCCTCAACGACATCCTCGACTATGCCAAGATCGGCGCCGGCAAGATGAAGATCGTCGAGACCGGGACCGATCTGCGCGAGCTGATCGAGGGCGCGGTATTCCTGCTGTCCGGCAACGCCTGCGAGAAGGGCCTGCGGATGAACATCTGCATCGATTCCGGCATCGCGGCACGCTATCTCGCCGATGCCGTGCGCATCCGCCAGATCCTGCTCAACCTGATCTCCAACGCCATCAAGTTCACGGTGCAAGGCAGCATCAGCGTGAGCGCCGCGCAGGTGGAAAGCGCGCACGGGCACGAGATGATCGAGATCACCGTGAGCGACACCGGCATCGGCATCCCGGCCGGGGCGCTGCACATGCTGTTCGAGCCGTTCGAGCAGGTCGACGGCCACTCGACCCGGCGCTTCAGCGGCACCGGGCTCGGGCTGACGATCTGCCGGCAACTGGCCGAACTCATGGGCGGCCAGCTCGAGATCAGCAGCACCGAAGGCAACGGCACCTCGGTGACGCTGCGGCTGACGATGCAGGTGGATTGCGACAACTACGAGTTCCCGCAACTGGCCAACAGGAAGATTGCGATTGCCGTGGACGAGCCCGCCGCGGTGATGGCGCTCAAGCACTACGCCCGCGCCGCCGGCATGCGCCCCTTCGTGGTGGGCGCCCAGGACGAATACCATGCGCCGCTGCGCATCGTGGGGGCGGCCGGAGCGCATCATCCCGGCGATATCCTGCTGGTGCGCAAGGGCGGCCGGCCGGCCGGCACGGGTAGCGGCAGCCCGGTCGTGCTGCACGACAATCCCATCGCCTGGAGCGCCTTCATCGGCGCCTGCCAGGAGGCGCTGCCGAGCGGCCACGGCGGCAATCCCGGCGCGGAGGTCGCACCGTCCGGCGAGCCGGCGCCGGCGGACAGGAAGGCGGCGCGCATCGTGGTGGCGGAGGATCACCGCGTCAACCAGCTGCTGCTCAAGACCCAGCTGCGGCAGCTCGGCTACGACAACGTGGTGATCTGCGACAACGGCGAAGGCGCCTGGAAGGCGCTGCACGCGGCGCCGACGGACCTGCTGATCACCGACCTCTACATGCCGGGCATGGATGGCTTTGCCCTGGCCAGGCAGTTGCGCGCGAGCAAGGATGGCAGGCACACCCCGATCATCGCGGTGTCGGCATCGACGCTCGCCGAAGAGGAGCATCGCAGCCGCGCCGCGGGCATCGACGTCTTCCTGGGCAAGCCCGCGTCGATGCAGGAGCTCAAGCAGGCACTGCGGCAGGTCCTGGCGCAGCGCTGAGGCCCGCGCCTCCGTGCGGCCGGCCTACTCCTGCTGCGTCGCGGTGCCGGACAGGCTTGCCGGCCGGATCCAGCGTTCCAGGCACGCCTGCAATATGTGCAGCTGCGCGGGCTTGAACAGGCATTCGTCCATGCCGGCGTCCAGGCAACGCTGCATTTCCGCGGCTTCGGTGCTTGCGGTGATGGCGACGATCGGCAGATGGGGCCGCCCCTTGCCGGCTTCGCCCGCTCTCGCGGCCTCCCGCGCACGCACTTGCGCAGCCAGTTCGTAGCCGTTCATCACCGGCATGTGGCAATCCGTGATCAGCAGGGCGTAGTCCGTCTCGCCCAGCGCCGCCAGCGCCTGGCCGCCATCGACGACAGCGTCGCTGGCATAGCCGAGCACCTTGAGCTGGCGCTGCAGCAGGATGCGGTTGGTGGGATGATCCTCGGCGACCAGGATCAGCCGTCCTTGGGCAAGCGCCGCCTCGCGCGAGAGCGCCGGCACGCCGGCCGGCCCTGTGGTGGCGCGCTCGGCGCCGCGCGCGGCGCTCCCGCCCGGCGCGGCCAGCGAGGCCGCCTTGAGGCCCCGCCAGGTCAGCGGATTGACGCTCAGGCGCACATCGCCTCGCGTCAGGCGGTAGCCGGCCAGCTTGGGCTTGTCGGTGATGTGGATCACCGCGGGCGCGGCGGCGCCAGCCTGTACGGGTAGCGGCGCGCCGTCGTCGAGGAAGAGCAGGTCAAAACCCGCGCGCGCTTGCCTGCCCGTCGGTTGCGCGCCGCTAACCGGGTCGCTATCCGGGCCGCTATCCGGGTCGCTATCCGGGCCGCTATCAGCGCTGTTATCCGCACCGTTATCCGCATCCGCGCCGGCCGCCCGCAGCAGATGCGCCAGGGCATGCGCGACCCCGGCATCGCTCACCCGGATCGCGGCGCGGCGCCCGGCCAGCGGGCGGTCCGCATAGGCCTTTTCCCTGACCGGCAGCGTCAGCCGGACTTCCACCTGCGTGCCGACGCCCGGCTCGCTCTCCAGCGTGATCTCGCCGTGCATCAGCACCAGCAGCCTGCGGCAGATCGACAGCCCCAGGCCGGTGCCGCCGAAACGCCGCGTGGTGGAGGAGTCCGCCTGCATGAAGGGCTCGAACAGCCGCGCCCGCTGGTCCGGCGCGATGCCGACGCCGGTGTCGCTGATGCGGCAGACGATGGTCTGCGCGCCATTGCGCTCGCCGGCTACCTCGACGGCGAAACTGACCGTGCCGCGCTCGGTGAACTTGATCGCATTGCTGAGCAGGTTGAAGAATATCTGGCGCAGGCGCACGCTGTCGCCGAGCACCACGGCGGCCACATCCTCGCTAACATCGAGCCGCATCAGCAGGCCCTTGTCGTGCGCGCGCGTGGCAAGCAGTCCCAGCGCATTGTCGCAAAGCTCGCGCAGGTCCAGCGGCAGCCACTCGATGTCGATGCGGCCGGCTTCGATCTTGGAGTAGTCGAGGATATCGTCCAGGATCTGCAGCAAGGCCCCGGCCGAGTCCTCGATCATGCCGACGGTGGACGCCTGTTCACGGCTCAGCTCGGTATGGCCGAGCAGTTCGACCAGCCCCAGCACCCCGCTCATGGGCGTGCGGATCTCGTGGCTCATCATGGCCAGGAAGTTGTCCTTGGCGCGGGAAGCCGCCTCGGCGGTGTCGCGCGCGCTGCCCAGCGCGGCGGCGCGCGCGTGTTCTTCGGTGGTGTCGGTCCAGTAGCCGTTCCACAACGTGCTGCCGTCGTCCTCGCGGCGTGGCACCGCGTGCAGCCGCGCCCACTGCAAGCCGCCCCTGCCAAGCAGGCGCACCTCGTGATTGACCGGCTGCAGGATCTCGCCCGCGCGGGTGACCGCTTCGCGCAGGGGCCCGGCGTGCTCCGGATGGATGCAGGCCCGCACGCGCGCGGTGTCGGCAACGATTTCCTCGGCATCGAGCCCGAACAGCTCCTGCGTATTGCCGCTGACCCACACGAAGGCAAAGTCCTCGCCCTGTGCCTGGCGCATCTGGAACACCGTGGCCGGCAGGTGCCGCGTGACGTCGATCAGCCGCGCTTCGGCCTTGCGCGCCTTGAGCTCGGCCAGGCGGATCTCCGAAACCTCCACCGCCGAGCAGATGATGCCGCCGGCATCCGCCTCGTTCGGGGCGAATGGCTGCAGCCAGCAAATAAAGTGCCGCGCGTGCCCGGCCGTGCCCTGGAAATCGAGCGCGATATGGCGCATCTCCCCGGCCAGCAATGCTTCGCGGATCGCGCGGTCCAGCGTCGCGCTGATCTCGGCGCCCCACACCTCGGCCTCGTTCTGCAGGCGGCCGACCAGATCCTCCTGCTTCACGTCCAGCAAGGACGCAAACGCCGCATTGACCGCCAGGTAGCGGCCCTGCTTGTCCATCACCGCAAGGGGCACGGGCACGGCATCGATCAGCGTCGACTGGAAGCGCTGCTGCACGGAGACCTTGCGCTCGACTTCGCGCCGGCCCGCCACCTCCCTGCGCAACAGGTACTGCGAGCGCAGGAGGATGGCGACAACGCACAGCAGCGCCGCGAACGGCAGCCCGGCACGCTCCAGTATCTGCCGCCACGATGGCTCGAGCACGTAGCTGGCCGCCATGTAGCGCTGCTGGATATCGAGCCGGCGCTGGTCCGGCAGCGCCGAGAGGGCCCGGTTGACCAGCGGCAGCAGGCGTGCCGACAGCGCCGGCGACACGGCGAAGCCGATATCCAGCAGACGCTCCCCGGAGCCGATGACGCGCAACTTGCCGGCGAAACTGCGCTGCAGCTCGACATCGGCCGAGGCCAGGTCGTCGACATAGACATCGGCATTGCCGCTCGCCACGCTGTCCAGGGCCGCATGGACGCTCGCGGCCGTCGACAGGCGCGCGCCGGGGACTTCCGTGCGGACCATGTCGCCCACGCCGCCCGCGGCGGTGACGACAACGCGCAGCCCTTCGATGTCCTTGAGATGCCCGATCGCCGGCGCCGACTGCCGGCCCACGATCACCACGGGAAATGCCGCATACGGACGCGAAACCGGCAGAGCGCGCAAGCCGGAATCGTGCGGGGCGGCCACGGCCATCAGGTCCAGGCCACCGCTGTGCATGGCCTCCACGGTCTTGCCGAAGCTCGCCGAAGGCACACGCTGGAAGCGCAGGCCAAGCGCCTCGCCCAGGTAGCCCAGGTAGTCGAGCGCAATCCCGCTTGGACGGCCGCTTTCATCGAGATAACTGTACGGCGCCAGCCCGACGTCGAAGCCTACCCGCAGGGGCGGCAGCGCGCTCAGGAAGGCGCGTTCCTCGGGCGCCAGGAAAAACTGTTCCGCGGGCTCCTGCTGCACCAGCCGCGCATTGATCCATCTGGCCAGCAGCGCCAGGCGGCGCTCGCTGCTTATCCGCGCCAGCCCAGCATTCACCTGGGCCCGGAAGGCGGTGGATGCGGGCGGGAATGCGAAATACACCTCGCTGCCGGGCTCGCGGTAGGTATTGACCACCGAGAGCGTGTCGAACTCGCGCCTGGCAAGCGTGTATTCCGCCACCGGCTGCAATGCCGAATAGAAATCCGCCCTGCCCGTTGCGACGGCGCGCAGGCCGTCCGTGACGTCGCCCGCCGGCACCAGCGTGGCGCGGGGATACCTGGCACGCACCACGCCTTCCATATAGAAGCCCGGTTCGACGGCGAAGCGGGCGCCCGTGGAGCCGGGCGACAGCGTCCCGGCCACCTGATCCGCGCGGCGCCCCACCACGACCGTGTCGCCGTTGAAGTAGGGCTCGGAATAGATCAGGCAATTCTTGCGCGCATCCGTCTTCGCCATGCTGATCAGGATGTCGATCTCGCCCTTGCAGGTGGCCGCGATCAAGGCAGGAATGTCGGGATACTCGCGCTCCGTGAAGCGCGTCGTCGCGCCGCCGAGCGCTTCGCGCAGCATGTCGATGCCGTATCCGCTAGGCTGCGGCCCCCGCGCGAACAGAAATGGCGGCAACCCCTGCTTCACGATGCCGATCCTGATGACGACCGGTGCGGACGCCGCCGCCACAGGTGACGCCTGCCCCGCCCCGGCAGGCAGCGCGCCGGCGCAAAAGAGCAGCAATGCGAGATGAACCAGCCACCCTTGCCAGGCCTCGCGCGAGGTCCAGGTTTTGCTCATGAGTCGGTTGTCCTATGTCGCTGCGATACGTTGCGTTCCGGCGCGGCCGCCCGCTGCCTGCGTTCGGTGCCGGCGCATTGTGCAACGCGCGCTGGCTGCCGGGCGCCCGGTGTTCGATGGCTGAGCATGATAGCGCCTCCACGGCCAGGCTGGCTGTCCTCTGCCGCACCGCGCGGCGTGTCGTCGTGCCGCTTGCGCAACGCCGGCGCGGGTGCCCCCCCCTCCCGCCAATTGATCTGGCGCAAAACGCGGGGGCGAAACCGAAGTATTCCGTCTTTCTTGGGGAATTTTCCCGGTTCCGGCAGGGGGCGTTGGGGCTATGTTGTATTTCCGCTCGCCAGGCGTCGTCACGCATCGATGCCACTTGCGCGCGGACAGACTCTGAGGTCGATCTATGAAAGTCGCATTACTGGATGCCAACCCGGCGAGTTCCCTGTCGGTCGCCGATCTCGTCACCGGCGCCGGGTTCCCTTGCCATCGTTACGCCGCGCGCGCCGGGCTGCTGCGCGACCTGCGCGAGCAGGTCTTCGACATGATCCTGATTGCCGGCGACCAGCCGGACGGACAAGGCGCCGAGGTAGTCAGGATGATCCGCTGCACGTTCGCATTCCAGACCCCCGTCATCGTGGTGTCCGCCAAGGCAAATCACCATGAAATCATGGAGGCGTTCGCCGCGGGCGCCGACGACCATTGCTCGACGTTGCGCCCGGCCGAACTGCTGGCGCGGATGGTGTCGCATTGCCGCCGTCACGACACTGCCCCGACCGCACGCCGGCGCCTGATCCACCTCGGCGCCTATGTGCTGAACGTCGACAGGTACTGCGCCAGCCTGCACGGCAGGGATATCCATCTTACGCCCAAGGAATTCAGCCTGGCCTGGCTGCTGTTCTCGTCGCCGTCGCAGGTACTGCCCCGCAACCATATCGAAATCATGGTGTGGGGCCGGGTGCTGCCCGCCATGTCGCGCGCGCTCGCCGCGCTGATTGCCCGCCTGCGGCGCGTGCTGGAGCTGCGGCCCGTCAATGGCATCACCATCGCGTCGATCCACGCGCTTGGCTATCGCCTGGACGTCCAGGAGACGCCGCGCGCCGACTGGCCCGCGGAGGCACGCACAGAACGGCTCCCGGCCGACGGGGTGCCGCTGCGGATGCACCTTCCGGCAATCGCCGCCGACGAGTGCGCGGTCCCCGCGGACCTCGGCATGTCCCGGTAGCGGGCGGGCGCTCGCCAGGTTTCACCCTGGGCGAGGGAAAGACCAGAATTTCTTAACCGAGGAAATCAGATATGAAGAAGACAATGGTTGCATCAGCTGCCCTGATCCTGGCGAGCGGCGCCTGGGCGCAAAGCGCCGTCACCCTGTACGGCGTGGCGGATGCCGGACTGGAATTCGTCAACAGGCAGCCCGGCAACGGCGACAAGGTCTATCGCATGCAGTCCGGTGGCGGGCTGACCGGCTCGCGCTGGGGCCTGCGCGGCGTCGAGGACCTCGGCGGCGGGCTGAAAGGCATCTTTGTGCTGGAAAGCGGATTTTCCATCGACGATGGCAAGACCGATGGGCGCCTGTTCGGCCGGCAGTCATACGTCGGGCTGGAAACGCCGGGAGGTACCGTGACGCTTGGCCGCCAACAGACGCCGATGTACGATTTCGCGCTGCGGTATGATCCGATGGCCACCGCGAGCAGCTACTCCATCTATGCAATGGACAATGATTTCGGCTCGCGCGCCGACAACGCCATCAAGTACCGCGGAAGCTTCGGCGGCCTGACCGCGTCCGGGCTCTACAGCTTCGGTCATGACGGTGTCAGCGGAACGAATGGAGAAGTCCCGGGACAATGGAAGGTCGGCCGCGAATATGCATTCGGCCTGAACTACGCCACGGGCGCATTCGCGGTCGGTGCTGTCTTCGACCAGAAGAACGGCGACACCATTGCCAGCCGCAACCGCCATGACCAGCGCGCCAGCATCGCCGGCAGCTACGCCTTCGGACCCGCCAAGGTCTTCGGCGGCTATCGCTGGCAACACCTGGGCTTCACGCCCGCCACGGGCAGCGGCATCGCTCACCTGGGCTGGGCCGGCATTAGCTATCAGCTGACGGCCGCGACCTCGTTCAGTGGCGCCCTGTACTACCAGGACTACCGGGGCACCAGCGCGGATCCGTGGCTGTTCTCGCTCGGCGCCAACTACGCCGTGTCCAAGCGCACCGAACTCTATATGAACATGGCCTATGCGCTGAACAAGACCGACAACGCGCGCGGTTTCATGTCGCAGACCAGCGTGAACGGCGATGGCCAGGTGTTGCCCGGCGAAAACCAGTTTGGCGCCAGCGTCGGCATGCGTCACCGCTTCTGACAATCCCTGCCCGGCCGGCACTTTCCGGCTTGTCGGGCTGGCCGCGGATGTCCCGGTGCAAGGTGCAAGCCTGCACCGGGGCATCCGCTTTTTATTCCCGGCCGGGCCCGCTATCGGGCCTCCAGGCAATTGTTCAGACGCTCCACGGTCGGCTCGAACAGCGCCAGCAGCGCGCTGACACCGTCGGCGTCGCGCGCGCGGGCCGCCGCTTCCAGGCGCGCGCAGAGCGCAACCACCGAACTGCACTCCAGGATCCTGGCCGCGCCCTTGAAACGGTGTGCCAGCGAGGCCGCCTCGTCCCAGTCGGCGGCAGCACAGGCATTGCGCAGGAGCACGAGATCCGCGCGGTTGGTATCGACCAGGCTGGCAACCAGTTCCGCGATCATGTCGGGATCGCCATCGGACAGTGTTTCGATGGCCGGCCAGAATGCCGCTTCCTCCTGCGCGCTGATCGGCAGGACGCCATGCCGAGCAAGCTCCCGCGCCAGGTCATGCTCGCGTACCGGCTCCGTCAGCATGCCACCGAAGCGCGTGTCCACGGAAGCCGCGGTAGCGGATGAAACCGCGAGCCACAGCGTCGGCCCGGCGCCGTCGGAATCCGGCACCACCCTGGCCGGCAGTGCGCCGTCTGCCGGAAGCCGCACAAGCACCAGGCGCCAGCCTCGCCCCGGCGCCCCGGGCGATTCCACCGCATGTGCCGTCGCCTCGAAGCCCAGGCCCTCCAGCAGCGCGGCGACGCCGCTGTCTTCGGCCCAGTCCGCGGTGTCACCGATGATCAATGCGCGATGCATGATTGTTGTCCTCCGGACGATTCACAATGAAGATTCTGCCGCCGTCACGGCGCGATATGGCAGCGACGGGCAAAGTCTACCAACTCCACCAGCGTGGCGACGCCGAGCTTGGCCATGATGTGGATCTTATGACTACTCACCGTCTTGTTGCTGATGAATTGCAGCTTGCCGATGGCTGCATTGGACATCCCTCTGGCCAGCATCTGCAGGATAACGATCTCCCTGTCGGTCAGCCGCCGGAGCCGGTCTCTGTCGTCGCGCATGTCAGGAGGCACCGACTCGGCGTCGCCGACTTCGGGCGGGAACAGCGTGTAGCCGGCCATCACCGCGTCCACGCAGCGCATGATCTCGCCCATTTCCTGCTGCTTGCTTACGAAGCCCCGCGCGCCAAGCTGCATGGCACGGGGCGCGAACGTCAGCGTATCCTGGCCGGACAGCACCAGGATCCGCACTTGCGGCTGCATCATCCGCAGCCGGGGAATGACTTCCAGTCCATTGACCTTGGGCAGGTCGAGGTCCAGGATGACCAGGTCGGCCGGACACTCGTTCATGATGTCCAGCGCTGACTGACCATTGCCGGCTTCGAGGACGCGGCTTACGCCGAGCACCTGCAACAACCGCGTGCGCATGACCATGCGCATCGCCGGATGATCGTCAACTATCAACACCGTTGTCATTTTTGCGCAGCCTCCATCTGAAAATATTGCGCCATTTGCTGCTAGCGCGCGCGGGGCGCGATTTCTGTTCCGGGATTCTCCGATAGTTCCCTCGTGGCGCGCATGGGAAAGCCCTGAATTGGCCGCGGAAAGGTCGCCATTACCGATGGCGCCATGGCATTCGTCCTGCCGACCCGGGACGCCACCGGCGCAAGTCAGGATGCGGGCAATGCCATCACGGCCGCCGCGCAGAATCCGCCGCAATCGGCTCGGGAAAAGTCCGCATCCGCCCGGGCGCGCACGGCGCCATACTTCTTGCCTCTACTTTTCACCGCTACGGCGTCGCCCTGCCCCGGCACCACCACCGGGCGTCCGCCGGCCAACAGGATCAGGAGCGAGATGAAAAAGAACAAACGCATCATGCCGGCAAGCTCTGGCGCCGATCCGCTCCATGCCGTCAGCGACAGCCTTTCCCACCCGCGCATGGTGGTGACGCTGCGTGCCGATCAGGAAATGACCATAAACAGCCTGGCCGACGCCCTGCGGCACAACGGCGAATGGCTGGCGCGCGCCAATATCTGCCTGGCCGCGCTGCGCGATGAGGGCGCCACTCCGGTCCGGGCGGTGGTTTCGGATGTCAGGAAAAGCGCGGTCGCGCTCGACTTCTATATCAGCGACGATATCGCGAGCTGTGCCCGGCTCACGCACACGATCCACGCCGTGCTTGCCAGGGAATTCAACCGGGTGCTGCCGCCATCGCTGCTGGTCGCGGTGCGGCCGCTGCAGGCGGCCGCACCCGAGCGGCGGCGTACGCGCAGCCGCCCGGACGAGCTCGCGGCATCCGCGGTCATGCTGGCCGAATCGGCCTCCGAGGCCAACCGGCGCATGTCGGCCATCTGCGCCTACCTGGTGGCGTTTCATGAAGCCAGGCAGGTCGGCGAGATCGCCTGCCCGCCGCACCAGAACCTGCTCGCCGACCATCACGAAGCGGTGGACTGGCGGCTACGCCTGCATCAGTCCGAACAGGCACGCTCGCTGGCCGAGTCGCTGGCATTCCTGCAACGCACCTACAACGATGCGGCCTTCGATCTCGACACGCCGTTCCGCGAGTATCAGTCCTTGCTGCAGAAGGAGGTCATGCTGACCTTCCGCCAGGAACTCGCGACGTTCTGCGCAGAGCACGAGGCGTAACGCGTATCGGCCTGGCCGTGCAAGCGGCTTCGATCGCCGCAATCCGATCGCTGGCGGCCACCCGCCCTTCCAGCCCGTCGACGACGCCACCGCCAGTGCCGACTTCGGCGAGCAGCGCCTCGAGATGACGCGGTTCATCCAGCGCCAGCCTCACGGCGGATTCCCTGGCGTCTCCTCCTGCCTGCGCCGGAAGCAGATGCCCCCTCGCCGCGCCACTCCCGCGCCCGGATTTTACTGGCCACGCCCGCGATCGCACTTGCGCCGCACGAGCCACTACGACGCGCCCGCACGGTACCTGCATCACTTTCGTACTTGTCCTATCTATTCGCCATGAATTTCGTTCAGGTCAGATAGAAACAAAAAAGGGTTTACCCGAAACTTGCTTCTGAAGCCTGCATCAACACAGCAGCACTTCGAAAGTAGCAACCCCCTCCAACTACTGCTATCTGAATCATGAAAAAGAACCTGATCGCTTCCGCCATCGCCACCGCTGCCTGCGCTGCCGCTTTCGCGCCCGCCGCGCACGCCGCTGACGGCACCATCGAATTCACCGGCAGCGTGGTCGCCACGACCTGCACGATCAATGGCGGCGGTGGCGCCAACATGATGACCGTGGCGCTGCCGCCGGTCTCGACGTCGGCCCTGAGCCAACCAGGCGCCGTCGCGGGTCGCACGCCCTTCACCATCAAGCTGGACGGCTGCGCGGGTTCGAGCACCAAGGTTGCCACCGCATTCGAGGCCGGCTCGACCGTCAATTCCGAAGGTCGCCTGACCGTGGACGCCGGCGGCGCCTCGGGCGTCGATATCCGCCTGCTGAACGCCAGCTACAACCCGATCAAGGCCGGCGCCGCGCAGAACGACCAGAACTCGCCCGCCGTGGATCTCGTCACGGGCGGTATCACCACCCTGCACTACTACGCTGAGTACGTGTCGACCGGCACGGTCCAGGCCGGCGCCGCCAACTCGCGCGTCCAGTACTCGCTGGTCTATCAATAAGCGCTTCGCGGGAGACGGCTCCGCCCGAGCCGCTCCCGCAGCGATGCGCAGCCTTCCAAGCCGTTTCTGCGTTTTCGAGACGGCTTCCGAGGAAACGCAATCTCCCAGGAATCCAACGCATCGGAAGTGAAGATGAAACACACCATTCTCAAGCCGCTCATGGCGGTGGCCTTCGTGGCCAGTCTGCTTGCGGCCCAGGCACACGCGAGCGTCGTCATCGCCGGCACCCGGATCATCTTTCCGGCGCAGGAGCGCGAAGTCACGGTCAGCCTCACCAACGACGGCCAGACGCCGGCGCTGGTCCAGACCTGGCTCGACAAGGGCGACGCCAACGAGTCGCCCGAGAAGATCGACGTGCCGTTCACGCTGACGCCCGCGATGTTCCGCCTCGAACCCGGCAAGGGCCAGATGCTGCGCGTGATCTATAGCAAGGAGCCGATGCCACAGGACAAGGAATCCCTGTTCTGGCTCAATGTGCTCGAAGTCCCGCCGAAGGCCGAGATCGGTGAAGATGCCAACCGCCTGCAACTCGCCTTCCGTACCCGCATCAAGATGATGTTCCGCCCGCCAGCCCTGCCCGGCCGCGCCGACGAAGCGCCCGCGAAGATCGTGTGGGAAATCGTCCAGGCCGACAGCGGCAAGGGATATGCGCTGAAGGCAAGCAACCCTACCCCCTTTGTCGTGAACCTGGGCAGCATCGCGCTGAAGGTCGAAGGCAAGAACTTCAATGCCGGCATGGGCTACGTACTGCCCGGCACCTCGCATCTGTTCCCGATCGAAGGCCTCGCGTCCGCGCCGGCATCGGCCGCGCAAGTCGACTTCAGCAGCATCAACGACTGGGGCGGCATCGTGCAAGGCAAGCCTGTCGCCCCCTTCAAGCCGGGAGGCTGATCGTAGCAACAGGGTAGCAGCGCCATGGCCCCTGAGCGCGGCACCCTGGGCAATCACCCGCCCCCACGCCGTTCCTTCCCGAATCCAGTACAGGTCCCCATCCGCTTCGCCAGCCTGAGGCTTTCCTGAAAAGCCTTGCGCCGGGAAGCGTGTGGCCAGGTCCCCCGGCGGGACGCTGGAGGACCCCGTTCGGCCTCGCATCCGCCATGCGCGGATGTCCCGGCAGCCCATAACAAGGAGCAACCCGCAATGACCCCGGCCCAACGTCCGGCCCAGGATGGCAACCCTCTTTTCCGCCTCAAGCCGTTGTGTGCGCTGGTGCTGTCGAGCCTGGCCGCCTGGCAGTCCGAGGCATTGGCCGAGGCGGCCGCGCCCGCAACCAGGCAGGTCGCGCAAGTCGAGTTCGACAGCGGATTCCTGGCAACGGGCAGCAGCCGGCGCGTGGACCTGTCGCGTTTCGAGCGGGGCAATGTCGTTCTGCCCGGCACCTACAACATCGATATGTACGTCAATGGCAACCGGGTCAGCCGCACCGACGTGCCGTTCCGGGCTCTCGGCGCGGATGACAGCGACGCACAGGCGTGCTTCGACGCCGGACTGCTGCAAAAGGCCGGCGTCGATCTCCGGAAGCTGGCACCCGGGATGGCTACGCGGCTTGCGGCCTCAGGCGAATGCCTGCCCATCACCGAGGTGATTCCCGGGGCAAGCGCGAGTTTCGATTTCGGCGACCAGCGCCTGGAACTTGGCATCCCGCAGGTTTCCCTGAGCCGCAGCGCACGCGGCTCCGTGAGTCCCGAACTGCTGGACTCCGGCGTGACGACGGGCATCCTCGGCTACCAGTTCAATGTCTACAGCTTCAAGGGCCACGGCAGCAATGGCGTGCAGACGCAGGGCTACCTTGGCCTGAACGCCGGCTTCAACGCGGGCGACTGGCATTTCCGCCACAACGGCTCGTACAACTGGAGCGGGAGCGGCCACAGCGATTACCAGAACATCTCGACTTACGTTCAGCGCGACCTGCTCAAGCTGGCTTCTCAGCTAACCCTGGGCGAAGCGTACACAAGCGGTGAACTGTTCGATTCGACGGCCTTCCGCGGCGTGCGCCTGGCCACCGACGACCGCATGCTTCCCGATTCGCTGCGCGGCTATGCGCCCACGGTGCGCGGCGTCGCCACCAGCAACGCAAGGGTGACGATCCGCCAGGCCGGCATGACGATCTACGAGACCACGGTGGCGCCCGGGGCGTTCGAGATCGACGACCTCTACGCCACCGGATATGGCGGCGACCTGAACGTCACGGTAACCGAGGCGGATGGCACCGTGCGCTCGTTCTCGGTGCCGTATGCCGCCGTGCCGCTGTCCCTGCGGCCCGGCGTCAACCGCTACAGCGTCGTGGCCGGCGCGGTGCGCGATGCCCAGAACAGCAAGAACCCGCTGTTCGTCCAGGGTACCTGGCAGCGCGGCCTCAACAACCTGGTCACCGGCTATGGTGGCGTGACGCTGGCGCAAGGCTATGCTTCGGCCATGCTCGGCGGCGCCTTCAACACGCCGGTCGGCGCGGTCGGCGCGGACGTGACGCAGGCCCACACCTCGGTGTCGGGCGTCGGGACCTTCAACGGCACCAGTACGCGGCTCAGCTACTCCAAGTCGGTCCTGCAAACCGGAACCGATCTGTCGATCGCCGCCTACCGCTATTCCACCGGCGGCTACTTCGGTCTCAACGAAGCCATGCGCGCACGCGCACAGGCGGATCAAGGCCACACCATCGACAGCGTATGGCGCCAGCGCAACCGCGCATCGGTCACGCTCGGCCAGCGGCTCGGCGAACGGGGCGGGCGGCTCAACGTCACCGCCTCCACGGCCAACTACTGGAACCGCGACGGCTCGGACATCAACTATTCGGTCGGCTACAACAACGTCTACAAGAATATTTCCTTCGGTGTCTCGGCCACGCGCCAGCGCGGCGCCGACGGCCGTATGGGCACGATGTACTTCGCGAGCGTCACGATCCCGCTGGGCAAGCAGAACCCGCTGACCCTGACCGGCAACGTCTCGCGCAACAGCAATGGCAGCATGCAGGCGCAGACCACCTTGTCGGGCTCCGCGGGGGCCGACAACGAACTCTCCTACAGCCTGAGCGCGAACCACACCTCGGGTGCCGGACAAAGCAGCACCGACGGCGGCGCCAACGTGCTGTACCGCAGCCCGTATGCGGATCTCAACGCCAGCGTGAGCGGCGGCTCCGACTACCAGCAAGCCGCGATCGGCGTGCGCGGCGCGGCGGTCTTGCACCGCGGCGGCGTCACGCTGTCGCAGCCGCTGTCCGACACCTTCGCGATTGTCGAGGCGCCCAACGCCGAGGGCGCGCGCGTGACCAATGCGTCGGGCGTGCGTATCGACAGCCGCGGCTATGCGGTCGTGCCGTACCTGACGCCGTACAGCATGAATACGGTGTCGCTGGATCCCAAGGGCCTGTCCACCGACGTGGAACTGCGCGAGACCAGCCAGCAAGTCGCCCCGCGCGCCGGCTCGGTGCCGATGCTCAAGTTCGAGACCGTCTCGGGACGCTCGGCAATGATCCGGGCGCGCCGGTCCAACGACATGGCGCTGCCGTTCGGCGCGGCGGTCCACGACGAGGGTGGGCAGGAAGTCGGCGTGGTCGGCCAGGCCAGCAAGATCTTTGCGCGCGGCCTCCAGGACAAGGGCGAACTGAAGGTGACCTGGGGCAACGACGAAGCCTCGGCCTGCCGCATCGCGTACGAGTTGCCGGAACGCAAGAAGGCAGGAAAGGGCAGCGGCTATCAACAGATCGAGGCCATCTGCGCGCCCGTCACGAACGTGACCACCGGCTTGCCGCAGGCCCCGGGGATGAGCATGCAGAGATCTCCCTCCCCCGGTCCGGTGCATATCGGGCCGGGCTTGTGAACGGTTCACCATCTTCCCGGCTTGTCATATTCCAAACCTTGGCAAAATGATCATGCGAAAACTAATCCTGTTATTGGCGTTGCTGGCTTCCACTCCGGCGCTGGCCAGTTGCGACCAGTTCCCGACCACCGACGGCAAGCCGTTCCGCTACAGGCTGACCGGCTTCAACCCACCAACGTTCAATCCGCTTGTGGCAGACGGCACCGTTCTCTACTCCGGGGATTTCATCTTTCACGCCGAAAACAGCGGGCCCGTAGACTACCAGTGCCAGCCCTTCATGCTGATCGTTGGCAGGCTCGAGGCGCCGGGTCCGTACCACACCATGTCAACTCCCATCAACGGCGTGGGGATCAGGATGCAATACACCGACAACCCGGGCTGGTGGCCGTGGAGCCATTTCAGTATGGCTGTTTCGGTCCAGGAAGCCACGGAGCTGCGGCTGACCATTCAACTCGTCAAGACCGGACCGATTACCGCAGGTGGCATCCTGAGCGGCGAGGTGGCCGCCAAATGGTATCGGGGCGGCGAGCTGAAATCCACGCAGTACATGATCGACGGCATGTTGGCCATCAAGCCGCTTGTTCCTACCTGCAAGCTGTCGAGCGCCCACATCTCGGTGCCGATGAGGAATGTCCCCATCGGCGACTTCAAGGGGGTGGGGTCGACAGCGAACGAAAACCCGTTCGAAGTCGCGCTTTCCTGCGCGGACGGGATCTCGGGCGCCACGACCAACGTCTATGCGACCTTGACCGACATGACAGATCCGGCCAATCGCGGGGACGTACTCACGCTTTCGCCGGGTTCGACCGCCCAAGGCGTCGGGATCCAGGTGCTCAAGGATTCGACACCGCTCAGGTACGGTGCCGATTCCAGTGCTGCCGGCAACCTGAACCAGTGGTTTGCCGGTTCCGCGTCAAATGGCTTGTTCAATATTCCACTGCGCGCGCGGTATGTGCAGACCCTGCCTGACGTCGCGGCAGGCACGGCGAACGGGCGCGCGACGATCACGATGAGTTACCAATGAACCCAGCAGGGCTGGCGAGGTCCCCCGGTGCGCGCCGCCCGGGGCGCCGGCTTGCCGGTGCGCAACGACACCGCGGTGGCCCGGCGCGGCGGCTCTCCCGGATCGCCTGGCATGCCGGCCTGACAGTCAACGGCATACGCCCTGCTCCCCTGGCCGCGCGCTGAGTGCAAGGGCTTGCGCCATTGCACCCGGCGACGAGCACACGCGCACGACATTCACTATGAGCCCCCAATAGCTGCGATGTCACCATGAAGAAACCCGATACGAACACACGTTCTTCACGCCAGGCCCGCCGGCTCTTGCTTGAATTCGCTGAGCTGAGCCACATGGATCAACAATGCTTCATTGCATTGATGAACGACTTCCTGCTGACATCGCCCCAGCAGCGGCGGCGCCTTCTCGCGCAATGGGAAAGCGCGCTCGACTCCGCGTCCGACCCCGTTGCGGCGATGCCGGGAAGCAGGCCTGCCGGCTGAATGCAGAAGCGCCCGAACAACAGTGCCACACAAAGCACATTTCCATGAATAGGACGGCGCGCGCGGCGACACCTTTCTGCGCGCAGGCGAGGACTCCCACCCCAACTGAAGCCAGATTGTTTCTGCTCCGATCTGTCGGTATGATTTTCCATCCGGAATCCAGAATTCTCTGTTTCTTGCAAGGCATTCGCTTAAGATTTTTCCTGGTTGCTCACCCCCTTGTCGAGCGCCAACCCTGCGCCTGAATTCAAGCCCGTTCTTCTGCCGCGTTTCCGCGCCGTGCCCGGCCGGGCCAAGGAGTGAAGCAAGATGAAAGAGTTTTCGATGCGCGTGATCGTTGCCGACGACCACCCGGCCGTCGCGCTGGGCATCACCTACGAACTGCGCAAGCTCGACGCCGCGGAAATCGTCGCCACGGTCGGCAATTCGACGGAACTGATCGCGGCGCTCGACACGCACGCCTGCGACGTGCTGGTATCGGACTATGTGATGCCGGGGGGGCAATACGGCGACGGGCTGACGCTGGTGTCGTTCCTGCAGCGGCGCTATCCCGGGCTGCGGCTCGTGATTCTCACCATGATGGACAATCCCGGCGTCGTCCGCGCGATCCATCAGCAAGGCGTGAACTCCATCCTGAGCAAGTCGGATGCCATGTCGCACCTGCTGGCGGCTGTCCACGCTGCCTATGCGAACGGCAAGTATTTCTCGCCCACCATCAAGCGCATCCTGGACGAGAGCAAGCCGGCCGCGTCCATCCGGCCGCTGACCGCGCGCGAGGCCGAAGTCGTGCGGCTGTTCGGCTCGGGACAAACGGTCAACGAGATCGCCGCGCAATTGCATCGCAGCAAGCAGACGGTCAGTTCGCAAAAGGCCAGTGCGATGCGAAAGCTCGGCATCACGCGCGATGCCGACCTGATCCTCTATGCCTCCGACGGCAGCCTGGCCGGCCCGGGGAGCGCACTGGCGGGATAGACGGCACTGGCACGCCGGCGCTTTGCCCGCCCGGCGCGTGGCACTGCAACGCTCTAGTCCGCGGCCGGCTTGCCGGGCTTGTCGCGGAATCTGAAGGCAGGCTTGGCCGCCGCGGTGCAACGGCTCAGCGTGCTGGCGAAGGAAGCCGGAGCCGGGATACTGTTGGCCGCCGGGAATGGCGCGGGCGAGTGAGGGCCCGCGCCGCCGGGGCGGCGCGCCGTGACCGGGACTAGCCCGCCAGGGCCCGCCCGACGATCAGCGGATCGGTCGTGCCGATGGCCTCGACTTCACGGTTGGCGTAGGGAAAGCGCAGCAACACGTGCCGCATCGCGTTCAGGCGCGCCCGTTTCTTGCAATCGGAGCGGATCACGGTCCAGGGCGAATCGGCGGTGTCCGTGCGCGCGAACATCGTTTCCTTGGCCCGCGTATAGGCGTCCCACTTGTCGAGCGATGCGACGTCGACCGGGCTGAGCTTCCATTGCTTGAGTGGATGGATCTCGCGCTCGCGGAAACGCCGGCGCTGCTCCTTCTGGCTGACCGAGAACCAGAACTTGAACAGGTGGATGCCGCTGCGCACCAGGTGCCGCTCGAATTCCGGCACCTGCTGCAGGAAGTCCTGGTACTCCTGCGGCGTGCAGAACCCCATCACATGCTCCACCCCGGCGCGGTTGTACCAGGAGCGGTCGAACAGCACGATCTCGCCGGCCGAGGGCAGATGCTGGATATAGCGCTGGAAGTACCACTGGCCGCGCTCGGATTCGGTGGGCTTCTCCAGCGCCACCACGCGCGCGCCGCGCGGGTTCAGGTGCTCCATGAAGCGTTTGATGGCGCCGCCCTTGCCGGCCGCGTCGCGGCCTTCGAAGAGGATCACCACGCGCTGGCCGGTGTCCTTCACCCAGGCCTGCAGCTTGAGGAACTCCACCTGGAGCCGGTATTTCTGCTTCTCGTAATTGCGCCGCGACATCAGGTTCTGGTACGGATACTGGCCTTCGCGCCAGCCCTGCGACAGCTCATGGTCCGGATGCCTGCGCCTGCCCACCTGCCAGGCCGCCGGATCGCCTTCGAGGATGAGGCGGCGCAGCTGCGCCGCCTCGTCGGGAGACATGCCGTCCATCAAGGTCCTGACCACGCCGAGCATGCCTTCCTCGCCATCGGCGGCGCCGCTCGCCAGGATGTCCTGCATGCTGCTTGCCGCCAGCTGCGCGGCGGCGTCCACGGCGCTCTCCACGGTATTGCGTTCGGCCGAGCGTGGCGTATTGGTCGGCACCACGTCGCCCCTGGCGACGGGACGGCCGCCGCCTTGCTGCGGGCCGGTAGCGTGGTCAGACTGGGACGAACCGAGGTTATGCACGTGTGCTGCCATGTCGGATTTCGGAAAGGTTGCGCTGAACGTTGCGCGATCTCCCGTGAACCTGACGCCAGCGCCGGCGGGAATCGCGGATTTCATTATGCGCAGGCGCCTTCCGTCCACCCTTGATGCAGATCATCATCGCCCTAAGGGGTCCAGGGGTCCAGGGGGCCAGGGGTCCAGGGGGCCAGGGGTCTAAGGCATTTGCCGGCCCGCCACCGGCAGCTCGAAGCGGAACGCCGCGCCCGTGCCTTCGCGCTCGAGCAGGCGGATCTGGCTGCGATGCAGTTGCAGCATGCGCTGCACGATCAGCAGGCCGAGCCCGCCACCGCGATGCGCGCCGGCGCTGAACGGCCGCTGGAACAGGCGCTCGCGCAGCGCCGGCGCAATGCCGGGGCCGGTATCGCTGACCGTGACCGACACCTTGCCGTCGCCAACGGCAAGGTCGACGTCGACGGCGCCATGCGCCGGCGTATGGCGGATGGCGTTGTCCAGCAGGTTGGTCAGCACGCGCTCGATCATTCCCAGGTCCGCCGTCACGGCTGGCAGCCGCTGCGGGATACCCGCGCGCAGCTGCACCTGCCGCGCCTCGGCGGGCAGCTCGAACTTCTGGAATACATCCTGCACCAGGTCGACCAGCGAGAAGGCTTCCAGCGCGGGCTGCACGATGCCGTGCTCCAGCCGCGCCAGCTCGAACAGCGACTGGGCCAGACGGCCCACCTTCACGCTCTGCGCCAGCGCGATGGCAAGGTAGCGCTTGCGTTCAGCCTCGCCGAGCGTATCCGCCTTGAGCGACAGCGTTTCCAGGTAGCCCTGCAGCGAAGTCAGCGGCGTGCGCAGGTCATGCGAGATATTGGCCACCAGCTCGCGCCGCTCCTGGTCCTGCTTGGTCAGCGCGCGCCATTGCTCGGCGATGCGGTCGGCCATCTGGGCGAAGGCGGCCTCGAGCGCGGCGATCTCGTCGTGGCTGCCCGCGCTCGATACGCGCGGCAAGCGCGGCTGCGCCGCGGGCGCGGTCTCCGGGTCCGCGTCGGCGTTGAAGCGCCGCATGGCCTCGGTCAGGCGGCGCAGGGGCCGCGTGATCAGCCCGAACGCCACCAGCCCCGCCAGCAGACCCAGCAGCGCCACCAGCGCCATTGACCACAGCGTGGTGCGCAGCACCGAACTGGCCGATGCCCGCGCCGCCAGCTCGTCGTGGGTCTCGCCCAGCAGCACCACGTAGATATAGCCGCCCGAGCGCAGCGGCGCGGCGCTGAAAACCTTGCGGCCCGAGGCGCTGCGCGGGTCGTCGCCCAGGATCGGCAACGCATCGCCGGCCAGCAGGCGGCGCACCGGCTGCAGGTCCACCTGCTCGCGCTGCAGTCGCCCGGCGGGCGCGTCGTGGCCCATCACGCGCCCCTGGTTGTCCAGCAGGTACACCTCCACGCTCGGGTTCACCACCATCAGCTGGCCGAACAGCTGGCGCAGGGCTTCCGGCTTGAGGCCGTTGGCGTCCATCAGCACGGCGTTGCGCGCGATATGCGCGGCAAGCCCGCGGGAGAGATCCTGGATGACCTCCTTCTCGTGCATGTCGTTCGAGCGGACCTGCAGCCATGCCGAGGCGCCGCAGCAGGCCAGCAGCAGCACCGAGAACACCAGCGACAGGCGCTGCGTGAGCGTAAGCCCGAAGCGCGGCGCCCGGCGCGCGGGGCGGTCCTGCATGGCTTCGGTGCCAGCCTCGGTGCGGGCGTTCATGTCGCATCTCCCGGCGCGCCGGATGTTCCGGCCGCCAGCTTGTAGCCATGTCCCCAGACCGTGAGGATGCGGCTGGGTTGCGCCGGATCGGCCTCGATCTTGGTGCGCAGCCGGTTGATATGGGTGTTGACGGTGTGCTCGTAGCCCTCGTGCTGGTAACCCCAGACGGCATTGAGCAGGTCCATGCGCGAGAACACCTTGCCGGGGTGGCGGGCGAAGAAATAGAGCAGGTCGAACTCGCGCGGGGTCAGTTCGATGCGGCGCCCGTCCACGCTGGCCTCGCGCGTGATCGGGTCGATCGACAGCCCGCCCAGCACCAGGCTGCCGGCATCCACGCGCAGGTCCCTGGCCAGCGCGTCCACGCGCCGCAGCAGCGCCTTCACGCGCGCCACCAGTTCCAGCACCGAGAACGGCTTGGCGAGGTAGTCGTCGGCGCCCAGTTCCAGCCCCAGGATGCGGTGCACCTCGCTGGAGCGCGCGCTGGTGATGATGATGGGCGTGTAGCGCGCCATGGCGCGGGCGCGCCGGCAGATCTCCAGTCCGTCCACGCCGGGCAGCATCAGGTCCAGGATCAGCGCGTCCCAGCTGCCTTGCTCCAGCAGGCGCAGGCCTTCGTTGCCGTCCGCGCTGTGCACGACTTCATAGCGCTCGTCGCGCAGGTGCAGGCTCAGCACATTGGCGATGTCGACGTCGTCTTCGACGATCAGGATGCGCTTGGGATGGTCCGTTGGCATGGGCGATGGGGACGGTGGAGTGAGGACGGTGGAGTGAGGGTCGGGGCCCGCGCAGTCATTGTGCAGAATTCTGCGCCGCCGAGTTATCACATTTAATTTAACCTTTCGTGAGGACTCCGGGATCGCACCGGCCATACGATGCGCCCATTGATTCGTGGAACCCACGCAAGGAGCACATCATGCGGAGCAGAAGGCGCTTTCTGATCTCGGGCGGCGCGGCCGTGGCGGCCATTGCCACGGTGAGCGGCTGGCGCGCGCTGGCGGCCGGGCCGTCCGGCGGCGGCAAGCCCGCCGAGGTCTTCGAGGTGGTGAAGTCCGACGAACAGTGGCGCCAGCTGCTGACCCCCGCCCAGTACAACGTGCTGCGCCAGGAAGGCACCGAACGGCCCTACAGCAGCCCGCTGAACGACGAACACCGCGCCGGCGTGTTCGCCTGCGCCGGCTGCCAGCTCGACCTGTTCTCCTCGCGCACCAAGTTCGACAGCCGCACCGGCTGGCCCAGCTTCTGGGCGCCGCTGGAGCGGGCCGTGGGCACGACGCAAGACCGCAGCTTCGGCATGACGCGCACGGAAGTGCACTGCCGGCGCTGTGGCGGCCACCTGGGCCATGTGTTCGACGACGGCCCCAAGCCCACCGGCCTGCGCTACTGCATGAACGGCCTGGCGATGACCTTCCGCCCGCAGGCCGCCTGACGACCGCGGGCCCGCGCCCGGCAGACAACCATACCAAGACAACGCCATGCTCCTTATCGTACTCGCCTACCTGGGCGGCGCGCTCACCATCCTGAGCCCGTGCATCCTGCCCGTGCTCCCGTTCGTGTTCTCGCGCGCGGACCAGCCCTTCGTGCGCAGCGGCCTGCCACTGCTGGCCGGGATGGCGCTGACCTTCGCCGGCGTGGCCACGCTGGCGGCGGTGGGCGGCGGCTGGGTGGCGCAGGCCAACCAGTACGGCCGCTGGCTGGCCATCGCCCTGCTTGCCGTGTTCGGCCTGACGCTGCTGCTGCCGCGCCTGGCTGAGCGCCTCATGCATCCGCTGGTGAGCGCGGGCAGCCGTCTCTCCGCCTTCGCGCAAGCCGACGGGCAGGTGCGGCCTGGCTCCTCCTTCCTGCTCGGCATCGCCACCGGCCTGCTGTGGGCGCCGTGCGCGGGCCCCATCCTCGGCCTGGTGCTGACCGGTGCCGCGCTGCGCGGCGCCAGCGTGGGCACCACCTTGCTGCTGGTGGCCTATGCCGCCGGCGCCGCCACCTCGCTGGCGGTGGCCCTGCTGATCGGCGGGCGCGTGTTCACCGCGATGAAGCGCTCGCTGGGCGCCGGCGAATGGGTGCGGCGCGGCATCGGCGCGGCCATGCTGGCCGGCGTCGCCGCGATCGCGCTGGGGCTGGACACGGGTGTGCTGGCGCGGGTCTCGACGGTCGCCACCGGCGGCATCGAGCAGCACCTGCTGGACCGCCTGGGAGGCAATGCCGCGAACGCCACGCCCACGCCTGCCGCGGCCAGTGGCACGACAGAGGCCAATGGCGACGGCCCGGCCATGATGGCGGCATCCGGCTCGATGATGCGCGCCGTCAATGCCGGCGCCCCCGCCGCGCTGCCGGTCGAAGGCCAGCTGCCCGCGCTGGCCGGCGCGGTGCAGTGGCTGAACTCGCCGCCGCTCACCGCCGAAGGCCTGCGCGGCAAGGTGGTGCTGGTGGATTTCTGGACCTACTCCTGCATCAACTGCCTGCGTGCCCTGCCTTATGTGAAAGCATGGGCGCAGAAATACCGTGACCAGGGCCTGGTGGTGATCGGCGTGCACGCGCCGGAATTTGCCTTCGAACGCAATGTGGACAATGTGCAGAAGGCCGTGCGTGACCTCGGCATCGACTACCCGGTGGCGGTCGACAATAACTACGCGATCTGGCGCGCCTTCAACAACCAGTACTGGCCGGCGCACTATTTCATCGATGCCAGGGGCCAGATCCGCTTCCACCATTTCGGCGAAGGCGAATACGCCCACTCCGAGCAGGTGATCCAGCAACTGCTGGCCGAGGCCGGCCACGCCGGCGCGGCCAAGGTTGCCACCGGCCTGGGCACGGCCACGGAGCAGGGCGTGCAGATGGCCTCCGACAACGCCGACGTGCAGTCAGGCGAGACCTACCTCGGCTACGAGCGCGCGGAGAACTTTGCCTCGCCGGGCGGCCAGGCGCAGGACAAGGTCCGCAGCTATGCGGCACCGGCCACGCCCGCGCTCAATGACTGGGCCCTGGCCGGCAACTGGAAAGTCGGCGCGGAGCACGCCACGCTCGAGAGCAAGGACGGACGCATCGTCTACCGCTTCCATGCCCGCGACCTGCACCTCGTGCTGGGCCCGGGCAAGGACGGCAAGCCGGTACGTTTCCGCGTCAGCATCGACGGCGCAGCCCCTGGCGACGCGCACGGCACCGACGTGGATGCCGACGGCAGCGGCACCGTCACCGGACAGCGCCTGTACCAGCTCGTGCGCCAGGCCGGCAAGATCGCGGACCACACCTTCGCCATCGAATTCCTTGACCCCGGCGTGGAGGCCTATGCCTTCACCTTCGGCTGATCTTCCGCGGCACGCATCCACGCAACGCCGCCTCACTTCATTGCAGCTATCCAAGGACAGGCAATCATGAGCATCCAATCGACAACCCTCTTCTCCCGGCTGACGCGCTCGAGCGCCGCCAGGATCGCCGGCGCGGCCATGGTGGCGGTGAGCCTGCTGGCATGGCAGAGCGCCAATTCGGCCGAGCAGGCCGTCAAGATCCCGCCGCCCGCGCAGGACGAAAAGAACGCGGCGCAAACCGAGACCGCGGTCTTCGCCGGCGGCTGCTTCTGGGGCGTGCAGGGCGTATTCCAGCATGTCCGCGGCGTCAAGCAGGTCACCTCGGGCTATGCCGGCGGCGCGGCGAACACCGCGCAGTACGAAGCCGTAAGCGGCGGCGACACGGGACACGCGGAATCGGTGCAGGTCACCTTCGATCCGTCGCAGGTCAGCTACGGCCGCCTGCTGCAGGTCTTCTTCTCGGTGGCGCACAACCCGACCCAGCTCAACTTCCAGGGCCCTGACCACGGCACGCAATACCGCTCGGCCGTGTTCCCGCTCACGGCCGAGCAGCGCAGCGTGGCGCAGGCCTATATCGCGCAGCTCGGCAAGGCGCATGTCTTCTCCGGCCCGATCGTCACCCGCGTGGAAGACTACAAGGCCTTCTACCCGGCCGAGGCCTACCACCAGAATTTCCTCACGCGGCATCCGGCCCACCCGTACATCGTCGTCAACGACCTGCCCAAGATCGGCTACCTCAAGGAGATCTTCCCCGACCTGTACCGCAACGACCCGGTGCTGCTGAAGGTGGCGGGCACCTGATGCGCCCCTGATCCGCGGCGCCGCCCGCTCAGCCTGCTGGCTTGACGACGGCGGCGCCCGCATAGCGCGCCCGCGCGCCCAGCGCGCGCTCGATGCGGATCAGCCGGTTGTACTTGGCGGTGCGGTCCGAGCGCGAGACCGAGCCGGTCTTGATCTGTCCGCAGCCGGTCGCCACCGCCAGGTCGGCGATGCTGGTGTCCTCGGTCTCGCCGGAACGATGCGACATCACCGCGGCATAGCCGGCCGCGTGCGCCACGTCCACGGTGTCCAGCGTCTCGCTCAGGGTGCCGATCTGGTTGGCCTTGACCAGGATCGAATTGGCGATCCCTTGCTCGATGCCTAACCGCAGCAGCGCGGGGTTGGTGCAGAACACATCGTCGCCCACCAGCTGGCACCGGCGCCCGAGCCGCGCCGTCAGCAGCTGCCACCCGTGCGCGTCATCCTCGGCCATGCCGTCCTCGATGGAGACGATGGGGTAGCGCGACACCAGAGCGGCCAGGTAGTCCACCTGGGCCTCCGCGCTGCGCGTCACGCCCTCGCCGCGATAGACGTAGCTGCCGTTCTCGTGGAACTCGCTGGCGGCGGGGTCGATGGCCAGCACCACGTCCGTGCCGGCGCGGTAGCCGGCGCGCTCCACCGCGCGCAGGATGAACGCCAGCGCCTCGTCGGCGCAGCGCAGGTCCGGCGCGAAGCCGCCCTCGTCACCCACATTGGTGTTGAAGCCCGCCGCCTTCAGGTCCACCCGCAACGTATGGAAGATCTCCGATGCCATGCGCACGCCTTCGGCAAAGCCCGGCGCGCCCACCGGCATGATCATGAATTCCTGGAAATCGATGGCGTTGTCCGCGTGCGCGCCGCCGTTGATGATGTTGATCATCGGCACCGGCAGCACGACCGCTTGCGCCCCGCCAAGGTGGGCGAACAGCGTGGTGCCGCCCGAAGCCGCCGCCGCATGCGCCACCGCCAGCGACACGCCCAGCAATGCGTTGGCGCCGAGCCTGCCCTTGTCCGGCGTGCCGTCCAGTTCGATCATGATGCCGTCCACCCGCCGCTGGTCGCGCGCGTCCACGCCAGCCAGCGCGGCGCGCAGCCCGGTGTTCACGGCCGCAACCGCGCGGCTGACGCCCCTGCCGAGATAGCGCGCGGGATCGCCATCGCGCAACTCCACCGCCTCGCGCGCACCGGTGGATGCGCCCGACGGCACCGTGGCCCGGCCCACCGCGCCATCGGCCAGCGTGACCTCCACCTCCACGGTGGGATTGCCGCGGCTGTCCAGCACTTCATATCCCTGCACCTGCCTGATCTCGCTCATCCTGCCGCTCCGTTTGCTCGCTTGAAAACGCTTCCCGTCGCCGCGCCTTCGTGAATATTCTTCACGCCGAAGGCAATCCGCCCTGCGGGAAAGATTTCCTGTCCCGGCCACGACGCGCTTGACGTAGGGAATAGTAGAGCCCGCTCGCCGTCGGCAAAACCGAGTTATTCTTCCGGCTTCGTCAGTTTTTTGCACATTTGCGCATCTGCAGCGAAGGAAGGATCGCCATGCGGACCCTGCCCCCGATGTCCACGCTGCGCGCCTTCGAGGCCACCGCGCGCACCGGCTCCATTACCCGCGCCGCCGAGGAGCTTTGCCGCACGCACGGCGCGGTCAGCCGGCAATTGCGGCAATTGCAGGAGCACGCGGGCACCGCGCTGTTCGAGAAGGACGGCACCGGCGTGCGCCTCAACGAGCGTGGCCAGGCCATGTACGACGTGGTGCGCGCCGTGTTCGACCAGCTCGAACAGGGCTATGGCCGCCTGCTGGACCAGGCGCGCGGGCCAAGCCTGCATGTGGCCTGCAGCGCCACCTTCGCCATGCGCTGGCTGGTGCCGCACATGGTGGACTTCTATCGCCTGCGGTCCGATATCCGCATCCGGCTGTCCATGACCTCCGCCCGCGAAATGCGCACCGAAGGGGCCGACGTGGTGATTGCCTGGGATCTCAGTTCGTACGCGGAGGCTGATCGCAAGCGCGCGCTGTACCTGGCGCCGGTGGCCTTCGGGCCGGTGTGCGCACCGGCGTACGCGGGCTCGGTGCGCAACGGCGTGCGCATCGCGCATGACTTCACCTCCAGCGCCTGGGACCAGTGGCAGGCACTGTCCGGCAAGCCGGTCGCGCGCGGTGGCGAGCTGACCTTCCCGCATACCCACCTGTGCATCGAGGCGGCGCTCTCGGGCGCCGGCGTGGCGCTGGTCGAGCAGCGCCTGATCCGCAAGGAACTGCGGGACGGGCAACTCGTTGCGCCGCACGGCTTCGTGCGCTTCCAGGGCGGGCTGATGGCGTTGCCGGCCGCCCGCGAACTGCCCGCCGATACCGAAGTGTTCATCGGCTGGCTGCGGCAGACGCTGGCCGGCGAAGCAGGGCTGCCTGCCTAGGACGCAGGAGTGAGACAATGGAGGCCGCATTCTCCTGCTGTCACTGGAATCCGCCATGTTCGAACTTTCCACCGGCCCCGCCCCGCAGTCCAAGGCCGCGCAATACCAGGAGCTGGCCGCGCAGGCCCGCTCGCTGCTGGCCGGCGAGACCGACCGCATCGCCAACGCCGCCAACTTCTCGGCGCTGGTCTACCACTCGCTGCCGGACCTGAACTGGGCGGGTTTCTATTTCCACGACGGCACGGAACTGGTGGTCGGGCCGTTCCAGGGCAAGCCGGCCTGCGTGCGCATCGCCCTGGGCCGGGGCGTGTGCGGCACCGCCGCGCAGACCCGCGCCACCCAGGTCGTGCCTGACGTGCATGCGTTCCCGGGGCATATCGCCTGCGATGCCGCCTCGCAATCGGAAGTCGTGGTGCCGCTCATCGCCGCCGACGGCAGCCTGATCGGCGTGTGGGACGTGGACAGCCCCGTGGCCGGACGCTTCGACGACGAAGACGCCGCCGGCATGGAAGCCCTGTGCAAGGTGTTCGTGGAACTGGGCTGGCCGCGCGGCTGACCAGCCGCGCCGGCGCGGCGGGCGGTACGGGCCGCGCCATCACCAATAACAAGAACCTCTCCGGCATCCACCCGTGACCACCGCCTTTGGCGCCCGCCGCGCCGTCGCTTCGTTCTACCTCTACTACATCGCGCTGTATGCGCCCGTCGCCATCGCCATCAGCTTTTTTCCGCTGTGGATCCGCGCGCAGGGCCTGGACGAACAGCAGACCGGGCTGGTGATGGCGCTCGGCGCCGCGCTGGCCGTGCTGGTCAATCCGGCGGTGGGCGCCATCGCCGACCAGTATCGCAGCCGCAAGGCCATCCTGCTGGCACTGGTGGGCGGCTCGGTCCTCAGCGCCGGGCTGCTGTTCAGCGCCGAGGGCTTCGTCGGCGTGCTGCTGGTGTTCCTGGCGACCAAGGCGTTCTCGGCCAGCCTGATTCCCCTGAGCGAATCGATGGCGCTGGCGGGCGTGCCGCGCTATGGCTTCGATTTCGGGCGGCTGCGCAGCGCGGGCTCGATGTCGGTGGTGGCAGTGTCGGTGGCGCTGGGCTGGCTGGTGGACCGCGCCGGCACCGGGGTGATCGCGGTGGCCTTCCTGGTGGCGTACCTCGGGCAAGGGATGCTTGCGCTGATGCTGCCCAACGACAGCGTGGCCGTGCGCCACGCGGTGAAGGCGCCGCTGTTGCAGGTATTGCAAGTGCCCGGTTTTTCCCTGTTCCTGGCCAGCGCGGCGGTATCGCAGGCGTGCCACGGCTTCTTCTACAGCTACAGCGCGCTCTACTGGAAGAGCGTGGGATTCTCCGCCTCGACCATCGGCTACCTGTGGGCGCTGGGCGTGCTGGCCGAGATCACGGCGTTCGCCTTCGGCTCGCTGCTGGCGGCGCGCATCTCGGCGCCGGCGCTGATCGCGCTGGCCTGCGCGGCGGGCATCCTGCGCTGGTCGCTGATCGGACTGGCGCCGACGCCCGGGGTGGCCATGCTGGCTCAGCTGCTGCAAGGGGCCACCCTCGGCTTTACCCAGCTTGGCGCGGCCCAGTATGTTCGCACGCGGGTGCCGGCGCCGGTGCTCTCCAGCGGCACCGGCCTGTATTCCGCCTGTGCCGGCTTGCTGACGGCGGCCAGCGTGTTCCTGGGGAGCTACCTGTTCGCCCGCGTGGGCGGGCGCGCCTTCCTGCTGACGGCCGTGCTGTGCGTGCTCGGCCTGGGCGCCGCGCTGGCCCTGCAGGCACAGGAAGCGCGCCGGGCGAAAGTGCCGGGCCTGCGCTAATTCCGGCAAGCCAGGGTCGGTCGGCGGATCTGACCCTCTCCGCGCGGGAACGCCGCCGCGACATGGGCCCGAATGGCCAGGCCAGAGAGGCCCGAACCTCGCGGCCCGCCGTCACCAGGCCATCACGCAGCCCGCTGAGGCGCCGGCGAAAAGACAGCAACGTCGTTACGCCACCAGCCCCTGCCAGAGCAGCGCGCCGTTGAGGAACAGGATCACGCCGGCGCTCAGCCAGGCCAGCGCCAGGGGCACGCCGCGCACGCGCCACGCGCCCATCAGCTCGCGGCTGGAGCCGAACAGGATCAGCGGCACCACCGCGAGCGGCAGGCTCAGGCTCAGCACCACCTGGCTGGCCACCAGCAGCTCGGCCGAGCCGTGCTGGCCGAACACGCCGACCGCCGCCAGCGCCGGCACGATGGCCAGGCCGCGCGTGAGCAGCGCGCGCCGGGTGCGGGAGATGCGCAGCTTGAGGAAGCCTTCCATCACCGCCTGGCCGGCCAGCGTGCCGGTCAGCGTGGAATTGAGGCCGCATGCCAGCAGCGCGCCGGCGAACAACAGGCTGGCCCAGTTCGAGTGGAGCAGCGGGTCCAGCAGGCGGTGGGCATCGGCCAGGTCGGTGACCTCGGTCCTGCCGCTGGCGTGGAACACGGCCGCCGCCAGGATCAGCAGTGCGGCGTTGATGAGAAAGGCGAAGGCCAGCGAGCCGAAGGTGTCCAGGTTGACGCCGCGCAGCGCGGCGGCCACGTCCGGCGTGCCGGCCTGGGGCACAGGCGCCGTCCTTGCCTGCGCCGCCTGCGGGCCAGGCCCGAACTTGCGCACCAGCGCCGAATGCAGGTAGAGGTTGTGCGGCATCACGGTGGCGCCCACGATCCCCGCGGCCAGCCACAGCATGCCCGCGTCGCGCACCAGTTGCGCCGAGGGCGCGAAGCCGCCCGCTACCGCCGCCCAGTCGGGCTGCGCCATGGCCAGCTGCGCGGCGAAGCACAACGCCACCATCAGTATCAGGGCGGCCACCAGCGCTTCGAGCGTGCGCCGGCCCTGGCGCTGCACGGCCAGCATCGCCACCGTGCCGACTGCCGAGAGCAGCACGCCTACCCACAGGTTCACATGCAGCAGCAATTGCAGCGCCACGGCGGTGCCGACCACTTCGGCCACGTCGCAGGCGATGATGGCGATCTCGCTGGCAATCCACAGCCCGATCACCGTGCGCCGCCCGAAGCGTTCGCGGCTCAGCTGCGCCAGGTCGCGCCCGGTGACCACGCCGATGCGCGCCGCGATCCACTGCAGGAGCATGGCAACGACACTGGCCGCGGCCACCACCGCGAGCAAGCCATAACCGTACTTGGCGCCGCCGGAAATCGCGGTAGCCCAGTTGCCCGGGTCCATGTAGCCGACCGCCACCAGGGCGCCGGCGCCGAGGAAAGCCAGGCGCCGCGGCTGGGCAGCCTGCGCGGACGGGGCCGGCCGCGTTGCTTCGACCGCGGCGAGCGGGGCGGGCGGGCCGGGCAGGGTGAGCTGGTCGAGAGGCGGTGGCATGGCTGGTGCTCGGGTGATACAGCGTGAAGCCGGCGGCCCGCGAATGGTGGTGCCGCGCGACGGATGATTCATTGTCGGCAATACGATGAGGAGCCGCCAATTGTAAATGCCAATCACTCTCATTTGCCGAATGAAATGTGCGGCAAATAACGCGCGTAAAGTGCGTCATGGGATTCTTTGAGCGGTCGCCATACGACCCGCCAGTCCGACACGACAGCATCCGGCGCCATGGATCATGCCGATGCGCCATCCGTGCGCAGTTGGACCACCGGCGCCGTGCCACAGCGGCCGCGCCGCGAATGCCCCGCGGCCGCATGCCGGCAGCCCGGCGTGCCGGTCATGGACGAGCAGTTGCCGGGCCTTGCCTGTGCCTATTGCCTGTGCCTATTGCCTGTGCCTATTGCCTGTACCTATTGCCTGATAAAGGCGAGCAGGTCTTCGTTGATGATGTCCGGGTGGGTGGTGCACATGCCGTGCGGGAAGCCCTTGTAGACCTTGAGGGTGCCGTTGCGGACCAGCTTGATGGACAGCAGCGCCGCATCGGCGATGGGCACGATCTGGTCGTCATCGCCGTGCATGATCAGGACCGGCACTTCGATCTGCTTGAGGTCTTCGGTGAAATCCGTCTCGGAGAACGCCTTGATGCAGTCGTAGTGGGCCTTTGTCCCGCCCATCATGCCCTGGCGCCACCAGTTCTCCTTGATGCCTTCCGAAACCGCCGCACCGTCGCGGTTATAGCCATAGAAGGGAATCGGCACATCCTTGTAGAACTGGGCGCGGTTGGCGGCGACCTGGGCGCGGAAGCCGTCGAATACCTCGAGCGGCAGGCCACCGGGATTGGCGTCGCTCTTGACCATGATGGGCGGTACCGCGCCGATCAGCACCGCCTTGGCGACACGGCCGGTGCCGTGCCTGGCCACGTAGCGGGCGACTTCGCCGCCACCGGTGGAATGGCCGACATGCACGGCGTTGCGCAGGTCGAGGTGGGCCGCCAGCGCCGCCACGTCGGCTGCGTAGGTGTCCATGTCATTACCCGTCGCGGTCTGGGTGGAGCGGCCGTGCCCGCGGCGATCGTGCGCGATCACGCGGTATCCCCTGGACAGGAAGAAGAGCATCTGTGCATCCCAGTCGTCGGCGCTGAGCGGCCAGCCATGATGGAACACGACAGGCTGGCCCGTGCCCCAGTCCTTGTAGTAGATCTTGGTTCCGTCCCTGGTGGTGATGGTGTTCATGAGATGACTCCTTGCGGCGGGGTCATGCCGGCTGCGCGAGGAAGGCGGACCCCTGCGTTCATGGCGACCGACGTGCTGCGGCCGGCGAGAGTGACATCGTGGACAACCTTAGGAGAATAGACGGCGAAACCGGCCGGCGCGAGGCCGGCCTGCACGGGGAACGCTCCGGCACTGTCCTGTGCCGCTCCCGCACCGAAGCCGGCCGCCCTACTGCTTGCGCGGCACCAGCAGCAGTGCGCCCTCCGGCTGCCCGTAGTAGCGCCGGCCGCTGCCTGCGCCGGGACCGGGAGGCTTTGGGCGCGCCGCGCCGGTAATCGAACAAATAGAAGCACTGAAACGGCGCAAGCCCGGCCGCGCCCGCCGCACCGGGCGAGAGGCGGCGTAGAATTGGCCGCTTCCGGGCCTCGCCGCCGCGGTCGCGGGCCCGGGCCCTGCGGGAGGCTGCGCACAAGAAAGAGGCGCTATCGAGAACAGGCGAAGCGGTCCTGGCCAGACGCGCGGCTGCGGACAGTGCGCCAGGTACGGCAAGACCGCGCACCGACGCCAGGATCCCTTCGATAGATAGTGCCGCCAGAAAAACGGACCTGGTTCCATCGTGAAGAAATCCCAAGCCGCGCATGGCGGCGAGTTGTCGGCGCAATTGCACGCTTCCCCGGACACATCGAATCCCTCCAGCCGCGCGCTGCACGGCATCCTGCTGCTGACGTTCGCCTTTGCGCTCAGCCAGTTCTACCGCAGTTGCCTTGCCGTGATGGCGCCGGAACTCCAGCACGACTTCGGGCTTTCGGCCGCCGGCTTCGGCACCCTGTCCTCGAGCTTCTTCCTGGCCTTCGCGGTGGCGCAGATCCCGTGTGGCATTGCCTTTGACCGCTACGGCGTGGGCAGGCCCACCGCCTTGCTGCTGGCCATCGGCGCGGTGTCTTCCCTGCTGTTCATCGTGGCGCCGAACGGCACCGTGGCCATGCTTGCGCAGGCAGGCCTGGGCCTGGCCTGCGCGCCGGTATTCATGGGGCTGCTGCATTTCGCCTCGGAGCAGTTGTCCGAGCGGGACTACACGCGCGTGGTCAGCAAATCCAACGCGACCGGCATGATCGGCGCGCTGTGTGCCACGGCGCCGCTGGGATGGGCCTCGCAGTGGCTCGGCTGGCGCGTGGCGATGGCCTTTGCGGCCCTGTGCATGGGGGCCGCCTGCTACGGCGTATGGCGCTTCGTGCGCGACGAAGGGCATGTCGAGGCGCGCAACACGCCATGGGGCTCGATGCTGCTGCAAAGCGCCCGGCTGCTGGGCCTTGCCCCCTTGTGGACGCTGATCCCGCTGTGCGTGGCGATGGCCGCCGGCACCGCCTTCCGCAATGCCTGGAGCGGCCCCTACCTGGCCAGCGTCTACCACCTGCAGGCCGGTCCGCGCGGCGTGGCGCTGACGCTGCTGAGCCTGGCCGGTTTCGCCACCGCGTTCTTCCTGCCGGTGCTGGTGCGCCACAGCACGCTCAAGGCCACCATCGGCGGCTGGTCCTGCTTCGCGCTGGCGGGGGCGGTGCTCCTGGCCATCTGGCCCGATAGCGGCGTGGCGTCGGGCGTGGCCATGATGGCCTTGTTGTCCACCATCGGCATGCTGCATCCGCTGGTCATGGCGCAGGGCCGCGGCCTGATCCCGCCGGCGGCGCGCGGGCGCGGCCTGGGCCTGCTCAACACCTTTGTCTTCCTCGGTTCCGCGCTGACGTCCTGGGGCTACGGCATGATCGCCAGCCTGGGCGATGCCGCGCACTGGCCGGTGTCGCGTACCTACGCGGCCATCTTCCTCGCGGCAGGGGTGCTGGTGGCGGCGGCCGTGGTGGTGTATCTGTTCAGCCCGCCGGCGGAGAAAAGCTGAAGCGTGACCGGCGCGTGGCGGCTATCGGCTATCCTCCATAACGCAGCAGGCGCGACTTGCACCGCACACCAGGGGGCCCCGATGCAGATGGACTGGAAGACGATCCGGAACGGCAGTGCCGATGCGCACGACGGCGCAACGGTGGAACTCAGCGGCTGGATGATCCCCCTCGATGCCGGGGCGGGCTGTGCCGACTACTTCCTGCTGGCGGCCGAATCTCCCTGTTGCGGCGGCTGCGTGCCGCGCGATCCGCTGGCCTGCGTCGAGGTCTATGCGGCGCAGCCTGTCCCCTTGCCAGCGCAGGCGGCCAGCCTGCGCGGCCGGCTGGTCCGCCTGCGGGACGATCCTGCCGGATGGCGCTACCAGCTGGTGGACGCCCGGCCCCTGACGGCGCCCGCGGCGGGCACGGCGGCTACGATGAGCCGACGCGTATTCCTGGCATCCGGCGCGGCGCTCGGGCTGGCGGCCTGCGCGCCGGGACGGTTCGCGGGCTATACCGAAAGCCCGCAGGAGGCCGAGAGCGGAGCCGGCGGCGCGCAGCCCGAGGAGGCCCCGATCAAGTGGAAGCCGGCCGCGGATGCCATGACGATCGACATGCACAGCCACGCGGGCCGCGTGATCGTCTCGCGCGACCCCGCCATCGGCGCCAGGCGGCCGTTCCTGCCGCTGGCCGCGCCGATGCGCGCCGGCGGCATGAACGTGATCTGCCTGGCCATCGTCACCGACACCACGGTGACGCGCGTCTCCGCCAACCGCACCCGCTTCGAAGCCTGGCGCACGCCGCAGGAGGGCGAGCTGTATGCGCTGGGCCGCACCGAATTCGCGCGCGCCCACGAACTGGTCGCGCGCGAGCAGATGCAGGTGGTCACCAGCGCGGCCACGCTGGCGGCGCAGGGCCACGCCGGGCCGTGCGCGATCATCGCGGCGGAAGGCGCGGATTTTCTCGAAGGCCGGCTGGACCGCGTGGACGAGGCCTTCAACCTGCACCAGTTGCGCCACTTGCAGCTCACGCACTACCGCATCAACGAGCTCGGCGACATCCAGACCGAAACCCCGGTGCACGGGGGCCTCACGGACTTCGGCGCGGCGGTGGTGCGGCGCTGCAATGCGCTGGGGATCGTGGTGGACGTGGCGCACGGCACCTATGACCTGGTCAAGCGCGCGGCGGCGGCATCCAGCAAGCCGCTGGTCATCTCGCATTCCGCGCTGGCTGCCCGCCCCGGCGCGCGCAGCCGGCTGATCTCTCCTGACCATGCGCGCGCGATCGCCGCCACCGGCGGCGTGATCGGCGTGTGGCCGAGTTCCGGCACGTTCCACACCCTCCAGGCGATGGCCGAGGGCATCAAGCGCATGGCCGACGTGGTGGGCGTGGAGCACGTCGGCCTGGGCACCGACATGCTCGGCTTTATCTCGCCGCCGGTGTTCACCGGCTACGAGCAACTGCCGTCGCTGGGCGACGCGCTGGTCGCCGCCGGCTTCACGCAGGACGAGACGGGCATGATCCTGGGCGGCAACTACCGCCGGGTGTTCGAGGCCTGCGTCGGCTAGCGCCGGCGCTGCCGCATCACGCTCACGATCCCTTGCGCCGCCGGTACTCCTGCCGGCCGACGAGGAACGCGCCCAGCGCCACCATCAGGGCCAGCCCATACCAGGTGATGGCATAGCCGAGGTGGCTGTTGTGGAAGGAAATCACGGTCAGCCCGCCAACCGGCCACACGCGCTGGGCGCCCTGCTGCTGCGGCACCGTGCCTTCGGGATCGGCCGCGGCGGCATTGACGGCAACGTTGGCGGCAGGCGAGCCGCCGGCCGCCGCGTCGGCATCGATGAAGTACGGCGCCACGTCCTGCAGGCCGCGCGCGGCGGCAATCGCCGGCACATCGCGGTTGTACCAGCGATTGGCCGCCGGGTCGTTGTGGCGCAGGAAGGCGTCGCCGGCCTCGCTCATGCGCAGCAGCCCGGTGACGGTGGTCTCGCCGGCCGGATCGTACTGGCTGCGCGTGGTCCGGTCGGCGCGCTCGGGCGACACGAAGCCGCGGTTGACCAGCACCACGCTGCCGTCCGCGGTGCGCAGCGGGGTGATCACCCAGAAGCCGCCGCCCAGGTCCGTCACCGCCTGGACCAGCGTTTCGCGGTCGTTGAGGAAAGTGCCGGACACGCGCACGTGCTTGTATTCGTCGGTGGCCGCGGCGACCTGCGGCCACTGCGCGCGACCGGGCGCCGCGACGGGCGGGGCATGCACGCGCGAGTTGACGCGCTCGATCAGGTCTAGCTTCCAGGCGCGGCGCTGGACCTGCCAGGTGCCGAGCCCGACCAGGACGGAAAAGGCGAAGGCGGCCAGGACGGCGAAGACGACGAGCGCGGCGATGCCACGTCGGGGAGCGGGTTGCGGATGGCGCGCGGCGCCGGCATTTTGCTGTTGCTGGGGGTGTCGGGGAGCGATCAAGGTAGGTTCTTCGTGTCGTGCATAGCCGGCATCATATTCTGATCCAGGTGGAACATCACCCAGAGCGAGCCGCTCAGCGCGATCACGACGAGCACGATGGTGAAGATCAGCGCCAGCATGGTCCACCCACCCTCGGATTTGAAGTTCATGTGCAGGAAGTAGATCATGTGCACGACGATCTGCACGGCGGCGCAGGCAAGCAGCACCAGCGCGGTGGTGCTGGACTTGTCGAACACCTTCGCCATCACCAGCCAGAACGGGATGGCGGTCAGGATGACGGCGAGCACGAAGCCCGTCATGTAGCCGCCGAAGGTGGCGTGCATGGCGTCGTCGCCATGGCCGTCGTGGCCATGGTGCCCGTCGTGGCCGTGCGCGCCGCCGCCGCCCGCCATCGTGTTGTCATGCGCGTTCATGGCAGCGCTCCCATCAGGTAGACGAAGGTGAACACCCCGATCCAGACCACGTCCAGGAAGTGCCAGAACATGGACAGGCACATCAGGCGGCGCCGGTTCTCCGGGATCAGCCCGCGCTGGCCGACCTGCACCATCAGCGTGATGAGCCATACGATGCCCACCGTCACGTGCAGGCCGTGCGTGCCGACCAGCGTGAAGAACGAGGACAGGAAGGCGCTGCGCTGCGGCCCCGCGCCCTCGTGGACCAGGTGCGCGAACTCATACAGCTCGAGCCCGAGGAAGCACGCGCCCAGCAGGCCGGTGATGGCCAGCCAGAGCTGCGTCTGGCTCACCCTGGAGCGCTGCATCTCCAGCATGGCGAAGCCATAGGTGATGGACGACAGCAGCAGGAAGGTGGTGTTGAGCGCCACCAGCGGCAGCTCGAACAGCTCCGCCCCGGTGGGTCCGCCGGCATAGTGCCGTCCCACCACGCCGTACACGGCGAACAGGCTGGCGAAGATGAGACAGTCGCTCATCAGGTAGAGCCAGAAGCCGAGCAGGGTGCCGTTCTGGGCATGCACCTCGGCGGTCTCGTAGAAGCGCAGTTGCGCCGCGCGCGGGGCTTCCGGCGCGCTCATGCGTTCCGGGCCGTAGGGAGTGGCGATATCAACCATGGCTGGCAAGCAGGCGCGAGCGCTCTGCCTCCGTGTGGACGACGGTATCGGCCGGGATGTAGTAGTCGCGCTTGTAGTTGAAGGTGTGCCCGATCGCGACCACCAGAAGGGTGACGAAGGTCAGCACCACGATCAGCCACATATGCCAGATCAGCGCAAAGCCCAGCAGCGTGCTCAGCCCCGCGAGAATGATGCCCGCGCTGGTGTTCTTCGGCATGTGGATGGGGATGAAGCCCTGCTGCGGGCGCTCGTAGCCGAGCTGCTTCATCTGCCACCAGGCATCGTTGTCGTGGATCACGGGCGTGAAGGCGAAGTTGTAGGCCGGCGGCGGCGAGGAAGTGGACCACTCCAGCGTGCGGCCGTTCCACGGGTCGCCGGTGGTGTCGCGCAGCGCTTCGCGGCGGCGGAAGCTGACGAACAGCTGGATCAGGAAGCAGCCGATGCCGCAGGCGATCAGCAGCGCGCCGAAGGCCGCGGCCTGGAACCAGATCTGCAGCGAGGCATCCTGGAAATGGTTCATGCGCCGGGTCACGCCCATCAGGCCGAGCACGTACAGCGGCATGAAGGCGACGTAGAAGCCGACCAGCCAGAACCAGAACGAGCACTTGCCCCAGAACGGGTCGAGCTTGAAGCCGAAGGCCTTGGGGAACCAGTAGCTGATCCCGGCCATCAGCCCGAACAGCACGCCGCCGATGATGACGTTGTGGAAGTGGGCGATCAGGAACAGGCTGTTGTGCAGCACGAAGTCGGCCGGCGGCACCGCCAGCAGCACGCCGGTCATGCCGCCGATCACGAAGGTCACCATGAAGCCGACCGTCCACAGCATCGGCACCTCGAAGCGGATGCGCCCGTGGTACATGGTGAACAGCCAGTTGAAGATCTTCGCCCCGGTCGGGATCGAGATGATCATGGTGGTGATGCCGAAGAACGAGTTGACGCTTGCCCCCGATCCCATGGTGAAGAAATGGTGCAGCCAGACCAGGTAGGACAGCACCGTGATCACCACCGTGGCGTACACCATCGACGCGTAGCCGAACAGGCGCTTGCCGCAGAAGGTGGACACCACCTCCGAGAAGATGCCGAAGGCGGGCAGCACCAGGATGTAGACCTCGGGGTGGCCCCAGATCCAGATCAGGTTGATATACATCATGGCGTTGCCGCCGAGGTCCGCCGTGAAGAAGTTGGTGCCGGTGTAGCGATCCAGCGCCAGCAGCGCCAGCACGGCGGTGAGCACCGGGAAGGCGGCGATGATCAGCACGTTGGTGCACAGCGAGGTCCAGGTGAAGATCGGCATCTTCATCAGCGTCATGCCGGGCGCGCGCATCTTGACGATGGTCACCAGCAGGTTGATGCCCGACAGCAGCGTGCCCAGCCCCGCCACCTGCAGCGACCATATGTAGTAGTCCACGCCCACGTCCGGGCTTTGCAGGATGCCGGACAGCGGCGGATAGGCCAGCCAGCCGGTGCGCGCGAACTCGCCGACGAACAGCGACATCATCACCAGCACGGCGCCGCCCACCGTCATCCAGAAACTGAAGTTGTTGAGGAAGGGGAAGGCCACGTCGCGCGCGCCGATCTGCAGCGGCACGACGAAGTTCATGAAGCCGGTGACCAGCGGCATGGCCACGAAGAAGATCATGATCACGCCGTGCGCGGTGAAGATCTGGTCGTAGTGATGCGGAGGCAGGTAGCCCAGCGTGTCGCCGAAGGCAACGGACTGCTGCAGCCGCATCATGACCGCATCGGCGAAGCCGCGCAGCAGCATGACGATGCCGAGCACGATATACATGATGCCGATCTTCTTGTGGTCGATGCTGGTGAACCACTCATGCCACAGGTAGCCCCAGGCGCGGAAGTAGGTCAGCGCGCCGACCAGCGCCAGCCCGCCGATCGCCACCGCCGCGAAGGTGGCCAGCAGGATGGGCTCGTGGTAGGGAATCGCCTCCCAGGTCAGGCGGCCGAATACCAACTGGGTCAGGTCGTGCTCGGGCATTGTCATCACCAGGCCCGCAGGGGCGTTGTTGCAGGATTCTTCTTCGGCGGGCGCGCCATGGCGTCAGCGCGTCACCGCGGCTGCGTTTTCGCCGGGCCCGCGCCGGTGGGATCGCCGGCGGTGCAGATCGCGCCAAGGGTCTCGCCGGAGCGCGTCAGCGACGCCAGGGCGTACCCCGAGGCGGGCCCCTGCTGCTCGCGGCGGGCATGCTTCGCGCTGTCGGGCATCATGTCCTTGATGCACGGCTTGCCCGCTTCCACGCAGCGGTTCAGGATGGCGCCATACAGGGCCGGGTCCACGCTGGCATAGCGGCGCACCGGTTCGCGCTCGCTGGGCTGCTCGAGCTTGAGGTAGGCATCCCGCGTGAGCGCGCCGCCGCCGGCCTTGGCTGCCTTGACCCAGCGGTCGAATTCCTCGTTGCTGACGCCGTGGAACTTGAAGTACATGCCGGAGAAGCCCGCGCCGCTGTAGTTGGCGGAGATGCCTTCGTACACGCCGGGCGCGTTGATCACGGCATGAAGCTTGGTCTCCATGCCCGGCATGGCATAGACCTGCCCGGCCAGCGCGGGAATGAAGAAGGAGTTCATCACCGTGGCGGCCGTGAGCTTGAAGCGGATGGGCTGGTCCACCGGCGCCACCAGTTCGTTGACCGTGGCAATGCCTTGGTCCGGATACAGGAACAGCCACTTCCAGTCCAGCGCCACCACTTCGACGGTGAGCGGTTCCAGGCCGGTGGGCACGCCGCGCTCGGCGTCGATGCGGGACAGGGGCTGGTACGGGTCGAGCTTGTGCGTGCTGACCCAGGTGATCGCGCCCAGCGCGATGATGATGAGCAGCGGCGCGGACCAGATCACCAGTTCCAGCAAGGTGGAATGGTCCCAGTCCGGTTCGTAGGTGGCTGCGCGGTTGGAGGCGCGGTAGCGCCAGGCGAACAGCAGCGTCAGGATGATCACCGGCACGATGATCAGCAGCATCAGGCCGGTTGAGATGATGATTAAATCACGCTGCCGGACCGCAAGGTCACCCGACGGGGCCAGCAGCACGGCATTGCAACCTGTCAACAGCAAGGCAGCCGAAAGTAGCAAGATCCCGCGCATGACGTAGCGGGATGGCACTATCCGATTACGCAAATGCATAGCCGTCCAAGTGATCGTTGGAACGCCGGTGGGCTGGCATGGGCACCATCATACTGCTAGAACTAAACTTTCGAGAACTGCATATTTTCCTATGGCACTGTAGTCAAAGAAGTGCCATTCTTAAAGGAGTGTGGCACTACGACAAGGCCTGATGATGTCCGGCATCACTCAACAGCACGACCCGTCGTCAGCACCCTCGGCCCGTGAGGCCGCGCACCACGCCCATGTCGCGCCCGGCGAGATCGCCACGGGGGTGGTCATCGGCAGGGCTTCCGAATACTTCGATTTCTTCGTCTACGGCATCGCCTCGGTGCTGGTCTTCCCGGCGGTATTCTTCCCCTTCGTCGGGCGCCTCGAAGGCCTGTTGCTTTCCTTCACCGTTTTCTCCTTCGCGTTTATCGCGCGCCCCTTCGGCACCACGCTGTTCATGGTGATACAGCGGCGCTGGGGCCGCGGTGTCAAGCTCACCGCCGCCCTGTTCGCGCTCGGCACGGCGACGGCCGGCATCGCCTTCCTGCCCGGCTACGACACCCTCGGGCGCGAGTCCATCATCCTGCTGGCGTTCTTCCGCATCCTCCAGGGCATCGGCTTCGGCGGCTCGTGGGATGGCCTGCCTTCGCTGCTGGCGCTCAACGCGCCGCCGCAGCGGCGCGGCTGGTATTCGATGATGGGCCAGCTCGGCGCGCCGATCGGCTTCCTGATCGCGGGATCGCTGTTCCTGTTCCTGCGCGCGAACCTGGAGATCGAGGAATTCCTCGAATGGGGCTGGCGCTATCCGTTCTACGTGGCCTTCGCCATCAACGTGGTGGCGCTGTTCGCGCGGCTGCGCCTGGTGGTGACGCAGGAGTACACGGAACTCCTCGACGAAGGCGAGCTGGAGCCGATCAGCCCCATCGAGATCGCGCGTGACCAGGGCTACAACCTCTTCCTCGGCGCCTTCGCCGCGCTGGCGAGCTATGCGTTGTTCCACCTGGTGACGGTGTTCCCGCTGTCGTGGGTGGCCTTGCATGGCACGCAGGATGTCAACGACGTGCTGGTCGTGCAGATCATCGGCGCGGGCATCGCCATGCTGGGCACCATTGCCTCGGGGGTGATCGCCGACCGCATCGGCCGGCGCACCACGCTCGGGCTGATGGCCACGCTGATCGCCATCTTCAGCCTGTTCGCGCCGTTCCTGATGGGCGGCGGCGCGGGGCGGCAGGATATCTTCATCCTGGTCGGCTTCGGGTTGCTGGGGCTGTCCTACGGGCAGGCCGCGGGCGCGGTCACCTCGAACTTCGAAAGGCGCTTCCGCTATACCGGCGCGGCGCTCACCTCGGACTTCGCGTGGCTGTTCGGTGCCGCCTTCGCGCCGCTGGTGGCGCTGGGGCTGTCGGTCGAATTCGGCCTGGTGGCCGTGAGCGTCTACCTGCTGTCCGGCGCCGCGTGCACGCTGCTGGCACTGCGCGTCAACCGCTCGCTCGCCTCGCGCGACTGACGGCCGGGGCCGCCCCCCAGCCACCATGCCTGCGCGCAGCTACTGCTGAACCCGGAATCCCAGCCCGGGCGACAATACGGTCGTCTCGCCATCGCGCAGCTCGACCGTCGACAGCGCGCCGTTCGACATCGATTCCCTGGCGAACTCGGCGATATTGCGCACGCGCGCGGCCGGCACGCCACAGGCGCTCAGCCGCGCTTCGACTTGCACCGCATCCGCATCGGCCAGCACCGCGCATAGCGCCGCCTTGAGCGCGGCCGGATCGCGCGAGCGTACGAACGCCGGCAGGCCGTCGCGTTGCAGCGGCGGGTCGAACAGCGCCGGATCGCAGGCCAGGTGCCCGAGTTCGAGCGCTTCGAGCAATGCCAGCAATTGCCCCGGCGTGTTCGCCCCGATCGCCAGCCAGCCGTCCCGCGTGCGGAAGAAATCCGCCGACGGGCTGCCCGAGTATCCCTGGTTGCCCACGCGCGGCGGCGTCGTGCCGCGCGTGAGCGCGTCGCAGCTCATCGGGTACATCAGCTGCATGCCCGCGCTGGCCATCGAGATATCGAGCAGCATGCCGCGGCCCGTGCGTTCGCTCTCGCGCACGCCCGCGAGGATGGCGAACGCCGCCAGCAGCCCCGTGGCGGAATCGATGACGGGAAAGCCGGTCTTGATGGGCGGATCGCCCTCGCTGCCCGCCATGCAGGCCATGCCGGTGGCCGCCTGCACCACGTGATCGTAGGCCGGCCTGCCACTCCACCCTGTCGCGCCGCGCCCGAATCCGGAGATGCTGCAATAGACCACGCGCGGATTGAGCGCGCGCACGGCCTCGAAGCCCAGGCCGAAACGCTCGAGCACGCCGGGCCGCAGGTTGTCGACGAACACATCGCAGCGGGCGGCGCGCGCCAGCGCCTCGCGCTTGCCCGCCTCGCTGGCGAGGTCGAGGCTGAGCGATGCCTTGCCCGCGTTGAGCGCGACGAAGGCCTCGCGACCGCGCTCGGTGCGGCGCATGACATCGCCGCCGTTGGTGTTCTCCACCTTGGTCACGTCGGCCCCGAGACGGGCCAGCAGGAAGGTGGCGAAGGGGCCCGCGATGACGTGCGAAAAGTCGAGTACGCCGATGCCGGCGAGCGGGGTGAAACCGGTGCCGGCGGTGCTGGAATTGGCGGAATTGCTGGAATTGCCGGAATTGCTGGTGGTGTCGGGCATGTCTGGTCTCACTGGAGGGTGATGCGGTTCTTGTCGATCACCTGCCGCATGCGTGCGGTTTCCTCGGCGACCAGGCGGGAGAACGATGCAGGCGTGGGGCTCGGCTCGACGCTCGCGCCGGTGTCCACGTAGAAGCGCCGCAGGCCGGGATCCGCGAGCGCGCGCAGCGTCGCCGCGTGCAGGCGCGCCACCAGCGGCGCGGGAAGGCCCGCTGGCGCCCAGATGCCGGTCCATGCATCGAGCGCGAGATCGCCACGGCCCAGCGCTTCATTCAGCGTGGGCACCTGCGGCAGGGCCGCGCTGCGCTGCGCCGAGGTCAGCGCGAGCGCGCGCACCTTGCCGTTGGCGATCTGCGGCACCGCGGTGGTCGCCACCGGAAAGCCGAACTGCGTATCGCCCTTGACCAGCGACGGCACGATCTCCACCGAGCCCTTGTAGGGGATGTGGAGCACGTCGATGCCGGTGGCCGCCGCGAACGCCGCGCCGCAGATATGCGCGGCCGAGCCGACGCCGCCCGAAGCGTAGTTCAGCGTGCCCGGCGCGCGCCGCGCGGCGGCGACGAGGTCCCCGACCGTGCGATAGGGCGAGGCCGCGCTGACGATCAGCACCGCCGGGCTCGAGCCCGTGCGCGTGACATGGGTGAACGCCGCCGGATCGAATTTCGCGCCCGGCTGCAGCAGCTTCTGCGCCACGTGGGTGGAGGCGCCCAGCAGCAGGGTATAGCCGTCGGGCTGCTGCTGCGCCACGAACTCCGCCGCCAGGATGCCGCCCGCGCCGACGCGGTTCTCCACCACGATGGGCCGTCCAAGCTCCCGGCCCAGCACCTCGGCCAGCTTGCGGGCCTGGATATCGGGGCCGCCGCCGGCGGCGTACGGCACCACCAGCCGCACCGGGCGGGATGGATAGCTGTCGGCGGCAAGCGCGCCGGCAGGCCTGCCGGCGGCCGCCGCGAGGGGCAGCGCCAGCAGGGACTTCAGCAGCAGGCGGCGCGGCCGGCGTGGGGGCTCTTGCATCTCGGGTCTCCTTCATGGTTTTGCCCGATTGTGGCCGTGCCGAGTCATTCTGGACAATTATCCAGATTTGAAGATCCCATCACGAATGGTTATGGCCACGATTCCCCGCAACACCGCTCCGTCCGCCGCCCAGCCCAACCGTATCGACCGCCTGCGCATCCGCCATCTGCGGCTGCTGGACCTGGTCGCGCGCTCCGGCTCGCTGACGGCCGCCGCCGGATCGCTGCATATCAGCCAGCCGGCCGTGACCAAGATGCTGCAGGAACTGGAACAGGCATTCGGCTGCACCCTGATCGAACGCACCACGCGTGGCGGCCGCCTGAGCGCCGCCGGCGAACGCGCGCTTGAACGCCTGCGCATCGCGCTGGGCGCGCTGGACGCCGCCGGCGAAGCGCTCGCCACGCGCCCGGAGCTGCCACTGGTCAGGATCGGCGTGCTGCCGCTGGTCGGTGTCAACGTGCTGCCGCGGCTGGTCGCCAAGCTCAGCCGGCAAGGCACACTGCCGCGCCTGCAGGTGCGCGAGCACACCGTCAGCGGCCTGCTCGCCATGCTCGCGCGCGGCGAACTCGACTGCGCGGTCGGGCGGCTCGGCACCGGCGACGCGGAACACGCGCAGGCGCAGGGCGCGCAAGGGCTGGACATCGCCCCGCTGTGGGACGAACACCTGGCCATCGCCTGCGCGCCCGACCATCCGCTCGCAAGGCGGCGCGAGGTCAGCCTGGCCGCGCTGCACGAAAGCCCGTGGATCCTGCCGCCGCGCGGCACCCATACACGCGAGATCTTCGAGCAGCCGTTCCTCGACGACGGACAACTGCCGCCGGTGCCGCATATCGAGTCGATGTCTTTCCACACCAGCCTGTCGATGGTCGCCGGTAGCGGCTTCCTGGCGGTGGTGCCGGACAGCGCGGCGCGGCACTACGGCGCCATGTCGATGGTGCGCAAGGTGCGCCTGCGCGCACCGTTCCCGTCCGGCCGGATGGTCTTCATCACGCCGCGCCATGCCGCGGCGGCATCATCCGCGTCCCCCGCCATCACGCCGGCCGTGGCACTGATCGCCAGGGCCCTGCGCGAAGACGCGGCGGCGTAGTACACGCGCGCATAGCCGCGGCAGGCCCGTGCGACTATCATATGCCTCGCAAACCACCCGCTCCCGGCCCGCAACGCGTATCCGCCCGCCAGGCCCGAAGCAGCCTCACCTAGCGACGCCATCCATGGACACAAACCCCGACACCCCCTCGCGCCCCCCCATGCGCGCCCTCACCCAGCTCGAGGGACGCGTGCTGGCCGTGCTGCTGGAAAAGCAGCACACCGTGCCCGACACCTACCCGCTCTCGCTCAACGCGCTTACCGCCGGCTGCAACCAGAAGACCGCGCGCGCGCCGGTGATGAACGCCAGCGAAGACGAAGTGCTTACCGCCATCGACGGCCTCAAGCGCCTGAGCCTGGTGATGGAAGGCAGCAGCAGCCGCGTGCCGCGCTTCGAGCAGAACATGAAGCGCGTGCTCAATATTCCCAGCCAGTCCGTCGCGCTGCTTGCCACGCTGCTGCTGCGCGGCCCGCAGACCGCAGCCGAGTTGCGCCTGAACAGCGCGCGCCTGCACGCCTTCGCCGATATCTCGTCGGTCGAGGTCTTCCTCGACGAACTCGCCAGCGCCGAGCCGCCGCGCGTAGTCAGGCTGGCTCGCGCGCCCGGCGGACGCGAGCACCGCTGGATGCATCTGCTGTGCGGCGAGGTCAGCGTGGACGATGCCGCCGGCGCGCAGGGCGCCACCGAGGAAGCCATCCCGCCCTCCGAGTTCGAGGCGATGAAGGCCGAGCAGAAGGAACTGGCCGGAAAGGTGGCTCGCCTGCAGGCCATGCTCGAGCAGATGGCGGGCGAACTTGGCATTACGCTCGACAAGAACGGCCTTTGACGCAGTCCCGATCGCGGAGCCCTTGCACATGACCGACCCCAAGGCAGCAGACCTTTCCCAGCCACGCTTCGAAACCGGCCGCCCTCTGCTGATCGCAGGCCAGGCAGGACGCTTCACGCTGGAGACCAACGGCGGCATCCCGGCACTCTGGCAGCGCTTCATTCCGCAGATCGGCAAGGTGCCGGGCCAGGTGGGCTACGTGACCTACGGCGTTTGCTGCAATCCGGACGGACACGGCGGCTTTGAATACATTGCCGGCGTGGAAGTGGGCAGCCTGGACGGCCTGCAGGAGGCGTACCGCTGCATCGAGCTCGCGGCGCAGCACTACGCGGTGTTCACGCATGCGGGGCCGCTTTCGACGCTGGTCCAGACCTGCCTGGCAATCTGGCAGAAGTGGCTGCCAGCGTCCGGACTGGAGACGGCATGCGCACCGGACTTCGAGCGCTACAGCGCGGATTTCGATCCGGCCGCGGGCACCGGCGTGGTGGAGGTCTGGGTGCCGCTCAAAGCGCGGCCGGCGGCGGCGGCCTGACCCGCGGATGCGCGGCGCGCGCCCTCGGGTCCTGCTGCCTCCTTGCCCCTGTAATGTAGAGACTAATGTAGAGACAACTGTCCTTTCGCCACGGATCTGGACGCGGTGGCCGTGACATTGCGCTGCGGAGTGCGGAAAACGCCCCCGCGGCAGGTATCGCATGCGGCGCGTGCGCAACACACGCGCAATCCGGCCTGCAGACGAAGTAGACTAGAAGTCCCTGAGTTTCGCGGACATTGCGCTGTCACGATACTGTCTTGCGGAACCGGACATAATCTGGCGACCAGAAACGTGGAGGATCCCGACAATGCGCGTGACGATTCGCACCATTACGATTCCGGGAGGCAAGGGCCGCGCGGCCCTGCACAAGGCTGTCGTGTACATGACCACGGAGCAGGAAGCGGCGCCGCTGATGACGAGCGAGTGGAGCCAGCGCGAGCCCGAAGCCTTCATGGCGGCCCAGACCTGGGCCCGGCGCAACACCTATATCGTGTCCAACCCCCGCACCGGCACGTTCTACGGCAGTCCCGCCGGCCGCTAGCCAGGCACCGGCCGAATCCCCCCGCCGCCGGCTGATGCGCCCCGCAGGGCGCGGTAAAGGCAGCCCGTGGCATGACGGCTGCTCGTCGTTCCGACGCAAGCGCCTTCCCTGCGCTTAGCCCTTCTCCCCCCGCCCCCGACTTGATACGCACCGAAGGCCATCTGCTTTCCCGCGTCCGTATCGGTGATCCGCCAGCCCGCGGATCGCGCCGGATCTTGCGGGCAAGGCAGGCTTGGCGTACGCTGCCAGCCCCGCATCCCGCCAGGAATTCCGTCATGCCCGCCCCCAAGTCCGCCAGTTCGCTCGTCTATTCCACCGAGCACGGCCGCATGTGCCCGGGCTGCGGCAATGCGCTGGCGGCCTGCACCTGCGGCAAGGCGCAAACGGTCGCGCAGGGCGACGGCATCGTGCGGGTATCGCGGGAAACCAAGGGCCGCAAGGGCAAGGGAGTGACGCTGGTGCGCGGCGTGGTGCTGGCGCCGCTGGCGCTGGCCCAGCTCGGCAAGGAGCTGAAGGCCGCTTGCGGATCGGGCGGCACCGTCAAGGACGGCGTGATCGAGATCCAGGGCGATCACTGCGACACCGTGATCGCGAAACTGCGCCAGCAAGGCATGACCGTCAAGCGCGCGGGCGGCTGAGCCCGCCGGTCCTGCCGCCGGCCTTAGCGGTTGCGCTGCTGGTAGCGGATGCTGCCGTCCGGCTGGCGCTGCGGCACCACCGGGTTGCGCGAATTGCACACCGGGCAGCGGAACAGCAGGCCCTGGCCTTCATCCTTGATCGTCACATCCGCCTCTTCCCAGCGCGTGCGGCACGATTGGTTCTGGCAAGTAAAAGACATCTTCATTCTCCGAGATAGGCGCGGATCGTAGCATGCTCGCAGCGGCTCGCCGCGCGCGGGTCTCCCATCGATCTCTCATGGGCCTGTCACGCAGGGCGCCGATATGACAGACTGGCGCCGGTACACGCACACCCAGGCACGAGGAACCAGACCATGCAATTCCCCGAAGGCAATGCAGGCAGCGTCGAGCGCATCGATCCCATCGTGGCCATGCCGGCCCTGCAGCTATCGCGCGAGCTACATGCGCGCAGGCTCTCCAGCCGCGAAGTCATGCACGCCTACCTGGAGCATATCGCGCGGGTGAACCCGGCGGTCAATGCCATCGTGGCGCTGCGCGAGCGCGAGGTGCTCCTGCAGGAAGCCGACGCCTGCGACCAGGCGCTCGCGCAAGGGCGCTCCGCCGGCTGGATGCACGGCATGCCGCAGGCCCCCAAGGACCTGGCGGCCACGCGCGGCATCCGCACCACCTTCGGCTCGCCCATCTTCCGCGACAACGTGCCCACGGCCGATGCCATCGTGGTCGAACGCGCGCGCGCCGCCGGCGCGGTGCTGATCGGCAAGACCAACACCCCCGAGTTCGGCCTGGGCTCGCACACCTTCAACCCGGTCTACGGGGCCACCCGCAACCCCTACGACACCAGCCGCAGCGCCGGTGGCAGCAGCGGCGGCGCCGCGGCCGCCCTCGCCATGCGCATGCTGCCGGTGGCCGACGGCAGCGACTTCGGCGGCTCGCTGCGCAACCCGGCCGGCTTCTGCAACGTGTACGGCATGCGCCCCTCGGCCGGGCGCGTGCCCTACGGCCCCGGCCCCGAGCTTTTCCTGCCGCAGCTTGGCACCGAAGGCCCGATGGCACGCACCGTGGCCGATCTCGCGCTGCTGCTCGCCACCCAGTCCGGCGCGGACGCGCGCACGCCGCAGGCGCTGCCGCAAGACCCCGAACTGGCCGCGCTGACGCCGGACAACGTCGCCGGCGCCCTGTCGGCGGACCTCAAAGGCAAGCGCGTGGCCTGGCTCGGCGACTGGGACGGCTACCTGCCGATGGAGGCCGGCATCCTGGCGCTGTGCGAAGACGCGCTCAAGGCCTTCCCCGCGTTCGGCGTGGCGGTGGAGGCCATCGCCGCGCCGTTCCCGCCCGCGCAGCTGTGGCAGGTCTGGCTGGCGCACCGTCACTTCCTGGTGGGCCACGGCCTGCTTCCCCACTACCAGGACCCGGCCCGGCGCGCCTTGCTCAAGCCCGAGGCAATCTGGGAAATCGAAGGCGCGCTCAAGCTCGGCGCCGCCGATATCCATGCCGCCAGCGTGGCGCGCAGCGCCTGGTACCAGGCGCTGCTCGGCGTGTTCGGGACGTTCGACTACATCGCGGTGCCAACGGCACAAGTGTTTCCCTTCGACGTAAACGCGACCTGGCCGAAGCAGATAGCGGGACGCGCGATGGATACGTATCACCGCTGGATGGAGGTGGTCTGTCCCTGGACGCTGTCGGGATGCCCGGTGGTCAGCTTGCCGGTGGGATTCGGCGCCGAGGGATTGCCGATGGGCATGCAGCTGATCGGCAGGCCGCGCGGCGATCTCTCCGTGCTGCGCGCCGCGCGCGCCTACGAGCAGGAGCGGGACTGGGTCGGCGGGCACTTGCCGCGCGCCTTGCTGGGGTAAGGGACACTGTCGAGACGATCGAAGTCATCGAAGCGAAGCTACCGAAGCGAAGTTATCGAAATGATCGACACCATCGGACGGCCGGCGGCTTCCCGCCCTTGCATTTGTTGACATTGCCCTCGTGCATCGCGCCTAGAATCCTGCGCTAATCACGAAGGGCATCCCTATGCGAACCGACCGAACCAGACTGCTGGGCTATCTCGCGCTGTGCATGGTGGCGTTCGCGCTGCTCACCGTGCTGTGCGTCACGCTGCAGGACGAAAACGAACGGCGCGCCGCGCGCAAGGTCCGGCAGATGGATGGCCGCGTTGCCGCACAGGCCGCGCAGGCCTCGCAGGGGCAGGAGCCGCGCACCGGCATGGCCACGGCGGCGCGCTGAGCCTGTCCCCCGAAGCCCGGCGGCTCAGGCGGGCAGCACGATCGTAAACGTCGCGCCCGCCCCGGCCGCGCTGGCCAGGCGCACCTCGCCGCCGTGCCGCTCCACCACCGTCTTCACGAACACCAGCCCCAGCCCGCTGCCAGCGGGCGCATCGCGCTCGTTGTCGCGCAGCCGCGCGAAGGGCTGGAACAGGCGGCCCTGGTCTTCCACGGCAATACCCCGGCCCTGGTCGGCCACGTCGATCGCCAGGCCCTGCGGCACGCGGTACAGCCTGACCGTGACCGTGCTGCGCGGCGGGCTGAACTTGATGGCGTTGCTCACCAGGTTGGCGATCGCGCGCACCAGCAGCACGGGCTCGGCCGTCACGATGGCCTGCTCTTCCTCCAACGCCAGGCGCAGCTCGATGCGCGCGGTGCTGGCCAGCGCCCACAACTCGTCGGTGGCGTCCAGCACCACGCCGGCGAGGTCGACCTCGATGAAGTTCAGGTGCGGCGCCTCGGCCCGGGCCAGGCGGATGAAGTCGTCGGCCAGCTCCAGCGTGCGGCTGGCGTAGTCACCGATGCGGGCCAGCAGCGCCGCTTGCGGCAGCGCGCGGCCGGCTTCGTGCTGCAGCTCGATCAGGGCGAGGATGGAGGCTTGCGGCGAGCGCATGTCGTGCGAGATGAAGCGCAGCGATTCCTCGCGGCGGCGCTCGGCCATGCGTACCTGGGTGATGTCGATTACGCTGATGATGAGGCCGGCCACGCCACCGGTGTCGCTGCGCAGCGGCGCGCCGCGCAGCAGCATGGGATGCTGGTCGCGCGCTTCCAGCTCCACGCCGGGCGGGGCCTGGACCGGCTGGGCCGGCGCGCTGTCGCCGCCGGGCCAGGCGCTGCGCAACTGTTCCCAGTAGTCGTGGCCGGCCTTGGGCTGCGCGAACACCTCGTCGATCATCTCGCCGATGCGCGGGCGCGGCGCCGCCGCATCGGCCAGCGTCGCAAGCGTGCGCGGCGCCAGCAGCAAGCCACGCCGGTTGGCCAGCAGCACGCGTCCGGCCGGATCGCAGATCACGGTGGCCTCGGGCAGGCCTTCCAGCCCGTCGGAGAGGAACTGCCGCAGGTCGCGCAGGCGCGTGGTCATGCGATAGACCGCCCGCATGCGCGTATCGAGGTTGCGGCCCCGCGCCCCGGCGGCCTCGCCCTCGTCCGTCTCCATCGCCAGCAGGCCGGGTTCCCGCTCCAGCTGCGCCAGTTCATCGGTGAGGAATTGCAGCGCCGCTTCCTGCCGGCGCCAGCTCCACAGCGGGTACAGCAGGGCGCAGCCCGCCATGGCGCTGACCGGCGCGAACCACAGGTGGCCGAGCACCACCAGCAGCAGGCTCGCACCCAGCGTGCCACCGAGCAGCCCCGCGGTCACCAGCAGCGCATTGCGCGGGGTAAGCATCAGCGCGGCCAGCGCCGCCAGCAGCACCGGCAGCAGCGTGCCGAGCCAGAACCATGGCGCCGGCAGGGCCACGATGGCGCTGTCGCGCTGGAGCGTCTGCATGGCATTGGCGATGATCTCCACGCCGCTCATGCCGTGGCCGTCGCGCGAGGCAGGAGTGGGGTACACATCGCCGAGTCCGCTGGCGGTGGCACCGACCAGCACGGCCTTGCCGTGGAAGAAGCCGGGCGGCAGCTTGCCGTCGAGCACGTCGAGCACCGGCACCTGGCGGAACGTGCCGGGCGGGCCGGCGAAAGGAATGCGCAAGCGATAGCGATGCAGCCAGCCATCGGCGTCCGGCGCATCCTGCTGCTGATCATGCCGGTAGCCGGACACGGGCCGCGGCGGACGGCCGAAGCCGACCATCGCGGCGGAAAAGTGATCGAGCAACTGGCCCGGCAGCCCTTCCTGAAGGAATACCTGGCGCGCGACGCCGTCCAGGTCCACCGCGATATTGATATGGCCCACCGCGCTGCCCAGGCCGGTCAGCGGATAGCGCACCTGCAGGCCGCCCTGCCCGGGCTCCGCCAGCGCGGGCAGCACCACGTTGCCGGCGCGCGCCATGCTCAGCGCCAGCGCGCGGTCGTCCCCGGGGTGCAGCAGGTCGGGCTCGGAGAGGATCACGTCGACACCGATCACGCGCGGCACGCCGGCGGCGATATGGTCGATCAGGCTGGCCAGCACGTGGCGCCGCCACGGCCAGCGGCCGATGGCGGAGATCCCGGGATCGTCGATGGCGACGATGACGATGTCGTCGCCGGGCGCGTGGTGCTGGGCCGCGACGGCAAGGTCGTAGACCGCCTTGTCGGCGCGCTCGCTCCAGCCGCGCACGGCGCAGGCCACCACCAGCGCCAGCACCGCCGCGCCCAGCAAGGCCCACTCGACCAGCGTGCGGCGCTGGTAGCCGGCCAGCAGACGCGCCTGCAGGCGGCCCAGCGTGCGGGCGCGCGCCGCCGGTTGCGCCAGTTCAGTCGGCACGGTTGAGCAGGCCTGCGCCGGTGCTCACCGGCTGGCCTTGTGCGTCGCGCACGTACTGCATCACTTCGATGCGCTGGGGCGGGGAAAAATGCGGCCCGGCGGCAGTGGCGGAAGTGGTGGCTGTGGCGGCGCCAGGGCTCTCGCGTCCCACGCGCACGAAGTAGCTGCCGCTGCCCGGGCGCGGCAGGCGCGCCTCGTTGGTCTCGCTGCGCACGTCCGCCACGATGCGGGTGAAAGCCGCGTCGGACGCCATCTGCAGCCGGTAGGCCTGGGCCGCGCCGCCTGCGCCACCGGCGGCCGCGGCCGGCCATGCGATGCGCAGGGTGTCGCCGCCATCGTCTTCCAGGCGCGGCTGCGGCGGCGACGGCTCCTGCGCGAACGCCACCGGCTCGCCCCAGGGCCCCGGCTGGCCGGCCGCATCGACGGACCGCACGCGCCACCACCAGCGCCCCGGCGCCAGCGGCCGGCTGGCCGCGGGCGCGGCCGCGCGCGCCTGCACGGCGCCCTGGCTGAAGTCCGCGTCGGCGGCCACCTCGAATTCGTACTGCGCGGCGCCGGCGACCTCGGCCCAGCTGAAGCGGGTT